>NZ_LT635782.1:312500-625000 GCF_900128425.1 Anaerococcus urinomassiliensis
ACTAGCAGGGCTTTGCTTAGCCTTATATGTTGATAGACAATGTTTTGTTGCAAAAGAAGAAAAAGTTATACTAAAATCAGAAAAAATAAAAAATCACATAAAGATAACCCAGATAACAGATTTTCATTCAAATGCCATCAAAAACCTTGACGAAGTCATAGGGAATATAAAAAAGTTCAGTCCAGACCTTGTCATCTTGACAGGTGACATCATAGACTATGGAACTGATAAGAAAATTGAAAGATCTGTATATTTTTTAGAAAAACTAATGTCCTTAAACATAAAAACCTACTATATCACAGGTAACCACGAAGAAGCTGGACCAAATCTTGACAAATTCTTAAGTGAAATTGAAAGACTTGGCATCACATACCTTAAAAATGAGGGAGAGAGATTAAATATAAATGGCAACAAAGTTTATGTTTACGGTACAAGTATGTTTGATTTTTCATATGAAAATTACAGGAAAGATGATGAAAGCATAAACATCATACTTAGCCATTTTTCCAAAAATGTAAGAGATAACTACCAAGGTAGTGAAGACTTCATATTCTCAGGCCACACTCACGGAGGACAGGTCAGACTACCTATAGTAGGTGGACTAGTAGCACCAGGGGAAGGATTTTTCCCAGAATATGATAAGGGAGCCTTTAAATTCAATAATTCAATAATATATATAGATAGTGGCCTAGGAAACACCTTCCTACCCCTACGCTTCATGGACCAAATACAGTATAGTAATATAGTACTAGCACCAGTAGTTTAGTGGTAAAACAAAGGTGTCCGAAGCCTAAGATGGGAGTTCGATTCTCTCCTGGTGTGCCATAATGACCTATCACCATTTACGAAGTAAATGGATTGAAGGTCAGATGTCGCGGTGTTTCAAAGTTGATTTATCAACTTTGTCAACAAGCCGACCTAAAGCCTGCCCAGCTTCCTGTGAGGGTCCGCGCCCAAAAGGCACGGAATAACCACAGGAGTAAAGCGACGAGGACCAAAACATTAGTATTGTAAATAACTGGGCCTACTTAAACCAAGGAATAGGAGCTTTAAATAAAATACTAGTTGATAAAGCATTGGATGTGTAATAGAGAATGAAAAATAAATACAATAAGATGATTGTCATGATTTTGATAGGTATCGTGGTTGTTAGTGCTGGATATATGATTATGAAAATGAAATATGAAAAGACGAATGATATTTCTGAGATTCAATCAATCGTTAATGGATATGAATTAGAATATAGAAGCAAAAGAGCTTTTGGAAATGATAGATTTGACATTTATTCATTTTCTTTAAAAGAAAATGATATTGAGAAAGAATTCAAGCCTTATAATGAATATATAGAAAAAACATATACGACAAATTTTAAAAGTCTGATTATTACGATAGCTAATGATGATAGCTCGTTAAAAAAAATAGATTCCGCTATTGAGAAAATCATGCGAGAAAATGATAAAAGTTATAAGTATATAAGTGTAGATGGGACACAAAAATTGTATATATACAGTAAAGAGTTAAATAAGGGATATTGTTTAATTTTGACAATTTAATCAAGTATATTTAGGAGCGATTAAGAATTAATCTTAGTCGCTTCTTTAATTATGTATTATAACGTAAAATATAAAGAAATGAGTTATCCAAATTGTCAATAATTAATTCTGCCTTCATCACTTTTGCCAAGCATAATAATATACTAATTTGCTAATTTATTTCTTTTCCCCTAAAAGAGAGGTAAAATTATTTTAAATACAGTTTTTAGAAAAAGTTACAATAATATTAAGAATAAGGAGTTAATATGAGAATAGCAAGAGAAAAAATTTGGATAACTGGGTCTTCTGGAAGACTTGGTACATCCATGCTAAGACTGTTGGATCCTTTGGATTCAGAAATTATAGCTACCGACAAGCATGAAGTTGATATTACAAACCAAGATGAGGTTAGGAAGTTTGTAAGCCGTATTAGACCTAACGTTATTATCAATTGTTCTGGTATGTCAAATAGGGATAAGTGTGAAGCTGATCCAGATGGAGCATTTTTATTAAATTCTATTGGTGCCAGAAATGTTGCCATTGCTTCAAATACATTTATGGCAAAATTGGTGCAACTATCTACAGCTGATGTTTTTGATGGCACAAGCTTTAAATCATACAAAGAATTTGATAAGCCAAATCCAAAAAACATTTATGGCAAAAGCAAGTTTGAGGGAGAAAATTATGTTAGGGAATTTTCTAATTACCATTTTATCATTAGGGTAAGTAGGCTATATTCTCGTGAAAACCAATTTGTAGAAAATATCTTAAAACAGGCTGATAGCGGAAAAGTAGAGGTTGCAAAAGACTTGTATATGTCGCCTACTCCAGCTTTTGAGCTGGCTAATTTCTTAATTCCTTTGATAGAGACAAATTCTTTTGGCACTTATCATGCTTCTTCGGAAGGTTATACATCTATGTCTGAATTTGCCAAAGAAATCATAGATTATTGCGGGAAAGATGCTAAGATAATAGAAACAGATGACAATCCTAGTATGCTTGCAAGACCAGGATTTTATGCTTTAGAAGATTATATACTAAAAATCACTGATGGATACAAGATTCCACATTGGAAGGACACACTTCATCATTATATAGATAGGGAGGGATTGAATGAAAAAAAATAGAAGAGATATTTCCCAATCAAAAAAGATTTTTATCGCTCTTATAGCTGGTTTGATTTTTGGAATTGTAATGCATAGTTTTGTTCCAGATTCACACTTTAAAAATGAAATTTTGATAGAGGGTGTATTTTATACTATTGGCCAACTTTTCATAAGATTAATGCAAATGCTGGTTGTACCACTAGTATTTTTCTCCATAGCAGATGGATGTAGAAACCTAGGGGATACAGAAACTTTGGGTAAGGTTGGTGTGCGAATTGTAATTTTTTATATGTTCACAACAGCTCTAGCGATTATGATTGCTCTCGGTCTTTCAAGTATTATAGGACCAGGCAAGGGCATGAATATGCAAATCGGCCAGCAATCATATGAAGTTGCCAAAGCAGATATATCACTTAAAGATACCATTCTTGATTTCATTCCAACAAATCCAATAGGAGCTCTTGCAGAAGGTAATATGATCCAAATCATAATATTTGCAGTGCTCGTAGGACTATTGATTGCATCTATGGAAGATAGGTTAGTTTCTCTTGGTAATATAGTTACCGAGATGAATGATCTTATGATGGGTATGACTGCTTGGGTTATGAAGCTTGCACCAGTGGGTGTGTTTTTCCTAATATCTAGAACATTTTCTACTCTGGGATTTGATGCGATTTTATCAATGCTTAGCTACATGGGATCTGTACTAGGATCACTAGTAGTCCAATTATTTATTGTATACATGGTATTACTAGCAGGATTTGTAAGGGTAAATCCATTTAAGTTTATAAAAAAATATGCACCTGTTATGACATTTGGATTTTCAACAGCATCATCTTCAGCTACTGTTCCATTAAATATTCAAACCCTAGAAGATATGGGTGTTGATAGGAAGATATCATCATTTACAATTCCTCTTGGAGCAACAGTAAATATGGATGGTACAGCTATCATGCAAGGAGTTGCAGTAATATTTATAGCCAACGCTTATGGCATCACTCTTAGCTCGACAGATTTCCTAACAGTAATACTTACAGCAACTATCGCATCAGTTGGTACAGCTGGTATACCATCAGTTGGTCTAGTTACACTATCAATGGTTCTTGAATCTGTAGGACTTCCAGTAGAAGGTATTGCAATTATCATGGGTATTGATAGAATCCTTGACATGGCAAGAACGACAATAAACTTATCTGGTGATGCTACAGGAACAATCATTGTAGCTAACTCAGTTGGTGCCTTTGATAAGGAAAAATTTAATAGCTAAAAAAATACTGGTAAAAGATTTTATCTCTTACCAGCATTATTTTTTCTGACACTCTGGACATACTCCAGTAAATTCAAAATTGTGACCATTGATTACAAAGCCAGTTTCTTTTTCTATTTCTTCTTCTAGTTTGTAGACAGGGCAATTTTCTATGGTGAATTTTTTGTGGCATATGTTACAAGTTATGAAATGCTTGTGGTGGTTGTCGTTTATTTGATAGTAGCTTATACCATCAAGATTTGTAGTCTTTAGTAGGACGGACTTTTCTTCTAATATATTTAGATTTCTATAAATAGTCGATAGGTCCATATCATAATCTTTCTTTAGCTTATCAAAAAGTTCTTCTGCAGATATTGGATTATCGCAAAATTTCAAATTTTCTAAAATCAGTTTTCTGTATTTTGTTACCTTCAGGTTCTTGTCTTTTAAGAGTTCATTAATATTCATAATTACCTCCATTAATATTATTATACAATTATTTGACATATAAATAAATTGTTATATAATACTTGTTGCAAATGATTTGCATTATGAATGGAGGAGAATATGAAATACAAAAACCTAGCATTAGTATTAGCACTTGGATTAACTTTAGGTGCTTGTGGACAAAAAGAAGATGATAAGGCCAAGGCTCCATCAAATGAGCCAAAAACAGAAGAAAGTATCGATGAGCCAGCAAAAAAGGAAAATAAAGATGATAGTGCTTCTACTGACAATAAAGCAGAAGAAACAGTAGTATATACTTCATTTTATCCGATTTATAACCTAACAAAACAAATAGCAGGAGATAAGATGGAAGTTAAGTCTTTTACAAATCTAAAAGCTGAAAGTCACGGATGGGAACCTTCTGCAAAAGATATAAAAGAATTATCTAGTTCAAAATTAATGTTTATAAATGGTGCAGGTATGGAAGAATGGGAGTCTTCTTTAGAGGATTCTACTGATATAGAACTTGTTGATACAAGTGAAGGTTTAGATTTGATAAAAGCAAATCACGAAGACCACGACCACGACCACGAAGAAGCTGACGAAGATCACGAACACGAAGAAGCTCATGACCATGAAGAAGCTGACGAAGATCACGAACACGAAGAAGCTCATGACCATGAAGAAGCTGACGAAAATCATGAACACGAAGAAGCTCATGACCATGAAGAAGCTGATGAAGATCATGAACACGAAGACCATGACCATGAACACAACCATGGAGAATTTGACCCACACACATGGTTAAGTCCAAAAAATGGCCTTGCCCAAGCAAAGGTAATAGCTGAAAAACTTGGCCAAGTAGATCCAGCAAACAAAGATTACTATATGGACAATTACAAAAAAATAGAAGATGAATTAAATGCTATGATTGATGAATATAGCAAGAAATTCGAAGAAACTTCTAACAAAAACTTTCTTGTAAACCATAAGGCATTTTCATATATAGCTCGTGATTTTAACTTAAATCAAATAGCCCTTACAAGCCTTACATCAACAGATGATACAGATGCAAAGACTTTAAAAGAAGCAGCAGAAGAGGCAAAAGAGTTAAATATCAATACTATTTTCTATGAAATGGGTGGTTCTGATAAGAATGCAAAAACACTAGCAGATGAAATTGGGGCTGAGATAAAACCTCTAAATACCCTAGAACTTGCAACTGACGAAGATTTGGACAATAATAAGACTTATCAAGAGTTAATCAGATACAATCTAGAAGAAATTTACAAATCATTAGAAAAATAAAAAATGACCTTAATAAATATTAATAATCTAAGCTTTGCATATGATCAAAAAGAAATTTTAAAAAATATAAATCTAAAATTAGAAACAGGAGATTTCCTTGCTATAAGTGGTGAAAATGGATCTGGCAAGACCACCCTGGTTAAGATCCTAAGCAAAGAGCTTCCGGTTAAAAGAGGCTTTGTAGAAATCTTTGGTGAGGACATCAACGATTTTGACAACTTTCAAAAAATAGGCTATGTTCCCCAACTTAACGAGTCTTCGAATATTAGCTTTCCACTTACCTGTAGGGAGTATGTTATTTTAAATTTGTATAATAACTTTGGCAAATTTAAAAGACCTACAAGTGAAAATATGGAGGCTGTTGAAGATATATTTAGGATACTAAATATTGAAAATCTAATTGATAAACCCTTCAATAAATTATCTGGTGGACAGCAACAAAGAGTTATGATTGCTAGATGCTTGGTAAATAATCCTGAAGTTTTGATCCTTGATGAGCCAACTGTGGGTATTGACCAAGCCAATAAGGAAGATTTTCTAGACCTACTTTTGCATTTAAACAAAAAACACTCTTTGAGTATAATTATTATAAGTCATGAGATGGAATTTATAAAAGATTATGTCAATAAAGTTGTTGTATTAAAGGAAGGTATGATATTGGATGCTTGAATTTGCATTTATGAGAAGATCACTAATCATAGGAATAATGTTAGCTATAATCATTCCTATGATTGGGATTATAATGATAAATAGAAAAACTTCTATGATAGGAGATGCCCTAAGCCACTCATCCCTAGCAGGTATTGGTTTGGGACTTATATTTGGCATAAATCCCTTGTGGACTTCTCTTGTCATATGTATCATAGCAAGCTTTGCTATAGAAACACTAAGAAAGAAATTTCCCAAATATGGAGATATGGCAACAGCCATTGTCATGAGTACAGGTATTGCTATTGCTTCGATACTTTCTGACTTTACGCCAGGTGGGACAAGCTTTGAATCCTTTATGTTTGGTTCCATTACTACTGTATCTAGTGAAGATGTGTATATAGTATTATTTGTTTTTTTAATTGTTGCGATTAGCTCCCTATACCTTTATTACGGACTATTATACACATCTATAAACCCAGTATTGGCAAGGCTTGCTGGAGTCAACACCAGTGCTATCAATATATTTTTCACCCTACTAACTGCAGTTACTGTTGCTATTTCTGCAAAAACAGTAGGAGCATTGATGGTAACATCTCTTATGACAATTCCAGTTGCAGGAGCCATGGTTTTTGCAAAGTCGTACAAGAAAATGTATATTATTTCAATAATTTTGTCAGTTATATTTATGGTTTCTGGTATTTCTGCTTCCTATTATTTGGGGATCAAACCAGGAGGAGCCATAGTTATAATTGCGGTGATTTCATTTTTGATTATAAGCTTAGTAAATTACTTCAAAAATTAATATTTTATTTAGAAGAAGCAGGAATAGTCCTGCTTTTTTCTATGTTATAATATTTATAGACGGAGGATATTGATGAAAATAATTATTTCACCAACAAAAAGTTTTAAAGAAAATAAAGATATACCGACAGAAGACTTACTATTTAAGGATAAAACTCAATATTTAGTACATAAACTCAAAAAATATACTATGAATGAGATGGGCAATCTCCACGGAACAAACGATAAGCTTACAGAAAAAGCCTACTACGATTACCAAGAAATGGATTTGGATAAGCTTACAAACCCAGCTATTTTTGCCTATGACGGTTTGGTTTTTAAGCAGTTTAAAAGAGAAGATTTTGACGATCTAAATTATCTAAACGATCATCTTTACATAATCTCACCCTTATATGGAATATTAAAACCACTCACAGCAATCGCTGATTATAGGCTGTATTTTGACAATAAAGATATCAATCTTTACGAATTTTGGGGAGATTTGATCTACAAGGAAGCTTATAAAGACAATGATACAATAATAAACCTTGCTAGTGTAGAATACGCAAAGACAATTACTGATTACCTGAAAGATGGGGATAGATTTATTTCATTAGATTTTAAGGATGTGAGAGAAGGAAAGCTTAAATCAATTGTGGCTTGGATGAAACAAATGCGTGGGAAAATGTTAAAAGAAATTATTAGCCAAAAAATTGAAGATCCTGAAAAAATTAAAGCAATAGAAATAGATGGCTACAAATACGACCCATATAATTCTACTTCTGACAGATGGGTTTTTGTAAGGGATAAAAAATGAAATTACTTCACTTAGCAGACCTGCATCTGGGCAAAAATATAGGCAATTATTCTTTAATAGAAGATCAAAAATACGTCTTAGACCAAATATTAGACATAATTTCTAGGGAAAATGTCGACATTATTATGATAGCAGGGGATATATTTGATACTCAAGTTTCTAGTGTAGAGGCACTTTCTCTTTATTCTGATTTTATCGAAGACATTGTATTTAACAAGAAAAAAACAATTCTAGCTGTTAGTGGTAACCATGATTCTGGCAAAAGACTTGACGTCAATAGCAAATTTTATAAGGCTAAAAATTACCACCTTGCTGGTGAATATAAGAAAGAAATGCTTACATTTGAAGATGAGTACGGCAAGATTAATTTCCATCTTGTACCATTTATATCTCTAAATCAAGCCAGCATAATCTTTAACAAAGACATTACAAATTTCACTGATCTATACAAGGAAGTTCTAAAAGACTTAGCATACGAGGATAGAAACGTACTAATTAGCCATTGTTATGCTAATAATATTGCGATAGAAGATGATAATCTTTATACTGAGGGGCAAAAACCCCTTACTATTGGTGGGTCTGATGCAATGGATGCCCATCTTTTCGAAAGATTTGATTACGTTGCCCTTGGCCATCTCCACAACAGGCACTATGTTATAGATCCTAAGATTCGCTATTCTGGAACTTTTATGAAGTACTCCTTTGATGAGGAAAATAAAACTAAATCTGTAACTCTGGTAGATATTAAAGATAGGGTAGAAACTTACGACATAGACATCAAGGCCCTAAGAGATTTTAGGACTATTAGTGGGAAATTTGCTGATGTTATAAGGAAAAGTCCAAGTGATGATTACATAAAAGTAATACTAGAAGATGAATCGACTATAGAAAATGCTATGGCAAAATTAAAGGAAAAATTCCCTCATATTGTCCAAATATCCTACAAAAACAAGGGGATATTTGCTAGTGATAGCGAATTTGACATAGACCTTACTGGCAAAACTGCCATAGAATTGTTTGAGGAATTTTATAAATTCAAGATGGACGAAGAAATGACAGATGATAAGCTCAAAGCTTTAAAAAAGGTGATTGAATGAGACCGCTAAAACTAAAAGTTCGAGGATTTTTAACTTATAAAAATGAAATAGAAATTGATTTTACTAAGCTTTATGAAAAGAAAATTTTTCTTATAGCGGGAGATACTGGTTCGGGCAAAACCAGTATTTTTGATGCCATAACCTATGCTCTTTATGGACAAGTAGCAAGGGATATAGATCAGAACAGTTTGAGAAGTGATTTTCTAAACGAAGATGATCCCTACACTTATGTAGATCTTGTTTTTGAAGTTGATGGTAGGGATTACCAAGTAGAGAGGATACCAAATCAAACAGCCAAAAAAACAAAGCCTGGTCAAAATATCAAACCATCGGCAACTCTATATGATTTAACTGGTGAAAAGAAAATAATATCAGAAAAAAAGACTATAACTGATAAAAAGATAGTAGAAATAGTAGGACTTGATAAAAACCAATTTTCTAAGGTTATGCTCCTTGCCCAAGGGGAGTTCCAGGAATTTCTCCAAGCTAAATCAGATGATAGGACTAAACTTTTGGGCAATATTTTCAAAACTTATGAATACAAAAAAATTCAAGATAAAATCAAAGATCAGGCAAGACTAAAATCAAAGGATATGGAGATATTAGACGAAAGGCTTGAAACAATAATTTACCAATATCCATACATTGCAGAAAAAGTAGACAGGGACAATGTAATGGTCCACGATTTTGGTGAAATTTTACATTCTATAGATGACTTCAACAAAGCCTTGACTAAGGATTTTAATGATATTAATGATAGAGAAAATACCCTGGAAGCTAAGGAAAAACAACTAATTAGTGATAAAGAAAAGGCCAAGACTCTAAATACCAATATAGAAAAATATTTTGAGATAAATGATTATAGGATAAAGCTTTTATCAGAAGAAAAGGTCTATAAAGAAAAGAAAATTAGAATAGATAAATCTGATTTTGCAAAAAGTATTAAAATCTATGAGGATAGGTACAAGAAAGTACGCCTAGATGGGGAAAAGTCCAAAGAAGATTTGCAAATTTACTTCAAATCATTAGAAGAAATAGACAGCAAAATTAAAGGTCTAAAAAGCGCTTATGACAATATTTCTGAAAATCAAGAAAAAGTAAATTTTTTAATAATAGAATTAAATGATTTGACAAGCTTATCAGATCGCTACCAAAAATTTGTGACAAACAAAAAATCTTATGAAAAAATCAGAGAAAAGGAAAATATTTTAAAAGAAAAGAAGAAAAGCTTAGACCAGATATCTATCAAAATTGATAAATTAAATGATTTAATAAATACTAAAAGTGATGAGGAAGCTAAGTTAAGGGATGATATCTATGGGCTAAAAGAAAGACTGATGGACCTTAACAATTATAAGGCTATACTAGAAGATAAGATAGTTTTAAAAAACAAAAATATTGAAATCAACGAGAAAATTCTAGCAAATAAAAAATCTCTAGAAGATTTACATTTGGAAAAAATCGACCTAAAAAATAAGGTCAATGACTATTACCAAAACCAAAGACTAATAGATATGAATAAATTTATTGATGAGCTTAATGATACAAAAATTTGTCCAGTTTGTGGGGATAGGCATGAGGATAAATTTGAAAAACATCCTACAATAGAGATAGACATTGATCAAATTAATAATATTCTTTATGACATAAATTCTAAGATAGCAAGCTTAGAGTCACAAAACAAAATTTATTCTAAGTCACTAGTAGAAATAGAAGATGATGTTAATATCCTAGGCCTATTTGAAGAGCTTAAAGAAAATATCAAGCAAATAAATAATCAGATATATACAAATAACGAAAAGCTTGAAGAAATAAATAGTAAGAAGTCCATTGATAGAGAAGAATTATCTAAGGCAAGTGCAAGAGCAAATGAACTGAAAAGTCAAATAGAATCTCTTGATAAGATTATAAGCGATGGTGAATTAGTAAAGGCAGCCTATCTTTCTAATAAGGAGAAGCTTGAAGATCTAGACTTTGCTGACCTTGCTAATAAAATTCAAAAGATTAAAACTGAAATAAAAGATTTGGAAGAAGAAATTTCAACCATTAGTAGGTCATACAACGATTTGCTAACAAAAAAAGCTGAGATTAGTACAAATATTTCTAACACCCAAAATATGATTTCGCAATATAAAAAAGAGGAAGAAGAATTTTTTGACGAATTCGAATATAAATTGTTAGAACATTTTAAGGATAAAAGTGACTACAATAAGGCACTGGAAGATTACGAAGTAATTTATGATAGTAAAGAAGAGATTGAAAATTACTTCAAAGAATTAGAAAAAACTAATACCCTATATGAAAACTATAGGATATTTAAAGAAAAAGAACCTGTTGATATTAGCAAAGTAGAAGAAGAAATTCAAGATGTAAGTCAAAGATTAAAAAACTTAAGAGAAGAAAAATCTAACTTACAAATAAAAATGACAAATGTAAAGAGCTCTTACGATAATTTATCAGCTTTAAAAAAATCCTACGAAGAAATTAGTTCTGAGTCTCAAATACTTCAAGGACTTGCAAAAATAGCAGATGGTTCTTTTGCCAAAGTTGCTGGTAGGGAAAAAATCGACTTTGAGACCTTTGTCCTAACCTATTACTTTGATAGGGTCCTAGCTTATGCCAATAAGAGGCTTTATGCCATGAGTCATGGACAATTTTCACTAATAAGAAAGTCCTATGGAGATGATTTGAGGATGAAACAAGGTCTGGATATAGAAATCTTAGATGCAAATACTGGTAAGAAAAGACCGGCATCAACTCTATCCGGTGGAGAGTCTTTCTTGGCATCTCTTTCCTTGGCACTTGGGCTATCAGATGAGATTGCAGCTGAAAACGGAGGAATCAAGATTGATACTCTATTTATTGACGAAGGATTTGGAACTCTATCAGAAGATTATCTTAATAAGGTCATAGAACAAATTGAAAAACTATCCTATGAGAATAAGTTCATAGGGCTAATTTCCCATGTGGGCGAACTAAAGGATGCTATAGATGCAAAAATCATTGTCACTTACACCAGTGATGAAGGAAGTTTTATAGAGGTTAAACCATGATAAATTTAATCATATCGAAATCACCAAGTGCAAATTCCAAATATATTTACAAAAAAATAGAAGAAGATATAGCAAACAAACAAAAAAGTTTCCTAATTGTTCCGGAACAATACACCCTACAAACAGATATTAATTTGATGGAAAATATAAGCTATTCAACAGTTATGGATACCAAAGTCTTATCATTTTCCTCACTATCTAGATTTATACTAGATAGAATTGGGGGAATTGGTGGAGAAAATTTATCAAAATCAGGCAAAATTATGATCCTAAGTAATATTTTGAGGGACCTAAATGATGATCTAATTCTGTTTAAAAATAATTACCTCAATGCAGATTTCGTAGAAGACATAGAAAGTTTGATTACAACTATAAAGGACAATGATTTTGACCAGGAGTTTTTTGATAGTATTGACAGCGACCTTTCTGATGAAGTTTTAAAGCTAAAGTTTAGAGAACTAAAGCTGATTTATGATGCATATCAAAAAGAGATAGATGGAAAGTTTGTAGATAGTGAAGATAAGCTAAGTCAGGTTAGTGAGAAACTAAGCCAAGCAGAATTTTTAAAAGATACAAATTTTTATTTTGATAAATTCGACTATGTTTCCGATATAAAAATGGACTTTATAAATGCTCTTTTAGGATTAGGCTGTAAGATAACCATCAACCTAACCTTGGATATGACCTATATCAATAATCCTATGGCAAAAGATGTTGAAATTTATGATATGGCCATCAAGTTTTATCATAGGATAAATGAAATGAGTCCTACAAAAGAAATTATCTTAGATGCCCCAATCAATAAAAATGAAGATATCAACCATCTTTGCATTAATTATGAAAAATATAACAGAAAACCTTATGGGAAAATCCCAAGAAATATCCATGTTTTAGAGTCTACTTCAAGCCATAGTGAAGTGGAAAATATCGCACTAACTATCCGAAAACTAATCCATGAAGAGAATTTGAGATATAAGGACATATCACTTTATATAAGCGATCAGAATGAATACGAAAATGAGATTAAGAAGATATTTAATCGTTATGATATCCCTATATTTTTAAATAGGACCAACAAGCTTTCTGATAATCACATAGTAAAAACCTACCTATCAATCCTTCGCTTGCTTGTATTTGGCTTTAATGAGCACGATTTGAACTTTTTCTTAAGGTCAAATATATATGATTTTGGCGAGAATTCTGAAGAAAAAGTAATCGTATTTCAAAACTATATTAAAAATAGAAATATAAAAGGCTCTATGTTTTGGGATGATATATATTTTGAAATGGATAGAGATTTTTACGAAAATTATTATAAAAACGATCCTAAGAAAGATGCCAAACTTACATCCAAGGTCATAGAATTTGAAATGATAAATCAGATAAGAAATGATCTTATATCACTTATAGAGCCACTTTTTGCACTTTCTAAAAAAAAGATACAAACAAGTATCCTGGTAGATGAAATTTATAAAATGATGAGTCATCCAAATTTTATAGCAGACATTAATAATTACCAAACCATCCTAAAAGAAGAGAACGATTTGGATGATTATGAAGAAAATGCCCAGGTTTGGGATAAGCTAATGGCTATATTAGAGGAATTACATTCCTTGATGGGTCAAAGGGACAATGATATCAAAGGCATATATAATATCATAAAGTCTGTTGCAGAGGATATAGAAATTGGGATTATTCCACCAAGTAAGGACCATGTCACCATATCAAGCTTCAAATCGCCAAGGATTGCAGATACTAGGATAAATTTTGCCCTAGGCCTTAACGATACATTTTTCCCATCTAAATCTGCTGGTGATTTTATCATGGGCAAGGAGGAGAAAGAAAAACTTCAAGCTATTAATTTGGATTTGAAAATCTATGAAGAAGATCTAGAAGAAAAAGAAAAGCTAAATCTCTATAAGATGTTTGAAAAGTCCGATAAGATTTACTTATCATTTGCCCTAAGCGATAAAAGTGGAGCTGGGATAAACAAATCCCCAGTTTTAAATGGTATACTAAATGTTTTTCCTAAGTTAAAAATCAACGACCTTACTAGTCTAGAAGAAACTGACCTTATTTACTCCAAGGAACTTAGCCAAAAATATGCCATGGATAACTTGTGGAAGATTAGGCGAGGAGAAAACATTTCTGGCCTTGATTTTACAAAAACTTATAATGCCTATATAAAAAACTATGGTTCATATGATCTATTAATTAAGGGATTATTTCACACTAATGATAAGGCATCATTGCATTTAGACACTGCTCAAAAACTCTATAGCAAGAATCATTTCAATATCACAGAAATTGAAACTTATTCTAGGTGCCCATATAGATATTTTGTAAACTTTGGCCTAAGGCCTGATTATGATGAAAATTATGATGTCGATGCCAGGGAACTAGGAACCCTTGTCCATAATTCTTTGGAGGATATCTCAAAGACACTCATCAATACTGATCTTTATTCCATAGATTATGATGAATTTGAAGACCAACTTAGAAAAAATTTTGAGGACTCCATAAACAATATAATGGATAAAGCAAGAAAAGCCGACCCTAGAAATGTTTTTATAGTAAATAATATATTAAAAAATACCGAGGCCAATTCTAAGGAGATTATCAACCAATTAAAATCAGGCGAATTTAGGGTTTCAGATGTGGAAGTTGATTTTGGCTATGGCAAGGATGGAGACTTTCCTCCAATTTATGTTGATGAGGAGAATTATCTTAGAGGAAGGATTGATAGGATTGACCAGGCTGATGATTTTTTAAGAATTATAGATTACAAGACTGGTAATAAGGTATTTAAGTTGGTAAATGTCTTAAATGGCCTGGACCTACAGCTGTTAGTATATATGATGAGTGCTAATATCAAAAACGAAGATATTAAGCCTATAGGATCTTTTTATATGCCCTTATCGGATGAATTGGTCAAGCTTGACAAAGCCTATGACAAAGAAATTATATCAAAAATCTACCAAGATAAGTTTAAAATGAATGGTCTAATCATCAAATTGAACGAAGAAGTATTTAAGCTCATTGATAAAAACTATACTGATATAAAAAATATAGATGTAATAGACAGGAAAAACACCGATATTTTAGAAAATGATGAGAAAATCTTATTAGATAAATTTGTCAAAAATCTGGTCAGCAAATATATCAAAGAGATAAAAATTGGAAATATAAAGATTAATCCAATCAGATACTCTGAGACAACAAATGAATGTCAATATTGTGATTATAAGGGAATATGCAAGTTTGATGAGTCAATTGATAGTGACAAGTATAGGGATTTTGATAAGGATAAGAAACTAGAAGATTTGAGAAGTGAGGAGGAAGACTGATGGCTGATATTAAGTATACAGATAACCAGCTAATGGCTATAAAGGAGCGTGATAAGAATATAATAGTATCAGCTGCAGCAGGTTCTGGTAAAACTAGGGTCCTAGTTGATAGAGTCATAGATTTACTTATAAACGATTACATCGACATAGACAAAATGGTAATTGTAACCTTCACAAACAAGGCATCTATAGAGATGAAAGATAGGATAAGACTTGCTTTAGAGAAACTTCTTGAAAATGACCCATCAAATAAATTTATAAAAAATCAAGTCAAACTTATAAAACATGCTCACATCCAAACTATGCACTCTTTTGCATCAGATATGCTCAGAGAGTATTTTTATTTTTTTGACAATTTATCACCAAGTTTTAAGGTAGTAAGTGAATCTACCAATGTATTACTCAAAGAATCAGCCATAGACGAAGTTTTTGATGAGGAATATGAAAAAGGAAGAGAGGAGTTTCATAAGTTTATCCACAACTTCTCAACTTCTAGAAACGACCGAAATGCAAAAAGTGTTGTTCTTCAAACTTACGAAAAATCAACTTCACAAATTGACCCTATAGCTTGGTTGGGATCCAAGACTGAAAATTCCTTTGATTTTAATATTTTCATAGAAATTATAGAGAAAAAATTATCTGACATAGAAAAATCAATTCTAGATACCAATCAAATAGTAGAAAATGCCGGACTTAGAGAAGAGTATGCAAATCTATTTGCAAGTGACTTGGATATAGTTAGAAATCTTAGCGCACTTGCATTTAAGGACTGGGATCTTTTTATTGAGAAGATATCAAAGGTCAATTTTCCAACCATGGTCCGTGCAAGAAAAGACGAAAAGGACATCCAGACCATATTAAAGAAAAATAGAGATGCCTACAAGAAGGATATTAAGACCGTATCTTCTTTGGTCCTTAACACAAATTCTTCTATAATTGAAGATTTTTCAAAAAGAGAACTAGGTATTCTAAAAGAGTTAGCAAAGCTATGTAAATCTTTTATGGGAAAATACCAGGCAAAAAAGAATGAGAAGTCTTACCTTGACTTTAACGATATGGAAGCTTACTTCATAAAATTACTGGAAAATGAAGAGGCACTAGCTGTTATCAAAGATAGATTTACCTATATATTTTTTGATGAGTACCAGGATTCCAACGAAATCCAAAACTATATAATTGAAAAGTTAAAGACAGAGGACAATTTGTTTTTTGTAGGTGATGTCAAGCAGTCAATCTACGGATTTCGTAGGGCAAGGCCAGATTTATTTTTAGATAAACTTGACCAATATGAGAAATCTAGTAATAAATCCATGAGGATAAACCTAAATGAAAACTTTAGAACAGACTCAGATATACTAAAATTTGACAACTTTATCTTTGAAAGACTGATGACAAAAGATTCCTCGGGCATAGATTACAAAAACGGTGGTCATAGTTTAAACCCAACCCAAAGCTTTGACTATCCTAGTCCCAAAGCAGAGATTCACATCATAGATAAGGGGATAGATGAGGCAAATCATATAGCAGAAACCATCAAAGATTTATTAGATGAAGGCTACGAATACAAGGACATAGCAATACTTCTAAGGTCAGGAGCTAAGTCCTACATCTACGAAAATGCCTTTAAGGATGCGGAAATCCCATTTTTTAATGATATATCAAAAGTTTCCTTTGGAGCTGTTGAGGTAACATTTTTCAAAAATATCTTACATTTAATAGCTAATCCGAAGGACGAGCTTGCACTTCTATCGGTTCTTCAAAGTGAGATATATGAATTTAGCGAAGATGACTTAGCTCAAATTAGACTAAATACAGATGCAACAAGTTTTGCCAAAGCTTTTGACGATTATGCTATCAAGGGAGATATTTTAAATAAAATCATAGATTTCAAAACGGAAATGACGACCTATAATTATAGACTTTCTCTAATGAGCCTATACGAATTTGGAAATTTCATCTTTGAAAACTCTGGCTATTACAATTATCTAATGGCTAGAGATAGGGCAAATGACAGAATCGCCAATGTAGAGGCCTTCATAGATTTAATGGGTGAGTATGAAGAAAATAACGACGACGGTCTATTTGGCTTCCTAGACTATGCAGAAAATCTAAGTCTTTACCAAACTGATAATCTAAATGCAGTAAGAGATTTATCAGAAAATGAAAACCTAGTTAGGATAATGACCATTCACAAATCCAAGGGTTTGGAATTCCCAGTGGTAATCTTGGCTGATACGGCAAAAAGATTTAATATCAACCATCTTCGATCCAATATATCCTTTGACGATGATCTTGGTATAGGAATCAATGTGGCAGATTATGAAAATAAGGTCAAGCTTTCATCTATAAGAAGAGATATTATAAACGAGAAAACAACTATAGAAAATAGAAAAGAAGAGATCAGAGTTCTCTATGTTGCTCTTACCAGACCTATAAATAAATTAATTATAGTGGGGGAGAAAGATATAGATAAGCTTGGCAAATACATTGGCAGGAATGATTTTCTCAATATGACTTCATACATTGATTGGATAATTTCGATACTGTCTACTGACAAAATAGCAAGCGAAATAAATGATGGGAACTATGTATCAAATGAGCTGGCATCCATAGCAAGGCTTGATCTAGTAAAAGAAGAAAAAGAATATAAAAGTTTTCACATGGTTGATATAAAAGATATACTAGAAGATCAAAAAGTAAATGAGAAAATCTATCAGAAAATGTTAGAAATTTATGAAAATCCCTACAAAAACCTAGCAGATACACAGGAATCCATCAAAAAATCAGTAACAGAAATTACCAAAAACTTCAACCCAGAAGAAGATGGATACGAATTGCCAGCCTATGATCGCTTTAAGGAATATGGAGAATTTAGAAAGCCAAACTTTATCACAGAAATTAGAGACTTAAAGCCAACTGACATAGGAACTATCATTCACAAAGTTTTCCAAGCTTTGGAATATAAAGAATATGATATGGATAGTTTAGAAAAGAGTTTTGATAAGCTTATAAAAGAAAGGAAAATCAGATCTGAAGAATTAAAAGTAGTTGATAAGGAGAAAATACTTAGTTATTACGCACATCCAAATATAAAAAATCTCTATCAAAAGGCTAAAAATCTAAGAAAAGAAGAATCTTTTTTGATGAAATATGAAGACTATTATGTCAATGGGCAGATAGATTTGATATTTGAATTTGAGGATTATGCCATTCTTTTGGACTTTAAAACAGATGCTATCAAAAGAAGCGGATTTTATGATGATCAGCTTAGAGTTTACAAAAAGGCTATTGAAGAGGCTCTAAAAAAAGAGGTAAAGGAATCATTTATTTATTGGTATAATATGGGGGAATTGGAACAAATAAGATAAATATTAACTTGGAACATGGCTGTAGGCTTATGTTCATAAGAAAGGTATTGAAAGATTTTAATGTATAATAAGATAAATTTATATCAAATACAATCTATTGATAGGCTTTATAGTCTCTAGGGATAGAAATTAGGCCTTTAGAATCTCCTAAATCTCTATCCCCAATTCCCATAAGCCATATAGCTAATTTTCCTAATTCTTATGAGTGGTTTTTAATAAAAGCCACCATTAATATGAATAATATCTCCAGTTATATAGGAAGCCTCATCTGATATCAGATATTTCACCAATCCAGCTATTTCTTCGGGCCTAGCAAATCTGTTTGATGATACTTCCTTTTTTAACTCTTCAATCTCCTCATCTGTGAAGTCATTTCTCATCATATCTGTTTCTACCATACCTGGGGCTATGGCATTTACTCTGATGCCTGATGGCGCTAGTTCTTTTGCCAAAGCTTTTGTGAACGTATTGATTCCTCCCTTTGATGTTGAGTATAGGGCCTCCATGCTCGCCCCAAAATCACCCCATATAGAGCTCATATTAATAATTACTCCGTATTGGTTTTTTATCATATTTGGTATGGCTCTTTTGCTATTTAAGAAAACTGAGTTCAAGTTTGTATTTATTACATCCTTCCATGTCTCAAACTCTATGTCCTGAATCAGAGAAAAGTGGGAGATACCTGCATTATTGATCAGTATATCAACGTGACCAAAATTTTTTTCGCCTACATCAAACATCATATTGACATCATCTTCATTCGATACGTCAGCCTTTATGGCAATCACATTTGGATTTGTTTCCCTAAGTTCATACAAAAGCTCAAAAGCTTTATCCTTGCTGTTTTTATAGTTTATTATTATATTGTAATTATCGTTAAGTCTTCTAGCAATTGCAGCACCAATCCCCCTAGAAGACCCTGTTATTAATACTGTTTTCATAGTATGATTATACATAAATAAAGCGTTTTAATAAAGGAGGCAACAATGAAGTATTTTAAACTAAACGATGGGATAGAAGTTCCTGCTATTGGACTTGGAACATTTAAAATTACTGAAGAAAAAGACATGGACCATACAATAGAATCAGCACTTGAGGCCGGATATACTTATTTTGATACAGCAAAATACTACCATAACGAGGATATTCTAGGCAAATACCTTAAAGAGTCTGGCAAGAAAAGATCAGAATACCAAATAGCAACCAAGGTTTGGCCAAGTGCTTTTGGTTATGATGCGACCAAAAAGTCCTTGGACGACTCCCTAAAAGATTTAAAGGTTGACTATATTGATGTTGCACTCATTCACTGGTATGGAGAGGGCTATAAGGAAACTTGGGAAGTTTTCAATGATTATAAAGACCAAGGCCTTATCAAGTCAATAGGTGTATGTAACTTCTCTATTAATCAAATGACAGAACTTTTAAAAGAAGATCCGGCTCCTGTTCTTGATCAACTAGAAAGCCATCCTCATTTGCAAGATGTGGACACTCACAACTTCCTAAAAGAAAATAATATCCTCCACCAGGCTTGGAGTCCACTTACCCAAGGCAAGTCGAATATATTTGAAGAAGAAGTAATCAAAAATCTTGCAAAAAAATATGGTAAAAGTCCAGCTCAAATCATACTAAAATGGAATATCAGCCGTAAAGTCATGGTCCTTGCCAAATCATCTCATAAAGAAAGAATAATAGAAAATATTGATATCTTCGACTTTGAACTTACAGGTGAAGATATGAAAGCAATGGCAAGTCTCGACAAAAGGAAGAGATACTCTGCAGATCCAGAAGATAAAAAATGGCTAGAAGAAGCAGCACATATGTAAGGACTTTTAGATAAGCAAAGAATTAGACAAAATAATACACAAAATTCCTACATAATCATTGCAAAATGATTACAAAGGGAATATAATTATAGTAGTCAGATATACTATTATATTAATAGATTAAAGGAGAAAGTTATGAAAAATAGCAAAATCTTAGCAGTAGCACTATCTGCTGGATTAGTATTTGGTGGAGCATATACTGTTAAATCAGCAAATGTTTCTTATGCAGATGGGGATACTCCTGTAACAGAATATGTAGACCTAGTTGATATGGAAATAGAACCAAGCGAAATGGGAGAACAACCAGTAAAAGATATTCCTGGTTATGTTTACCTAAGAACGGAATCTGATGATGCTGGCAATGTTACTCATGTTTATCACAATGTAACAGGTACAGCAGAAGATGAAGAAACGGTGCCATCAGATGATAATAAAGATGATGTAAGTGACAAAGAAAAAGAAGCAAAAGACTTAACTGATAAATTAAACAAAATAACAAAAGATATTCAAGATACATTAATAGAAAATGAAAAGAATATCGATGACAAAAAACCATCTGATGATGAAAATCCAGATGACAAAAAACCAGAAGATGATAAGAAACCTGAAGACGACAAAAAGCCAGAAGAAGGTAAAAAACCTGAAGAAGATAAAAAGCCAGAAGAAGATAAAAAACCTGAAAACAAAAAACCAGCAGGTAATAAATCTGACAACCCAAAAACTGGCGTAGGTGAAATGACATCTGTTGTATCAACACTAGCAATCTCAATGGCTGGTATTGTAGCAACAAGAAAGAAAAAATAATTCAAAACTTATATTAGATAATATTGCGCAAATTATCTGACTAGAAAAACTCGAGTAAAAACTCGAGTTTTTTGTATCTTAATATTCATAAATAAATAGTAAGATTTAGTTTCAATCGGCGATAACAGATAATGTGCTTTAGCTAGTTCAAAAAAAAGATGCCCCTTTTTGATGTGTACCCATAAAACTGGACACAATATTTAATTAATTATTAGTGGATGCTAACCTATATTTTGTAGGTGGCATCCATTTTGTTTTTGATTGAATCCTTTCGTTGTTGTAATAGTAAATATATTCCTCTATTACTTTTGAAAATTCTTCAAAAGAGCTATAGCTCTTTTCATATCCATAATAAACTTCATTTTTTAGCCTTCCAAAGAATGTTTCCATTATGGAGTTATCATAGCAATTCCCTTTTCTTGACATGGATTGTCTTATACCATGTCTTTTAAGCTCATTTACATAATATTCATGTTGGTATTGCCAACCTTGATCTGAATGTAGAATTAAGTTATCTAGTTTTGGAAATTTATTAAATGCTTTTTCTAACATATTTGATATCTGATTTAAGTTGGGACTTAAGGATAGGTCGTAAGAAATAATCTCATTGGTATACATATCAAGTATTGGAGATATGTAGCACTTACCCCAAGAGAATTTAAATTCTGACACATCAGTAGTCCATTTTTGTAGAGGTCTATCTGCCTTGAAATCTCTATTTATTATATTATCAGCTACTTTACCTACCTTCCCCTTATATGAGTGATATTTTTCCTTAGATCTTTTTCCAAATAGTTTTAGCTCATGCATTATTCTTTGAACTCTTTTATGATTTATGACATAACCTTGATTTATCAGATCCATATATACTCTTCTTACTCCATATCTTCCTTTGTGTAAGTTAAATATTTGAGTTATTTTATCTGCAATATGACTATTCTTAATCTTTATATTATCAACTTTGTTTATTTCAAAATAGTATGTTGATCTTGGCATATCAATAGCTTTTAAAAGATATTTTAGTCTGTATCCTTCTTCTTTGAGTTCTTTGACAATCGCTGCTTTTTCGCCTTGAGTTGCGCAGCGTAACGTTCTTCTCTCAAGGCGATCTCTTTTTTTATTATTTCATTTTCTGCCTTTATATATTCATTCTCTGCTCTAAGCCTTACTAGTTCTTCTCTTTCAGATTCATTAAGTTCTTTTACTTTATGGTTATTTTTACTTTTCATACTTGTATTTTTAGATTTACGGCCTTTCTTTTTATTAACAAGACCATTATATCCATAATTTTTATACTTGTTAACCCATGAATAGAGTTGTCCATCATTAATTCCATTTTCAATTGCTACAGACTTTATTGAATTTCCAGCTAACACCTTAGATACCATTTCTAACTTCTCATCAGGTGTCCAATTGATATTATTTCCATGTTTTAAAATTTCTGGTCCATGAAGTTCTTCTAACTTAAACCATATTCTAATTGAATCATGAAAGTTTTTTTCGTTGGTCCCTTCAGGTGTATCAGGCCATTTACCTTCCCTATACAATTGTACGCATTCTTTTTTGAATTCATAACTATATTTCATAAAAATACCCTCCTTACTGGTTTGTCCAGTAAAGAGGGTACATATCATTTAGGGAGCATCTAATTTTCCTTATTTTTTTTATTTATTTTTCTTTGATGCAAAAACTCCTGCACTTGCAAGGGCTAGGGTTGCGTATACGCTTGCTAGGCTTGCTACTCCTGTTTTTGGGTTTGAAGATTTTTTAGCACTTTTCTTAGATTCTACTTTTTTACTTGTATTTTTAAGATTTTTGTTTGCTTTTGGAGCTTTAGGGGACTTTTGACCTTCTTCGCCTTTTTCAGTAAATTTGATGTCTGATAATCTTGTTTCTAGGACTTCTATAGCAGAGTCAATTTCTTCTTGGCTAGTATACTCGCTATTTAGAACTTCATTAGCTCTATCAAGAGCATCTTGATATAGTTTTACATTTTCTTCATCTTGAACTAATTTGAATGATTTAGCGTGATTGATGTAATTCTCAAGTTTTGTCTTGTCGACTTTTTTGTCATTCATTTTTGGATTTTCTATAAAATCATCTGTTTTGTTGATAGTGTAGGCGTCGACAATCTTTCCTTCTGGATCCATTGTTGTTAGGTTGAATTTGTTTTGAGCAAAGCTTAGGGTAGAGAAGAGTTGGCTACGGTCGTCCAAGCTTCTTACTACAAACCATTGGTCTTCTCCGATTGGATTGTAGAATTTTGCTCCTGCAGATGCAGACATAGTTAGGAAAAGTGTTCCACGTGGGTTAGTGACCTCTCTTTTGTCATAATCTAGTTTTATACCATCTACTATTACCTTGCCATTGTTATAAATTCTGTTGTTGTAGGTTTCTGAATAGCCTTCTTTGATGCCCGCATTTTCATTTTTTGAATCTGTACCATAGGCTTCTTCAAAGCTCATCACCTGTTCTCCAGCAAGCATTTGACCAGTTCTGGTGTAGATGTGATCGTGGCCGTTTAGGACTAGGTCTATACCATTTTCGTTAAAGATTTTTACAAGCTCGTGTCTTCTTTGAAGTATATCTTTGTCAGATGTATGGGTTGCTGTTGAGTATGGTGCGTGGTGGAATGATACTACCTTCCATGAGAAGTTTTTACCACGTTCTTTTGTTGCTTTTTCGATTGCATCTTTGATGAATGCTTCGTGTTCTTTGGAATCAAGTACATTTGAGTTAAGGTTTATAAACAATGTATCGCCATATGAGTAGTAGTAGTCTCCAGGAATATAGTAAGCAGTTCCATCCTCGTTAACTTTTGATATTGATCCTAATTTTGATTCGTTTGGTAGATAGAAGTGGTCAGCAAATACAGTGTTTCTTTGGCTATGGCCATCCTTATCATTGACATATGTTTCGTGGTTGCCTACTACTGATGAGAAGACCCTTTCTTTGTACAAATCATTATCCAAGAAATAGTCATATTCACCTTCTAAGTTTGCAATCTCTACATTATCTCCCATAGATAGATAGAAATGTGGGTCAATTTTACGAGCTTTTTCTATTGATTTGCCAAAGTCTACCTTGTCTTGGTCAACTTTTGCTTGGGTGTTTTTATTTAGGCCCTTTTTATCCCAAACACTATCTCCTGATCCCATTTGTGGGTCGCCAAAATATGCTATGGAGAATTCATTGTTTTTGCCAAGAGCTTTTGTTTGTAGCGTATAAATTTCTGACTTGTAAGAGCCTGTTTGAACATAGTATGTATAAGCTTTGCCAGGAGTGATATTTACTATAGCTGTGTAGGTGCTATATCCATTTTTGTCACCAGTTTTTCTTGATCTAATAGGTGTGTATTCTTTACCATCAAATACAAGCTTTGATTCTGTAACATCGCCTGTTGCAAACCATGTGATTGCAATTTCATTTTCATTTTTACCATTATTTACTACGATATTCTTAATTGGTGTTGTTATAGATTTCAAATTGTGGTTGGCGTATTCGCCATCTTTTTTACCGTATTCGCCATCTGTTTCTTCTAACTTTTTAGCTACTTCTGGGTCAAGGTTATTTACGTTTTGATCTTCGCCAAAAGTGTCTCGATCTGTTTCTGTAGCTCTATTAAATTTGTTTGTACCATCAGCTTCTCTTACATTTGCTTCATTTTTTGGAAAGGTAACTTCGTCGTCTTGGAAGTTAAAAACATTATCAGCTGAGTAATCAATGGCTTCATGACTAGTTTCGCTTGTTGCTTCTTCACTTGTTTCGATGATTGCTGCTTCTGGTTCTTTAATTTCTTCTGCTGCGTGGGCAGTAGGGAATATGGTTGTTGTAGCTGTTGCTAGAACTAGGGCTAATATTATCTTTTTGTTATTTTTCATAAATATCCTCCTATGTATAATCACTCTTATTGTAGGCCTCCTTTATTTAAATATTTATAAATTTTTGTTAAATCCATGTAAAAATAAAAAAGAACCCAAAAATGAGTTCTTTATTAGAAAGATAATATTATTTAGTAGTGTCGAAACTTATTATAAGCAATAATTATTCTTTAGATTTTTTTAGCTTTTATATATTTATCGATATTTTCTGCTGCCTTTTTTCCAGCTCCCATGGCAAGGATTACAGTTGCAGCTCCACTTACAGCATCGCCACCTGCAAATACTCCATCCTTGGTGGTCATAGTAGTATCTTCACTTATGATGATTCCACCCCAAGATTCAGTTTCTATGTCAGAGTTAGTTTGCTTGATAAGTGGATTTGGACTTTGACCAATGGAAATTATTACTGAGTCAAAATCAACTTCTTGATATTCTCCTGTTGGAATAGGACGACGACGACCGGACTTATCAGGCTCACCAAGTTCCATCTTTTCAACTTTGACAGACTTAACCCATCCATCTTCGCCGAGGATTTCTACAGGATTGTGGAGGTTTAAGAAATTTACTCCTTCTTCCATAGCATGGTGACTTTCTTCAACTCTAGCAGGCATTTCTTCAAAGCTTCTTCTATAAACGACAGTTACATCAGCACCAAGTCTTTTGGCAGATCTTGCTGCATCCATTGCTACGTTTCCACCACCAACAACGCAAACTTTTTTACCTACATTAACAGGGGTATCAAATTCTGGGAACTTATAAGCCTTCATTAGATTCATCCTGGTCAAAAATTCATTTGCAGAATATACGGCATTTAGGTTTTCTCCAGGGATACCTAAAAATGATGGTAGGCCTGCGCCAGTTGAAATATAAATAGCCTCAAAGCCTTGGTCAAAGAGATCATCTAGTGAAATGGTACGACCTACTATAGTATTTGTTTGAAGTTTTACTCCAAGTCCTATTACATTTTTTAGTTCTTTTTGTACAAGTGCCTTTGGCAATCTAAATTCTGGTATGCCATACATTAAAACTCCACCAGCTGTGTGGAAGGCTTCAAATATTACAACTTGATAACCCATTTTTGCAAGATCTGCTGCGGCCGATAGGCCAGATGGTCCAGAACCTATTACGGCTACTTTTGCATTTTGGCTTATTACTTCAACAGGTTTGTTGTAGGAGTTTTCCATATGCCAATCAGCGACAAATCTTTCAAGGCGTCCTATAGCAACTGGTTCGCTCTTAATTCCTCTTGTACATACGCCCTCGCATTGAACCTCTTGTGGACAAACCCTACCACAAATTGCTGGTAAGTTGTTAGTTTTTGCAATTGCATCATAGGCGCTTTCCAAATCACCTGCTACTAACTGGTTGATAAATTCCGGAATATGAACTGATACAGGGCAGCCAGCCATACATGGGGCGTTTTTGCATTGCAAGCATCTAGTTGCTTCTTCTTTTGCCATTTCCAAAGTGTATCCTAGTGTTACTTCGTCAAAGTTACTATTTCTTACGTTTGGGTCTTGTTCTGGCATTTTTACTTTTTCTTTTGCCATATTTATTTTGTAATCAGCCATTTCTTACCTCGCCAGTTAAGTTACACACATGCTCTCTTTCTTCTTTTATGTAGTTTCTAGATCTATTCATAGCCTCGGTGAAATCTACTTTGTATCCATCAAAATCTGGTCCATCTACACATGCAAATTTCATTTGTCCATCAACTGTAAGCCTGCAGCAACCACACATACCAGTGCCATCAACCATAGTTGAATTCATACTTACTGTAACTGGTATATCATAAGGTCTGGCTACTTCTACAACATTTTTCATCATTATTACTGGTCCTATGGCAAGAATATGATCATAATTTTTGCCAGAATCAATATTATTCTTTAAGATTTCTGTTACAAAACCAGCGTGACCATATGATCCATCATCAGTTGCTATGTACAAGTTTTCGCTAGATACTTTTAGTTCATTTTCAAGCAAAATCAAATCTTTGTTTCTAAAACCAATTATTACATCTACATGGGCACCAATATCGTGGAGATATTTTGCTTGTGGATAAGCAATAGCAGTTCCAAGGCCGCCACCTACAACACATACATGCTTTCCTTTTAGACTATCAAGTTCTGTTGGAACTCCTAGTGGTCCTACAAAGTCAAGGAAACCATCTCCAGCCTTAAGATTATCCATTCTCATAGTAGTTCCACCAACCACTTGAACAATGATTGTTACATTCTCATAATCTGTAGATGATATCGTAAAAGGTACTCTTTCTCCTTTTTCATCTAGTCTAAGTATTATAAATTGTCCTGGCAAAGCTCTTTTGGCAATGTTTGGAGCATTAACTACAAATTTAATTGTATTCTCATTTAAGTTTGTTTTTTCAATTATTCTAGCCATGTTGCCTCCTGTTATAATAATAACAAATCATACTTGTATTTTCAACTTTAGTAAATAGTAGATTAAAATGGTAAGGTATTAATATTGGAAAAATTTATTAAGGAGGCCAAATGAAGGAAAAATCATATTCTAATAAAAATTTGATAAAATGATTCTTACCTTATTATAGACCTTACAAAAAAATATTAGCAGCAGATCTATTTGCATCTGCTTTAACAACAGTCTCAGGACTGGTTTTACCACTTTTACTATCTTATCTAACAGATTGGGCTCAAGTGGGTCTACTTGATGCACATAGGGTAGTCAAAGTTGGAATTATTTTTGTGATAACAAAGATAGTTGAGGTTGCTGCGAGATACTTTATGCAATCATTGGGTCATATAATGGGAGCTAAGATTGAACGCGATATGAGAAAGGATGTATTTAACCATCTATTGACCATGGACACAGAGTTTTTTAATGAAGCTCGCATTGGTTCATTGATGAGTAGGCTTACAACAGACTTATTTGACATAACAGAGTTTTCTCACCACGTGCCGGAAGAAATATTAGTAGGTCTAATCAAATTAGTCCTATCTTTTATAGTCTTATTAACTATAAATTGGAAACTTGCTCTTATAATCTATGCAATTATTCCAATAATGTTCGTAGTTTCTGGTAGCAAACGCAGGGATTTTAGGAAAGCTACATTAAATGTAAAAAGGCAAATCGGGGAGATTAACTCAGGGGTAGAGGATACCTTACTTGGAATTTCTGTTGTTAAATCTTTTGCCAATGAAGAAATAGAAAAGAATAAGTTTAAAACTAACAATGATAAATTTGTCGATATAAAAAAGGATAGATATTTTGACATGGCAGGTTTCTTCATGATAAATGAAGCTTTTTCTGGTTTCATGTATGCCATATTAATATTTGTTGGCGGAATGTTTGTAGTAAATGATTATATAAGTCCGGGAGATCTTGTTGCATTTACTATGTATTTAAATATGTTAATAGCAACTATTGAAAGGCTTATAAACTTTACAGATGTTTACCAAGCTGGCTCTACAGGTATTGAAAGATTTGTAGAAGTCATGGATTTGAAAAACAATATATATGACCACGATAGTGCAGAAGAATTAGAAGATGTGCGTGGTGAGATAGAATTTAAAAATGTTTATTTCAAATATCCAGAGACAAGAGAAAACGAACCATATGTACTAGAAGATATAAACTTCTCAGTAGATGTAGGAGAAAATATTGCCCTAGTTGGTCCATCTGGTGCAGGAAAAACTACTATTTCTAAATTGATACCTAGATTTTATGATATAGAATCTGGATCTATTACCCTTGATGGCAAAGATATCAGAGACTTAACCCTAGAATCATTGAGAGATAATATAGGAATTGTTCAACAGGATGTCTATCTCTTTGGTGGCACGGTAAAAGAAAATATTAGATATGGTAAAGATGATGCTACAGATCAAGAGATAGAAAGAGCAGCAGAACTAGCTGGAGCAACAGAGTTTATCAAGGATTTACCATATGGATATGACACCCACATAGGTGAACGTGGAGTCAAACTTTCTGGTGGTCAGAAACAAAGAATCTCAATAGCTAGAGTCTTTCTCAAAAACCCACCAATCCTCATACTTGACGAAGCGACTAGTGCCCTTGATAACAAGAGCGAGGCCATAGTACAGAAATCCCTAGAACTACTATCAAAGGGCAGAACAACTATAACAATTGCCCATAGACTTTCTACTATAAAAAACGCTGATGAAATCTTAGTATTAACCTACGAGGGAATTGTCGAACGTGGTAGCCACAAAAATCTTCTTGATAAAAAAGGCATTTACTATAATCTATATAATAGTAACAATGAAGAATTATTTGGCTAAATATAAGTTATAATAGTTTACTAAAATATAAAATCTTTGATATAATCAAATTGAATGGAGATTTTGCTATGAAAATATTAGGAAAAATTATACATGGCTTAGCCACGGGACTAGGAACTATTTTTAATGTTTTAATCAATATAATGAATGTAATTGTAGTTACTTTTGAAGGGATTAGGCAATTATTATTTGGGATTTTTATTATTGGATGTTCCACTATATTCATATTTCCAATAATTCCTCTTATGCTTCCCAAAGATGTGACTTACTTCATATTAGCTGTAATATTTATACCTATTCTAGGACCAAAGTTTATATCCTTACTAAGATATATGAACTATACACTGACAGAATGGATGTATGATAGGGCAGATTCAATGATTACTGGTAAAAAAGTTGGTTATGAAAGTATCTCTGACTATTCTAACAAGTATAAGTACGAACAAGAACAAGCTAGAAGACGTGCCCAAGAAGAAGCGGCTCGTCGCCAACAAGAGGAGATGAACCGCAGATTCGAAGAGTTTGCCAGAAATTTTGGTGGTTATTCTAGAACTTATTATCAGAATACAAACCAAAACTATAATCAAGGTTATGGTGGATTTAATGGACCAAACGATATTGGATTTAAAGAAAAATATGAAAGAGCTTGTAATACCCTGGGACTTGCTTATGATACTGACATCTACCAAGTTAAGTTAAATTATAGGAAATTAGCCAAGAAATATCACCCAGATATCAATAAAAACCCAGATGCAACGGAGAAATTTACTAAAGTTAACGATGCTTACGAATTTTTAACAGAAGAAAATATTAAAAAATACAAGCAAAATTATATGTAAAGGAAGGCTTATGACATCAGAAAATATAACTTCAATTCACGATGCAGTCATCCTTTCGGAGCTGGCTGCAGAAGCAGGCGCTATTATGCTAGCAAATGGGGCAGAAATTTATAGGGTTGAAGATACAGTCGAGCGCATCATCAGATCGCAAGAGTCTATAAGGGATGTGGATGTTTTTTCTTCTTTTAATGTAATAATTATTTCTTTTTCATACAAAGGAGAAATTCATTCCAATATGAGAAGAGTAAAAACAAGGTCTAATAATTTGCATTATGTGGACAAAGTCAATACTTTTTCTAGAGAATTTTCTCAAGGGATGTACACTTTAGAAGAGGCTTTGCTAGAAATAAGAAATATTAAGAAGTCTGAAGGAACCAAAGTCTCACTAAAGGTACTCGGAGCAACTTTAGCAGCTGGAGCGTATTCAATCCTACTTGGAGCTGGAATGGCAGAGATTTTATCGTCATTTATTGTTGGATTTTTAGGATATGAGTTTTCACTAATATTAGAAAAAAACAAGCTAAATTATTTTGTTGTACATTTTTTCTATGGGATTTTTGTATCACTTTTAACTATAATTATAAACTCATTTTTACCTCTAAGTATAGATGTTGTTATAATCAGTTCTATGATGGCCTTTGTACCTGGAATTATGATTACAAATGCAGTTAGAGATCTTATGAGTGGAGATGCTACAAGTGGAATGACTGGCTCTGTAATGGCAATATTAATATCAACAGCACTTGCCCTAGGAGTAGCTGTTCCGATTGGAATATTAGGATTGGTGAAATAAATGAGATATATAATTGAATTTGTAGTTAGTATTTTCTCGTCAATAGGTTTTGGATTAGTATTTTCTATGCCCAAAAGAGCACTTTTAGTATCAGGAATAAATGGCGGAATTGGTTGGATAATCTACAAACTTGTACTAAACACAACATCAAGTATCTATGTAGCAAGCTTTCTTTCAGCCTTAGTCATAGCCAGCATATCAGAAATTCAAGCCAGAAAGTTCAAATTTCCAGCATCAATATTTATAATCCCTGGAGTAATAAACCTTTGTCCAGGAGAAGCAATATATAACACCATGAGATTTTTTATAAATAATCAAAACCAAAATGCTATTGCAAGCTTTTATAAATCAGTAGCAATAGCTGGAGCTTTAGCCTTTGGAGTGCTATTAGCAAGTTCCCTATCAACATCAATGAAAAAATTTAGGATAAGAGGAACAAAAAGAACAGATTACTTAAAGGAGACATGATGATTAAAGAAATATATCTAGCAGGAGGATGTTTCTGGGGGGTAGAAGCCTATTTTAAACAAGTAGATGGTGTAGTTGATACAGAAGTAGGCTATGCAAATGGCAGAACTGAAGACACAAACTATCAAAAGGTTGCCCTAACGGACCACGCGGAAACAGTTCATATTAAATATGATGATGAAATTACAAGCCTAGAAAAACTTTTGGAGTATCTATACTATATAATAGATCCATTTTCAGTAAACAAACAAGGAAATGATATAGGTCGCCAATATAGAACAGGGGTCTACTCAAAAGATATTACGGATTTAGAAAAGGCAAAAGACTTTATAAAAAATAAGCAAGAGAAGGCTGACAAAGAAATAAGAGTTGAAGTAGAAGAGCTAAAAAATTTTGTAATAGCAGAAGACTACCACCAAGATTACTTAGACAAAAACCCAAGAGGATATTGCCATATAAATCTAAATGATAGACCCAATTTCATCTAAAAATTATAAAGGTGCACATGTGTGCATCTTTTTTTATAAAAAATATTAAAAAAAGTGTTGACAAGATAAAAATACCATGGTATTATATATCTTGTCGTTAACAAGCGACGATGAACCAGATAGTTAAAATAAACTATCTACATTTAAATAGTAATTAAACTTTAAGCAATTAATTTGAGTAACCTTAACAATGAACGTTTATATAATAAACGGACAAATTTAAATCACGCATTGATTTTAGATCAGTGTAAATGAGAAGAGCTTGAATCAAAAGCTCTCATAAATATTTTTCATGAGAGTTTGATCCTGGCTCAGGATTAACGCTGGCGGCGTGCATAACACATGCAAGTCGAACGATGAAACTTAAATGAATTCTTCGGAATGATTTTAAATGGATTAGTGGCGAACGGGTGAGTAACGCGTGAGTAACCTGCCTTACACAAGGGGATAGCCTCTGGAAACGGAGAATAATACCCTATGACATTAATACTTCGCATGAAGTATTAATCAAAGTGTTAGCGGTGTAAGATGGACTTGCGTCTGATTAGCTAGTTGGTGAGATAACAGCCCACCAAGGCAACGATCAGTAGCCGGCTTGAGAGAGTGTACGGCCACATTGGGACTGAGACACGGCCCAGACTCCTACGGGAGGCAGCAGTGGGGAATTTTGCACAATGGGGGCAACCCTGATGCAGCGACGCCGCGTGATTTAGAAGGCCTTCGGGTTGTAAAAATCTTTTGTATAGGAAGAAAATGACAGTACTATACGAATAAGGTCCGGCTAATTACGTGCCAGCAGCCGNAGAGAAATCCAATGGGGGTACGCTCCCATTGGAAAGGAAACGATATGTTGTTTCCTAACTATATAGAAACAAATTAATTGGTACCTATTAATTGCTTGGACCTGTAGCTCAGGTGGTTAGAGCGCACGCCTGATAAGCGTGAGGTCGGTAGTTCGAGTCTACTCAGGTCCACCATAATGACCTATCCCAATTTTGCATAGCAAAATTGATGGAAGGTCAGACGTCAAAATTAGCCTGTGCGGCTGATGGAGCGCTTTCAAAGCTTCAAAGAAACTTTGTCAGCAAGCCGACGCATATCGTAGCTACTAGCAAGCCTAGTTAGCTACACAAATTACTATTTAAAAATATATGAACCACCTAACAGAGGAAAGGAAAGTACAAACAAAGTACTAGCGTATTTTTGCCTCTGATATCTAAAGATATCAGAAATCAAAAAGATTCGAAATCAAAGATTTTGAACTCTAAACTAGCCTGTCCGGCTGATGGAGGACTCTCCATGAAATGGTCGCAGGACGAAGTCCGAGAAAGTTAGGCACACAACTAAATAGCAAACAATATTTCCAGTCAAGAAAGAAAGGGCGCCAGGTGGATGCCTTGGCACATGAAGACGAAGAAGGACGTAAGTGAACGAAAACTAGGGTAAGCTCACAAAAAGCAATGACCCCTAGGACTCCGAATGGGGAAACCCGGCTGTGGAAGACACAGTCATCATTAAGTAAATACATAGCTTAATGAAGTAAGACCCTGCGAACTGAAACATCTAAGTAGCAGGAGGAAAAGAAAGAAAACTCGATTTTCCCAGTAGCGGCGAGCGAAAAGAAAACAGCCCAACCCAACAAGAAATATTTTAACCAGTCAAATCATTTGGGAAAATGAACCAAAGAAAGTGAAAGTCTTGTAGACAAAAGCTAAAATATTTTAGGGAGCAAGTAGCAGTGAACACGAGGAATTTGCTGTGAAGACAGGGGGCCCATCCCCTAAGGCTAAATACTAACATGTGACCGATAGCGAACAAGTACCGTGAGGGAAAGGTGAAAAGAACCCCGCAAGGGGAGTGAAAAAGAACCTGAAACCTAGTGCCTACAAGCAGAGAGAGCTCAAAAGAGTGATCTCGTACCTTTTGTAGAATGGGCCAGCGAGTTATCATACTAAGCAAGATTAAGCATCTAAGATGCGTAGTCCAAGCGAAAGCGAGTCTTAACAGGGCGGATAGTTTAATATGATAGACCCGAAACCGGGTGATCTATCCATGGTCAGAGTGAAGGTGAAGTAAAATTCACTGGAGGCTCGAACCGGGTACGGTTTAAAACGTATCGGATGAACTGTGGATAGGGGCGAAAAACCAAACGAACCCGGAGATAGCTGGTTCTCCTCGAAATAGCTTTAGGGCTAGCCTATGACCAAAGATTTAAGGAGGTAGAGCACTGAATGGCCTAGGGCGGCATACCGTACCAAAGCCTATCAAACTCCGAATGCCAAAAAATCAGGTCATGGAGTCAGACTTAGAGGGATAAGCTCCTAAGTCGAAAGGGAAAGAGCCCAGACCGACAGCTAAGGTCCCCAAATCTGGATTAAGTGGAAAAGGATGTGAACCTACCAAGACAACCAGGACGTTGGCTTAGAAGCAGCCATACATTCAAAGAATGCGTAATAGCTCACTGGTCAAGTGGGTTTGCGCCGAAAATAAACGGGGCTAAAATCCAGTACCGAAGCTTCGGATTGATAGAGAATTTAAATCTATTCACATAAAAGGAAACCATAAAAAAGGCAAAAGAAAAACTTAACTAGACTGAGAAATATAAAAGCAAAAAACAATCAAGATAAAACGAGTTATCAACTAATTAATTACGCAAAAATCACAAGTAAAAAGGTAAGTTGGTCTGCACTTTGACAAATCACTCCTCCCAAAGCCGGAGGGGCTAATTTTGAAACAGTGAGACATCTGACCTACCAACCAAAACAAGTTTTGGGGTTAGGTCATTAAAGAACTCAATTATCACCGAAACAGACATACGAAAGTATGGCTCTGGTTAAGCGTATTCAAAAACCAAAGTAATGGTTACTTATGTATAGATTTAAACTCTCTATCAGTGGTAGAGGAGCATTGTATTAGGGAAGAAGCCTAAGCGAAAGCAAGCGTGGACTTAATACAAGAGAGAATGCTGGCATGAGTAGCGAGAAGGAGAGTGAGAATCTCTCCCGTCGAAACCCTAAGGACTCCTGAGCAAGGCTCGTCCCCTCAGGGAAAGTCGGGACCTAAGGCGAGGCCGAAAGGCGTAGCCGATGGACAACAGGTTTAAATTCCTGTACCGCTTAAAGTCGTTAAAGAGAGATGTGATGACGCAAGAGGATAAGCTAGCTGCCCGATGGACGGCAGTCTAAGCACAAAGGCTTTTCAGTAGGCAAATCCGCTGATCAGCAGCCAATGTGTAATAGGCATCGAAAACATAAGTAGAGAAATAGCCGACTTCAAATTGCCAAGAAAAGTCACTATCAAGACCAAAGCGCCCGTACCAAAACCGACACAGGTAGGGAGGTAGAGAATACCAAGACGCGCGGAAGAACCTTTGTTAAGGAACTCGGCAAAATGTCCCCGTAACTTCGGGAGAAGGGGAGCCTGAGCGATCAGGCCACAGAAACCAGGCCCAAGCGACTGTTTACCAAAAACACAAGTTTCTGCAAAATCGAAAGATGACGTATAGGAGCTGACACCTGCCCGGTGCTGGAAGGTTAAGGGGAAGGCTTAGCTGTAAAGCGAAGGCTAGAACTTAAGCCCCAGTAAACGGCGGCCGTAACTATAACGGTCCTAAGGTAGCGAAATTCCTTGTCGGGTAAGTTCCGACCCGCACGAAAGGTGTAACGATTTGGGCACTGTCTCAACAAAGGATCCGGTGAAATTGTAGTAGTCGTGAAGATGCGACTTACCCACGCTAGGACGGAAAGACCCCGTGGAGCTTTACTGTAGGCTGATATTGGATTTTGAGATTAGACGTACAGGATAGTTGGGAGACTTAGAAACCTGCACGCCAGTGTAGGCAGAGTCACCCTTGGGATACCAACCCTCTAATATCAAAATTCTAACATTGACCCATGAATCTGGGCAATGGACATTGTCAGTTTGGCAGTTTGACTGGGGCGGTCGCCTCCCAAAAAGTAACGGAGGCGTTCAAAGGTTCGCTCAGAATGGACGGAAACCATTCGCAGAGTACAAAGGCACAAGCGAGCTTAACTGCGAGATATACAGATCAAGCAGAGTAGAAATACGGACTTAGTGATCCGGTGGCACCGCATGGAAGGGCCATCGCTCAACGGATAAAAGCTACCCCGGGGATAACAGGCTTATCTCCCCCAAGAGTCCACATCGACGGGGAGGTTTGGCACCTCGATGTCGGCTCGTCTCATCCTGGGGCTGAAGTAGGTCCCAAGGGTTGGGCTGTTCGCCCATTAAAGAGGCACGCGAGCTGGGTTCAGAACGTCGTGAGACAGTTCGGTCCCTATCCAGCGTGGGCGTAAGAAATTTGCGAGGAGCTGTCCCTAGTACGAGAGGACCGGGATGGACATACCACTGGTGTACCAGTTGTTTCGCCAGAAGCATAGCTGGGTAGCTAAGTATGGCATTGATAAGTACTGAAAGCATCTAAGTACGAAGCAACCCTCAAGATAAGATTTCTAAAAGAAGGTAAAGAAAATACCTTAGATAGGTCCAAGGTGTAAGTACAGTAATGTATTAAGCTAAAGGATACTAAACTTTAAATCTTGACTGGAAATATTGTTTCCTATTTGAGAGTCCTATCCCATTTTAGTAGAGCTAAAATGAAGGAAGGACCTCGTTCAGAATGTCCCAAGGTGCGAAGCAGCTTGGATGACATTTACGAACAGTTTAAGGTTCTATAATTAAATATATGGTGATGATGGCATGAGGGATACACCTGTTTCCATACCGAACACAGAAGTTAAGCCTCATTACGCCGATGGTACTCGGAGGGTGACCTCCCGGTAGAGTAGGAAATCGCCAAACATTTACTACTAGCTAGCCTAAAAGGCTAGGCTAGTGATAGATGAAATATAAATATGCTTAGGTAGCTCAATGGTGGAGCACCCGGCTGTTAACCGGTAGGTTGTGGGTTCGAGTCCCACCCTGAGCGCCAAGAAAAGCTATTTATTAGAGTATGAATTAATTAAATAAGTAGTATAGTTTTCTTAACATAAATGACGCGGGATAGAGCAGTCTGGTAGCTCGTCGGGCTCATAACCCGGAGGTCGTTGGTTCAAATCCAGCTCCCGCAACCAAAAAGCTTTTGCTTAATGATGGACATAGATATGATGCCATCAAAGATAATATATTTTTATATGGCGAAGTAGCTCAGTTGGCTAGAGCATTCGGTTCATACCCGGAGTGTCAAGAGTTCAAGTCTCTTCTTCGCTACCATTTTTTTATTAAATAATAATCGTGTCTTGTACACGATTTTGTTTAGCTCATAGTCAGCAGATTATTTCTTGCCAATCGGCTAACGCCTCTTGGGAAATAAGTTGCATGGAACCTACTAAAGCTCACTATTGTTCGCTAAGTTAGGTTCTTAAAGCGGTTTCTTGATCCTAACCCCAAAACTTGTTTTGGCTGGTAGGTCAAATGTCGCGCAGTCCAAATCTATGATTTGGTGAACGTAGCCGACTAAGACATCTCAAAGCGAAGCTTTGAAATAAAATTTAATAAAATATAGCAATATTCAAAAGAAATTTTGTTTGGCCCCATGGTCAAGCGGTTAAGACATCGCCCTCTCACGGCGGATTCTCGGGTTCGAATCCCGATGGGGTCACCATACTTTACTTATATATAATAAAGTAGTATAGACTTAATGCGAATGTGAGAAAGAGTCTTAATAGAGTATTGTTTAAATCGTATAGATAATAATTTTTCAGATCTAAATCGCTGATTTAGCAAACGAATCCGACCAAGAGAAATCATAATATATTAAAAGAAAAAAATAAGGCCCTATGGTCAAGCGGTTTCTTGATCCTAACCCCAAAACTTGTTTTGGCTGGTAGGTCAAATGTCGCGCAGTCCAAATCTATGATTTGGCAAACGAAGCCGACTAAGACACCTCAAAGCAAAGCTTTGACTATGTATAAGAAAATCATAATATATAAAAAAGAAAAAAATAAGGCCCTATGGTCAAGCGGTTTCTTGATCCTAACCCCAAAACTTGTTTTGGTTGGGAGGTCAAATGTCGCGAAATAGAAATCTAAGATTTCGTAATGAAGCCGACTAAGACACCTCAAAGCAAAGCTTTGACTATCTATAAGAAATCATAATATATAAAAAAGAAAAAAATAAGGCCCTATGGTCAAGCGGTTAAGACACCACCCTTTCACGGTGGTATCCCGAGTTCGAATCTCGGTAGGGTCACCAACAAGCCTGTCCGGCTCATAGAGGACTCGTGCCAAATAGTCACGAAATTACCGCAGAACGAAGTTCGAGGACTAATGTTTGAATTAAGTGTTTTGCGAATCTGGAAGTATAGCTCAGTTGGGAGAGCATCTGCCTTACAAGCAGGGGGTCACAGGTTCGAGCCCTGTTACTTCCACCAATAATCTAGCCCGTCCGGCTAGAAGAGGACCCTCCATGGAATGGTTGCACGAAGTGCAAAAGCCCGTGTGGCTCGTAGAGTACTATCTATGGTATAATCTTGCGAATTAAGAATACCAAGTGATAGAAGGGGATTCAAAAATAGATATAGTTAATAATTCATATATGGCCTGGTAGTTCAGCTGGTTAGAATGCCGCCCTGTCACGGCGGAGGTCGTGAGTTCGAATCTCATCCAGGTCGCCATAAAAAAATATATTTCTGGAGAAGTCGATTATAATCGCCGTAACGGCGGAGAGTTCTTTGGGTTCTTCAAAGCTTTTGCAATGATTCACCACAAAGATTTCAAATCTTTTTGATTTGAAACCCTACGAGGGACAAGCTCAAATCTCATCCAGGTCGCAATAAAAAATATATTTCTGGAGAAGTCGATTATAATCGCCGTAACGGCGGAGTGCTCTTTGGGCTCATCAAAGCTTTTGCAATGATTCACCTCAAAGATTTCAAATCTTTTTGATTTGAAACCCTACGAGGGACAAGTTCGAATCTCATCTAGGTCGTCGGTAAATTTTGCAAAGGAAATAAAGCGCTGATGTAGCTCAATTGGCAGAGCAATTGATTTGTAATCAATAGGTTGTAGGTTCAAGTCCTATCATCAGCTCCATTAAACTTTCAGTGAACATACTTATATGCTATAGTGTGCAAACTAATTATGCGGATGTGGCTCAGTGGTAGAGCATCGCCTTGCCAAGGCGAGGGTCGCGAGTTCGAATCTCGTCATCCGCTCCAATTATATATATGTTTAAATTTCTCTTGCATTAATTTTGCATTGGTGTTATAATAAAAGAAATCAAGTTATGCGCCTGTAGCTCAGCTGGATAGAGCAACGGACTTCTAATCCGTGTGTCGGGGGTTCGATTCCTCCCAGGCGCGCCATTTATTTTAAATAGAATATTTTGTATGTACCATTAGCTCAGCTGGATAGAGCGTCTGGCTACGGACCAGAAGGCCTGGGGTTCGAATCCTCAATGGTACGCCAATAATTTACAATCCTTGCAATTTCAATGTTTGCTTGGGTTGTTTTATTTTTTTGTTACGGAATTTGTTACGACTTTATGATGTTTGTAAGTATTCCTAATTATATTCCTCTAAGATTCATCATTTACTTTCACTTTTTATGCGTTATTATTCAGTAAATCCTTTAAGTATTATAGGTTGTTTATTGAAGTTGCTTGCTTTATCTTAAGAATACAATTCATATATGTAAAATTATTAGATTAATATAATATGTAAATGCTAAAATAAGAATGTACAAAAGTGGTCAAATAAAAATGTACAAATAAAAACTTAATTGGATAATACATTTAATAAAATAATCAGGAGAATATATGTATTACCAATTAGAACTAAAAGATTCAAAATATTTTGAAATAAAGAATCTAAATGACTTAAATAAATTAAAAGTTTTTGAGGAGGTGTTAAATATTAAAGTCAATTTTTCAGAAATAGCAAAAGATTTAGGTGTTGATAGAAGAACTGTAAAGAAATACTATGATGGATACAATAAAACTAATACTAAGGAGAAGGCGAGTAAGATCGATCCTTTTATCCCCTTAATTAGGGAGCTTTTATGTGATTCTAGTATACAGAAGTTTCACTACAAAACTAACTTGTATCAATACTTAGTTGATAATTATGGTTTAGATGTTGCATCATCCACATTTAGACATTTCATAAAAAATCATGAGGAGTTTAATCAATATTTCGTTAAGTCTAATAAAATTAGTTCTAGTGTCAGGTGTATGAGATATGAAACTGCCCCAGGAGAGCAAGCACAGGTAGACTGGAAAGAAGATTTTACCTTTTTAACTACAGATATAGGTTATGTTAGCTTAAATATCTTTGTCTTTATCCTAGGATACTCTAGATACTCTATCTACTATGCAAGCTTAGATAAAAGACAATCAACCATATTTTCCTTTCTAAGTAATGCTTTTGAAAAATTAGGAGGAGTGCCCAGTGTAATAGTTACAGACAATCTAAAGACTGTTATGGATAAAGCAAGAAGTGAATATCACAAAGGTGAAATTAATTCTAAGTTTTATGAATTTGCTAAAGATTATGGATTTAAGGTTCAACCTTGCATAGTTAAAAGACCACGAACAAAAGGTAAAGTTGAAAGCCAAATGAAAATATTAGATGAGTTAGATGCTTATCAAGGAAAGCTATCATACAAAGAACTGATAGATAAGGTTGGAAAGATAAATTTAAGAAAGAATATGAGTATCCACCAAGGAACATCTAAAACTCCGATATCCTTGTTAGAAAAAGATAAAGGCTCCTTAAAAGCTCTTCCATCTAAAGAGATTAGGAGCCGATATCAAAACCATCAAAGCATTGTCAAAGTTAACGAATCTTCGATGATATCATACAAATCTAACCAATATTCTCTACCAACTGAATACATCGGAAAGACCGTAACACTACAAGTAGAAGACAACTACTTGTACCTGTATGATACCACACAATTAATAGTTAAGCATAAAATTACCAATAAAAAGCTAAACTATCTTAAAGAACATTATCAAGAAATAACTAAAAAGACAATGCCCTACAAAGATGAAGTAGACATAAAAAAATTCTCAAAAGAAAACTTAAAAAAGATAGGAGCCTTGTTTGACAATTAAAGAAACCAGCAATTACCTAAGATTAAAAGAAAATTTAGAATACTTAAAATTAAAACAATTCATCTTACACATAGATGATCAAATAGCTGATAGAAATACATCTTTAGTAGAATCCTTGTTAAAATTAACGGATTATGAAGTAGATACAAAAAGAATAAACGCAGCCAATCAGATGGTAAAAACAGCAGCATTTCCTTCTTTAAAAGACATATCAACTTTTGATTTCTCCTTTCAACCTAGCATTAATGAAAGACAAATTAAAGATTTATGTCAATTAGGGTTTCTAGAAAACAATGAAAATATAGTATTTCTAGGATCGAGTGGAGTAGGCAAAACTCATTTATCAATATCAATAGGTATAGAAGCGGCAAGACAAAGATATTCAACATATTTTATCAAATGTGCAAATCTACTAGAAAATCTAAAGAAAGCTCAAGATGAAAATAGGTTAGAAGCAAGACTAAAGCATTACGCCTCTTACAAGCTTTTGATAATAGATGAATTAGGCTATCTGCCTATTAGTGAAGGAGATGAACGACTACTATTTCAACTAATAGACAGAAGATATGAGAAGAAATCAACAATAGTTTCAACTAATATTAATTTTTCAGATTGGGAAAGTATATTTTATGATACAAGAATAGCTAACGCTATACTTGATAGAATTCTTCATCATTGCACTGTTATTCAGATTGTAGGTGATTCCTATAGGCTAAAGGATATTGTTAACAAGGAGTAAATTGTACATTCATATTTAGCCAAAAATGTACATTTTTATATTGACATTTACAATATAATATGCAATTACTACAATTAATTGATCTATTTTTATAGTATTTTTATGACTAAATATGCAAAAAAGGGGCTGTTACAAATTGATAGATATCTAACGTGCCATCATTGGAGTGCACTCCCAGAAAGTTTGAGGATTAGCCCGCCGGCCCAGCGAGGTAATTAGTCCGTCGGCTGGCAGAGACCTTTCTGGGAGAGTGCTCGAATGATATAGGAACGATTTATCTATTTTGCAACAGCCCCTTTACTGTATAAGTATAAAGATGTTTTGAAATCATAATTTTAGATTATGATTTTACTTCTATTACATTATAGTTCCATCGTATTGTTGAAGGTTTATATTTTTTCTAAAATTTGATGGTGTTATTTGTAATATCTGATTAAATGCTCTCCTAAATGTCCTGCTGTTGTTATATCCCACTTTTATAGCTATATCTTCGATAGGATCATCGGTAGTTTTTAGTAAATTTGCCGCTTCAGTTACTCTAAGATAGTTTAAATATTCTGTAAAGTTTTTCTCAAATTGGAAGTTTAGGATTTTGTTTACAGATGAAGTTGTCATATTAAATTTCTTAGATACTAGTGAAATGGACAATTCTTCGTCATTAAAATTATTTTCTATATATCTGATGAGATCTTTTTTAGTGTCAGATTCAAAGAGCTTTAGTCTATTTTCTGTGTGTAGATAATCTTCTCTAAATTCACTTGGAGTAACTTTCTCTCTTTGTAGGAAAGAGTTTATGAAGTGAGAGTCGTCATTGTAACCAACTTCGCTTGCTATTTCACTAAGTGTTAGCGATGTATAGGCTAGCAAATCAACTGATTTTGAAAATTTCATATCATCTAATAATTCTTTGAATGTATAGTTGAGACTTTCTTTCAAATATTTGGCCATAGAAGATTTGCTCATAAAAAATACTGATGATACTTTTTCTAGTGTTAGTTTATCGGCCAAATGTGCGTACATATAACTTAATACTTCATTTATATTGACTGTTTTCTTTTTGCTATCAATTTCTTCAGTCACATTTATGGATCTAAGGAATTCAATCGTCAATTCTACTAATAATGTTAGCAAATAAATTCTAGAAAAATTATCCCTATTTGGTGTATGATATATAGAAATATCTCCAACTTCAGCTCTAAATTTTTTCATCGTTCTAAGAATGCTCTTAAATTCGATGTCATCTAAGTATTTTATTCTATTATCTTCTATTGCTGAATAAAAAGAGCTGCTTTTTTCTGTAAATATCTCTAAATCTGATAAATAATCGGTGAAAGCACTATAATTAAATACAATTTTGATAAATTCTAATTGTTCATCAACTTGTGTGATTTCTGTTATATCCCAAGGCACTATTAAAATGATAGATCTTTTTCTTACTTCGTACTCTTTTGAGTTTAGTGTTATTTTCCCAGAACCCTTTGTACAAAGTAGAAAACGTGCTTGTTGGTGAATCATTGGCTTTGTATTAGAGCTTTCAAATTCATATTCATATGTCAGAAGACTGGATAAATCTAAGTGGGATTCAAATTTTCCTTCTAAACGTGTATTACTCATTCTATCTCCTTACATTAAGTATACTACAATTTTACCACACATTTTAGTAAAAATTCTATATAATATACTTTTTTTTACAACTAATCAGTTCGAAAATGTCCTACAATTAATTTTGAAATGTCATATAATATATGTGTAAGGGAAAATGTTTCCCGAAAATTTTAGGAGGATTTTAATGACAGCTATACAAGTAACAAGCGAAATTAATAAACTTGAAAAAGTTTTAGTACACAGACCAGGAGATGAATTATTAAACTTAACTCCAAATACATTGGAAGAATTATTATTTGATGATATTCCAGATCTAAAACTTGCTCAAGAAGAACACGATAGATTCACAGATATTCTTAGAGATAATGGCGTTGAAGTACTTTATCTTGAAGATTTAGTTGCTGAAGCACTTGATCAAAATGATGGATTAAGAGAACAATTCTTAGATCAATACCTTGAAGAAACTGGTGTAACAGATGAAGAAATATTAAGAAAATCTAGAGAATTACTAGAAGGAATTTCTGATACTAAAGAATTTGTTGAAAAAACTATGGCTGGTATCACACTTCTAGAAATAGGCCACTTTAGTGAAGAAGAACTTAAAAACATGGGTGAAAAAGGTAACTACCTTGCAATCAACCCAATGCCAAACCTATACTTCACAAGGGACCCATTTGCTACAATTGGCAATGGTGCATCTATAAATACAATGTTCTCTGAAACACGTAATAGAGAAACAATTTATGGAGATTATATCTTTAGATACCACAATGATTATAAAGATCAAGTTCCAAATTATTATGGTAGAGGCAAAGATTACCACATAGAAGGTGGAGATGAATTAATCATTTCTGATAAAACATTACTAATTGGTATTTCTCAAAGAACAGAATTTGAAGCTATAAAAGATTTGGCTAAAAATATTTTCTTTGGCGAAGATGGAAATACAATAGAAACAATTTATGCACTAAACATTCCGGTAAATAGAGCATTTATGCACTTAGATACTGTATTTACAAGAATAGACCACGATGCGTTCACATACCACCCAGGTATTATGCAAACACTAAAAATCTACAAAATCACAAAAGGTGACAATGATATAAACATTGAAGAAAAATCTGGTGAATTTGAAGATATTTTAGCTGAAATCGCTGGTGTAGAAAAAGTTAGACTTATAGCTTGTGGTAATGGGGACCCAATTGCAGCTGAACGTGAACAATGGAATGATGGATCAAACACATTAGCAATTGCACCTGGTGAAGTAGTTGTTTATAAGAGAAATACAGTTACAAATGCTGCACTAAAAGAAGCAGGAATCAAAGTACACGAACTAGACGCATCAAACTTAACAGTAGGCCGTGGTGGTCCAAGATGTATGTCAATGCCATTTGTAAGAAGCCTAGACTAATTTTTTAATAATTAATATTGCAAAAACCTTAAAAATAAAATAAAATTATACGGTGACAAAAAAATAAAACTATAAGGAGAATTATATGCCAGTAAATTTACAAGGAAGATCTTTCCTAACATTAAGTGATTACACAGAAGCAGAAATAAACTATCTATTAGACCTATCTGCTCAATTCAAAAACCTAAAACTATCAAGAACACCACACAAATACCTAGAAGGTAAGAACATCGTTCTATTATTTGAAAAAACATCAACAAGAACACGTTGCTCATTTGAAGTTGCAGGTCGTGACCTTGGTATGGGAGTAACATACCTAGATCCAGGTTCAAGCCAAATGGGTAAAAAAGAATCAATCGAAGATACTGCTAAGGTACTTGGTAGATTCTATGATGGTATCGAATATAGAGGATTTGATCAATCACTAGTTCAAGCACTTGCTGATAACTCTGGTGTTCCAGTTTGGAATGGTCTAACAGATGACTTCCACCCAACACAAATGATTGCTGACATGATGACAATCAAAGAAAACTTTGGATACCTAAAGAAATTAAACTTTGTATTCATGGGTGACTGCAGAAACAACGTATCAAACTCACTATTAATCACATGTGCTAAACTTGGTGTTAACTACACAGGTTGTGGTCCAAAAGAATTATGGCCAACACAAGAGCTAATAGATGAAGCTAAGAAATATGCAGAAGTTCACGGTTCAACAATCAACTTTACAGAAGATGTTAAAGAAGGTGTAAGCGGAGCTCACGTTATCTATACAGATATCTGGGTATCAATGGGTGAACCAGACGAAGTATGGGAACAAAGAATTGAACAACTTCACCCATACCAAGTAAACCAAAAAGTAATGGACATGGCTGATGAAGATGCTATATTCATGCACTGCCTACCATCATTCCACGACCTTAAAACAGTAGTTGGTGAAGATGTTTACGAAAAATTCGGTGATAAATACGAATTAAACGGCATGGAAGTTACAGACGATGTATTCCTTTCAAACAAATCAAAAGTATTTGATGAAGCTGAAAACAGAATGCACTCAATCAAAGCTGTAATGTATGCAACACTTAAATAAGGATACTAAATGAGCAAAAAAAGATTAGTTATCGCTCTTGGGGGTAATGCTTTAGGCAAAACCCCTGAAGAGCAATTAGAATTAGTAACAAAGACAGCTGAATCAATTGTAGATTTATCAGAAGAATATGATCTTGCAATAGGTCATGGTAATGGTCCACAAGTTGGTATGATTAACAATGCTTTCGAATATGCAGCATTAAATGGAGCTGGCACACCGGCTATGCCTTTCCCAGAATGTGGAGCTATGAGCCAAGGATATATTGGATATCACCTTCAACAATCAGTAAGAAACGAGCTTAAAAAACGTGGCATTAACAAAAATGTTGCAACTGTATTAACTCAAGTTCTTGTTGATGAAAATGATGAAGCATTCAAAAATCCAACAAAACCAATTGGTTCATTCATGACTAAAGAAGAAGCTGACGAAATAGCTAAAGAAAAAGGATACACCTTTGTAGAAGATGCTGGCCGTGGCTATAGAAGAGTTGTAGCAAGCCCTATTCCAAAGGAAATTGTAGAACTTGATGTCGTAAATAGCCTAATCGAAAATGACAATATCGTTATAACTGTTGGTGGTGGTGGTATTCCAGTAATTGATAAAGAAGACAAATTAGAAGGAATCCCAGCAGTAATCGACAAAGATAGATCTTCTGCTCTACTTGCTGAAGAACTAGAAGCTGATATGCTTGTAATCCTTACAGCAGTTGACCAAGTTATGATTAACTTTGGTAAAGAAAATGAAGAAGCTATCAAAGAAATGACCCTAGAAGAAGCTGAAAAATATATTGGTGAAGAACAATTCGCAAAAGGCTCAATGCTACCAAAAGTAGAAGCTTGTATGGAATTTGTTGAAAACACTGAAAATGGTATTGCTCTTATTACTTCTTTAGAAAAAGCAGCAGAAGCTTTAAAAGGACAAACAGGAACAATCATAAAAAAATAATAACAAAATAAAATATAAGGAGGGGCAAAATGGCAGAAAATAAGGGGAAAAAGAAAAAACGTTCTCTTAGCGCTTTCTCAATACTGATGATAGTTCTTGCTGTTGTTTGTCTATTTTCATTGTTATTAAATGGATCCCCAATCAGTTCTAGCATTATAGAAACTCTAGATCCAGAAAAATACGGTGAAATGATAGATACAGTAAACAGTGGAGGAACTGTTGCAGTTCAAAGTGCAAGTCTATCAGATTTTGTTATGGCTATACCAAATGGTTTTATTAATGCAGCTGATCTTATTATCTTCATCTTTGGTATAGGTGGTTTCATCGGAACAATGATGTCAACAGGAGCTCTAGAAGCAGGAATTTATAACCTTGTTGGCAAAATGAAGGGTAAAGAAAATAAACTTATCGGCATTTTAATGTTTTTATTCTCACTCGGTGGAACAACTTATGGTATGGCAGAAGAAACAATTGGTTTCTATCCATTAATCACAGCAGCAATGGTAGCTGCAGGATTTGATACAGCAGTAGCTGCAGGTACTGTATTATTAGGTGCAGGAGCAGGTGTATTAGGTTCTACAATCAACCCATTTGCAACAGGTGCAGCTATGGGTGCACTTTCATCTGTAGGAATTGAACCAAATGCTACCACAATAATGATTGTTGGTGTTATACTTTGGTTAACAACACTAGCAGTAGTAGCAAAATTTGTAATTTCTTACGCTAAAAAGGTTCAGGAAAATAGAGCTAATACAGTTCTAAGCTCAGATGAAGTTGCTGAAATGGATGCAGTTTATGGTCAAGAAAAAGACCAAGGTCTTGTATTTACAAAACAACACAAACATGTACTTATAGTATTCGCAATTGCATTCGTAGTTATGATTCTATCACTTATTTCTTATGTTGATATCAACTTTGCCGGCGATGAAGATGCTTATATGAACGCATTTGGTTGGTCAAAATTCCTAACAGGACAACCTTTAGGTAAGTGGTACTTTGCTGAGCTAGGTTCTTGGTTTATACTTGCAAGTATCATAATTGCTATAGTAGCTCGTATGAGTGAAAAAGAATTTGTTGATCAATTCATAGCTGGTGCAGCAGACCTATTATCTGTAGCATTAATCATTGCAGTAGCACGTGGTATCACAGTTGTTATGAATCAAACTCACCTTGACTTCTATATCCTAGATAAAGCAAGCAATATGCTTAGAGGTGTACCAGCATTTGTATTCGTGCCACTTTCATACCTAGTGTATATGCTACTAAGCTTCTTAGTACCATCTACATCAGGACTAGCAGCACTATCTGTTCCAGTAATGGGATCACTTGCAAATGCACTTGGATTTAACCCAAGCATTATGATTATGATATTCTGTGGAGCTTGCGGTCTTATAAACTTTGTTACTCCAACATCAGGAGTAGTAATGGGTGGACTTGCAGCTGCAAGAGTAGAATACTCAACATACCTAAAATGGGTTAAAAAACCATTCTTTATAGTAATGGTTCTAAATATTATAATATTATCAATTTGTATGATGGTATTTTAAGCAATAATAAAAGCCGCCAATTCTTTAGTGAATTGGTGTTTTTTTTCTTTATGAGTAATAACTAAATGAGGAGATCAATGAAAGAAAAGAACAAGAAAAAGAAAAAAGAGTCTCTAACGGCCTTTTCTATAATAATGATAGTACTGGCCTTGGTATGCTTATCATCCCTATTTATAAAGGGAGCAAAAATCAATGATGCTATAATACTAGAGCTTAATAAGGATAAGTATGCTGAGCTTATAAATCAAGTTGAAAGTGGTAATCCTGTCAGGGTCAAATCTGCCCAAATATCTGACTTCATCATGGCAATACCTAGAGGATTTATAGATGCTGCTGACTTGATATTTTTTATAATAGCTGTTGGTGGATTTATAGAATTGATGATGAAAACAGGGGCCTTAGAAGCTGGGATAAACCGCCTTATAAGCAAGATGCAGGGATCAGAAAATAAATTAATAATAACCCTTATGAGCCTATTTTCCCTTGGTGGAACAACCTATGGTATGGGAGAAGAAGCCATAGGATTTTATCCCTTGCTAACAACTACCATGGTTGCCGCAGGTTTTGACTCGCTTGTGGGGATAGCGACTATCCTTTGGGGATGTACTGCAGGAACAATGGGATCAACCTTAAATCCTTTTTCAACAGGAGCTGCCATGAGTGCCCTATCATCAGTCGGAATAGAACCTGATACTAATCTGGTAATGCTAGTTGGGGCTATAATATGGCTAGTAACTATTATAGTGGCCATAGTTTTTGTAAATAGGTATGCAAAAAAATTATTAAAAGATAAATCAAAATCTGCTCTAACAGACCAAGAGCTAGAACTTATGCACAAAAGTTTTGATAGCAAAAATGACGATGACGTTGAATTTAACAAAAAACACAAAAGAGTCTTATTTGTATTTGCTATAGGCTTTGCAATAATGATATTATCCTTGATATCATATGAAGACTTATTTTTTGCAGGAAATAGGGCAGGATTTGAGAAGTTTTTTTCTTGGACTAGGTTTTTGACAGGTGAATACTTTGGTAAATGGTATTTTAAGGATTTGGGTGCCTGGTTTGTTGTAATGAGTGTAGGGGTTTCTCTAGTAGCTGGCCTATCTGAGAAAGAATTTATGGATACCTTTATCAAAGGAGCCCAGGGGATTATATCAGTTGGTATAATCTTGGCCATAGCCCGTGGAGTATCCATAGTTATGGCTGATACCCACATGGATTTTTATATCCTTGATAGGGCAAGCAAGCTTTTAAGTGGCATGCCTGGATTTGTCTTTGTACCCCTATCCTACATCATTTTTATGTTCGTAGGTATCTTGGTTCCATCATCATCTGGCCTTGCCGCCCTATCTATCCCGGTAATGGGTCCATTGGCTAGTGCTCTAGGCTTTAACCCAAATATAATGATAGGTATATTTACTGCAGGACTAGGTAGTACCCTTTTACTAGCACCGACATCACCAATGTTGATGGCAGGACTAGAACTTAGCAAAATAGAGTATGGGTCTTATCTAAAGTGGGCAATTAAGTATGTAATAACCATTGCAATAATCCATATCATAATCCTATCCATTGCCATATATATTTTATAGGCTAATATTGGATAAAAAAAGACAAGTCATAGGCTTGTCTTTTTCTAAGGCTATTTTAATGTTATTTCTGGTTCATTTTTTGTAAGAATCTTGATTTCTGTTTGGCAATTAAGATATTTTTCAAAACTTTTTGCCATAGTATTTAATGCTTCCTTATGGTCTTCGTCTCTATCTGGGTCAATGGATTCCATTATTAAAACAGCGTTTTTTGTATCTTCTGTAATCATTGTACGAACGCCATCTCTCCAGTTAAAACATCTGCAAATTGCACCGGTATCATCTACATATGCTAGTTCACCAGGATATGTTTCAGATTCGTTATCATCTCCCAATGCTTGGAATTTGTCTCCACCTTCAGTGATTTTTAATACCATATCACCATCAAACTTATCAAAATCTTCAGCGCCAGCCGGAATAGCGTAGGATAATGAAACGGCATTGTAAATGTCAACTAATGGGTTGATTGAACCAACAGGATTGCCTTTGTCTACTCTTTTTAGTAGGGCTTCTATAGCACATCTTGCACCTTTTTTGCTTTTAAATTTCTTGAATGCATCTCTCCATACCTTTATTACTTTATTTTCAGAAAAAACTGGTTCAGTTAAGTAATCATAAGCTTTTTCGTTTGCTTCATTAAGCATATCTTTTATTTCTCTACTAGAAGATTCATTGTTTTCAATTCCTTTTGCTATAACTACTCCAATTTTTGCATCTGGGAATAGTTCGAAAAAGGATGAATCTGCGATAAATTTGGTCATAAAACCCTCCTTAATCTTTTCATCCATTATATTAATAAGTTAAAATTAAGTCAAATAAAGATATGTATTTAATAAGATTCTTTATGTAAATTTAACAACAAAAGAAGTAATATATAAGCATAAATACAAAATGTAAACTACAAAAGAAAGGAAAAGTTATGGCAAATAGAGAAGATAAAAGAAAGAAGGGCCTTCCATCATTTGTTAGTGCCTTGCTTGGAGCAATAGTTGGTGGTTTACTAGTGTATGTATTAACCACGACAATATCAGTAAAAAGCAACAATCAAGAAAAGCAAGTAGCTAGTAATAAAGTGGAAGAAAATATCGATACAAAAACTAATAAACAAAAAATAGAAATATCTGACAATCCATCAATGGAATCAGTAGTAGTAAAAAAATCTATAGACAGTGTAGTAGGAATTACTACGGTATCTAAAGTTGTAGAACAAACTTTTTGGGGACCACAATCAGGCTATGCTGAAGGAATAGGATCTGGTTCAATTGTAAGTTCAGATGGTTATATAGTGACAAACTCTCACGTAGTAAGTGACGGGGACGCTAGTGAAATAAATGTACTCTTCAGCGATGGATCTACAGCAGAAGCTGACCTCGTATGGAATGATGCTACACTTGACCTGGCTATAGTAAAAGTTAAAAAGGATAATCTACCAGTAATGCAACTAGGTGATAGTGACAAGATGGGAGTAGGAGATAGGGTCGTTGCTATAGGTAATCCACTAGGATTGCAACTTCAATCAACAGTAACATCTGGTATAATATCAGGCCTAAATAGGAGCGTAAGCTTTAATACAGGTGCTCAGATGGATGGATTGATGCAAACAGATGCTGCTATAAATGCCGGAAACTCAGGAGGAGCTCTACTAAATTCAAAAGGTGAGCAAATAGGAATCAATACAGCAAAAGCTGGTAATAGCGACGGAATAGGATTTGCTATACCAATAAATCTAGTAAAGCCAATTATCGAGCAAATCAAAGAAAGTGGAGAATACCACTCAGTATACCTAGGCATCACTGGCCAATCATTAGACTACTTCTTACAATACCCTCAAGTAAATCTAGGAGAGTTAGAAGGCAAAGAAGGTGTATTTGTAACAAGCGTATTTGATGATAGCGAGGTTCTAGAAAAGGGTGATTTGATTACGGCCATAGATGGAAACAAAGTCACTGATATGCTTTCATTGAGAAAGAACTTACTAAGCTATAAGGTAGGTGACAAGGCAACTATTACAGTATTAAGGGATGGAAAATCAATCGATCTAGACTTTACATTCTCAATAGACTCATCAAATGTAGATGAGTATAAACAAGCTAAACCTGAAAATCAAATACAAAATGATAAGGATAATGATAGATCATTAAATCCATTCAAAAATCTACCATAAAAGTAAAAATAAAACTAGCAGTATGTAAAAATATTGCTAGTTTTTTAGTGAAAATAATCAAACAAATTATTGCAAAATCAAGGCTTAAATAAGTCAAGAAAAAACCTTGACATGATATTTATTGGAGTGTATAATATACAAGTCAAGAAATTATCTTGACAGGCTAATTATATTAAAATAACTTTTAATATAAAAAGTAAGGACCGATTATGGAAAAAATTGTTAAAGTGGCTGAATTATACGACATATATGGACCGCTACTAAATGAAAAGCAAAGAGATGTTATCAATTGCTATTATAACGAGGACTTGTCTTTACAAGAGATTGCAGAAAACAAAAATAAGAGTAAACAAGCAATTTCAGATATGATGACAAGGACAGTTGATAAGCTATTTGAGTTTGAAGATGAGCTTTCTTTACTAGAAAAAAAAGATGAGCTCAAAGATGCTCTTACGAGTATAAGAGAGCTGATGGAAAATTCAAAAAACAAAGAAGCAATTGAGAAGATAACTGAGACAATTGAAAGAATTTAGGGAGTGATAATATGGTGTTTGAAGGCCTAGCCGATAGGCTCCAAGAAAGTCTTGGAAAACTTACCGGAAAAGGAAAATTAACAGAAAAAGACATCGACAACGCTATGAGGGAGATTAGGCTTTCACTTCTAGAAGCTGACGTTAACTACAAGGTAGTAAAAGACTTTGTAAAGACTGTCAAAGAAAGATCCCTTGGCGAAGATGTAATGACATCCCTTACTCCTGGTCAAATGGTAGTTAAGATTGTAAATGAAGAACTTACCAATTTGATGGGTAAAGAAAATTCTAGATTAGATTTAAAAGGTTCTACCCCACACGTTGTAATGATGGTGGGACTCCAAGGTTCAGGTAAAACAACTCATTCAGGTAAGCTTGTTTATAAGCTAAAAAAAGAAAACAGGAATCCAATGCTAGCAGCCCTAGATATTTATAGGCCAGCTGCTATAGAACAACTTAAAGTTGTCGGCAAAAAGGCAGATACCTTTGTTTTCGAACAAGGTAAAGAAGATCCAGTAAAGATTGCCCTTGAAGCAAAAAATTATGCTAGGGCAAACAATTACGACACAGTAATCCTTGATACAGCTGGTCGTTTGCAAATTGACACTGATCTTATGGATGAGCTTAAAAAAATCAAGGAAGTAACCAAGCCTGATGAGATACTTCTAGTAGTAGATGCCATGACTGGCCAAGAGGCAGTCAATGTAGCAAAAACCTTTGACGACTACCTTGATATCACAGGTGTAATACTTACCAAGCTTGACGGTGATGCTAGAGGAGGGGCTGCCCTATCAATCAGACAAGTTGTAGGCAAGCCAATCAAATTTGTCGGAGTTGGAGAAAAACTAGAAGACCTAGAAGCCTTCTATCCAGATAGGATGGCAAATAGAATCCTAGGTATGGGTGATGTCTTATCTTTGATCGAAAAAGCTGAAGCACAAATCGATATGGAAAATGCCAAGGCTTTGGAAGAAAAGCTAAGAAATCAAGCATTTACCCTAGATGATTTTATGGATCAGATAAATCAGATCAGAAATATGGGGCCTCTGGAAGACTTACTTGCAATGATTCCTGGTGTAAACAATAAGATGCTCAAACAAGTAAATGTAGATGACACAGGTTTTGTGAAAATAGAAGCTTTGATCAATTCTATGACTAAAGAAGAGCGCGAAAAGCCAGAAATCATAGGCAAAAGACGAAAAGAGCGTATATCAAAAGGATCCGGTGTAGATGTCAGAGAGCTAAACAAGCTGTTAAAACAATTTAAAGAACTTAAGAAAATGATGAAACAGGTTTCTAATATCAATCAAAAAGGCAAAAAGGGTAGAGGCGGATTTAGGATGCCTAAATTACCTTTTTAGTAGAAACTAAGTAATCATAGGTCGAATTTTATAAAAGGAAAGGAAGAAAAATGGCAGTAAAAATTAGATTAAAAAGAATGGGACAAAAGAAAAAACCATTTTACAGAGTAGTAGTTGCAGATTCAAGAAGTCCACGTGATGGTAAATTTATCGAAGAAATTGGTTACTACAATCCTATAAGTGAACCAAAAGAATTCAAAGTAGACAATGAAAAAGCAAAACAATGGATTAAAAATGGTGCAAAACCAACATCAATCGTTGAAAAGCTATTCAATGACAACGATATATTAGCATAAGATTATGAAAGAATTAGTAGAAACAATTGTAAAAGAACTAGTAGAAGACAAAGAAGCTGTCGAAATCGAAGAAAATCGAAACGATGGAGAAGTAAATATAGTTATCCACGTTGCAGATAGCGATAAGGGTCGTGTTATAGGAGTTAGAGGAAATATCATCAATTCTATCAGAACCATAGCAAGATCAGCAGCTATAAAGGAAGATGTTAAGGTCAATATAAAAATATGAGGATAAGTGTAGCAGAGATTGTAACTACTCATGGGATTAGAGGAAATCTTAAAATAAAAAGCCTTAGTGATAATGAAAATAGGTTTAAAGCCGGGGCAAAAGTACTTATCGATGATAAAGAGCTAACAGTTGAATCATCCTTTGACCAAAAGGGACTTAAGGTTATAAAATTTGAAGAATATGACGACATTAATGATGTCATCAAATTTGTCGGCAAAGATATAACCATAGATGAAGCTGACCTAGGCGAGCTAGGAGAAGATGAGTACTACGTTTATAAACTAATAGGTCTTGATGTTTACGACAATGGGCAAAAAGTCGGCAATATCATAGACGTAATCACAGGTGTATATCCTAATGATGTTTATGTTATAAAGACAGACAAAGATGAAATTTATTTTCCAGCTTTAAATGCTACAACTAAAAATATTGATTTTGAAAAGAATATTATAGAAATAGAAAATTTTAGTGATTATGAATAAGATAACAATCCTTACCCTATTTCCAGAAAGTTTTGAATTTTTAAAAACTTATGGAGTAATAGGTAAAGCTATATCAAAGGGTTTATTAGAATTAGAACTTGTAAATATAAGAGATTTTTCAAACGATAAACACAACCACGTTGATGATACGGTTTATGGTGGAGCAGCGGGCATGCTAATGAAGCCAAAACCATTATATGATGCATTAATGTCTGTAAAAAAACCAAACTCCAAAGTAGCCTATATGTCAGCTGCAGGGAGAGTATTAAATCAGAAATTAGCAATCGACTTTGCAGAGATTAAAGATCTTATAATCATTTGTGGCCACTATGAAGGTATAGATGCAAGGATAACTAATCACTATGTCGACTACGAGATATCCATAGGAGACTATGTCCTAACAGGTGGTGAAATACCTGCAATGGTTCTAATAGACTCAATGGCAAGATTTATAGATGGAGTAGTTGGTAAGGAAGAATCACTAAAGACAGATTCTCACTACAATATATTATTGCAGCAAGATGAATACACAAAGCCACGAGAGTTTAATGGATACATAGTCCCAAATGAGCTTACAAGTGGTGACCATAAGAAAATCAAAGAATGGAACAGAAAATCTGCAATAGCAAAAACAAAAAAAGTTAGACCAGACTTATATGAAAAATTCCTAAGAGAGGAGAATGAAAATGGATTTAATTAAAAAAATTGAACAAGAAAACTTACGTGAAGATCAATATGACTTTAATGTAGGTGACACAGTTAGAATATCTTACAGAATCAAAGAAGGTGACAAAACTAGACTTCAAGATTTTGAAGGAACAGTTATTAAAATCAAAGAAGGCGGAATCAACAAATCATTCACACTAAGAAGAATTTCTTACGGTGTTGGCGTAGAAAGAACCTTCTTATACAACTCACCAAGAATTGAAAAACTAGTAGTAACAAGACACGGTAAAGTACGTCGTGCTAAACTAAACTACCTAAGAGGACGTCAAGGTAAGGCTACTAAAGTTAAAGAAAAAACAAATTATTAAAAATTTCTGGCTGTATGATTCATACAGCTTTTTTATTGAGGAAATTTTGATATAATAGACCTAGTATGTAGGGGGGTAAATTATGGCAATGAATATAAATTGGTATCCTGGTCATATGAAAAAGACCAAGGAGGATATTGAAAACAACCTAAAACTTGTAGATATTGTTCTTGAAATAATAGACGCAAGAATACCTTCTTCAAGCAGGAATCCAATGCTTGATGATATAATTGGTGATAAGCCTAGGATAATTATAATGAACAAAGCTGACCTTGCAGATAAGAGTATCACTAGTCAGTGGATTGATGAATTCAAAAACAGAGGAATATCTGCAATTAGAATGAACTCCAAAGAAAACATAAATGCTAAAAAAATCTATGATTTAGCAAGAGAATCATTGAGCGAGAAATTTGACAAGCACAAAGAAAAAAACATAGAGAACCAAACAATTCGCATGATGATTGTAGGGGTTCCCAATGCTGGCAAGTCAACTTTCATAAACAATATTTCAAAAAGGAAGGGCGCCAATGTAGGTAATAGACCAGGGGTTACAAAAACCAAGCAATGGATCAAAACAAATGCCAATATAGAATTATTGGATACACCGGGTGTTTTGTGGCCGAAATTTGACGAAGAAACTGGCCTAAATCTATCCTACACCCACGCCATAAAAGATGAGATACTAAATATAGAAGATTTGACCCTTAAATTTTTGGAAAAAATAAAAGAGGAATATCCAGCAAATTTACAAGAGCGTTATGGGGTGGATGTAGAAAAACCAGCCTTAGAAATCTACGAGGATATTGCTAGAAAAAGGGGAGCTGTTACAAAGGGTGGAGACTTTGACTACACTCGAACAGCTAATATAATTCTCACAGATTTTAGAAATGGAAAACTTGGGAAAATAAGCTTGGAAAGACCATGATATATTCAGAATATAACGAAAAGATTAAAAAAGAAATCTATGAAAAATATAATTTAATTGCAGGAATTGACGAAGTTGGAAGAGGTCCTCTAGCAGGACCTGTTGTAACTTGCGCTGTTATTATGAAAAAGGATTCTCATATTGAAGGCGTTACAGATTCCAAAAAACTTAGTAGAAAGAAGATGCTAAGGCTTAGAGAAGAAATCTTAAAAGATGCCATAGAAATCTCCTATGGTTATGCCAACAATAGAGTTATAGATGATATAAATATCAGACAAGCAACCCTTCTTGCAATGAAAAATGCAGTAGAATCATTGGAAAACAAACCCGACGTGCTTCTCATAGATGCAGAAAGGATAGATACAAAAATTCCTCAGCTAAATATTGTAAAGGGTGACCTCAATGAATACGCAATCTCCTGTGCATCAATACTAGCCAAAATTAGAAGAGATGATATTATGATTAATTTCTCAAAGATCTACCCATATTATTCTTTTCAAACTAATGTAGGTTATGGAACAAAAAAGCACTATGAGGGCCTTGAAATGTATGGTCCAACACCTATTCATAGAAAAAGCTTTTTGAGGAAATTCTACCAAAAACAGGAAAGTTTTCTATGAATGAGAAAAGAAAAATAGGTGATTTTGGCGAAGATTTGGCTGTTAGCTATATGAGCGAGAAAGGTTATGAAATTCTTTCCCGTAACTACTTAAAACCCTACGGAGAGATTGATATTGTAGCAATAAAAGATGATATAATATGTTTTGTAGAAGTTAAAACCCGTAAGTCATCGAACTTTGCTTATCCTAGAGAGGCTGTCAACTACCACAAACAGCAAAGGATTATCAAAGCAAGTCAAATGTATATGATGGAAAATAATATCAATAGTTACTTGATGAGATTTGATGTTGTGGAAGTTTTCACTGAAAGTAGAAAGATAAATTATATAGAAAATGCATTCTAAATATACCGATAGAGAAATTATTTTATATTTAAATTACATATACTTGGACAATAGACTTATTCATATGATCTATGAAAGAGTTGGCTTTAAGGATTTATTTGAAAGGTCGAGAATTGACCTAGACTTTATTCCTGACATTTCCTATGAGAAAATTGTATCTAATAAAAATTTGGAAAGTTTCAAATCATACTATGAAAAAGTTCAAAGGTATGGCTATACCTATGTGACTTTTCTTGACGATGAATATCCTATCAATTTAAGATACATAGATGATAGACCAACCTTGCTTTTTTATAAGGGGAGTTTAGATAGGGAAAAGGACAAGAACTCCATTGCATTTGTAGGAGCCAGAAAGTGCACAGACTATGGCAAGTGGGCATGCAAAAATCTTAGTCAAGACATAAGCAGGGCTGGAATTACAACAGTTTCTGGACTAGCCTATGGTATAGATGCCGCCTGTCACAAGTCGACTCTAGAAGTAGCAGGTAGGTCTATAGGAGTGATAGGCTGTGGTATTGACAAAATTTACCCTAAACAGAATAGGAAATTGTACCAAGCTTTAGAAGAAGATGGGCTGATTTTATCAGAATTCCCCCTAGAAACAGAACCTAGATCTTATAATTTCCCAAGGAGAAATAGGATAATCTCTGGCATATCTCTTGCTACCGTTGTCATAGAAGCTAAAGAAAAATCAGGTACTATGATTACGACAAGGTGTGCTCTGGATCAAGGCAAGGAAGTATTTGCAGTTCCTGGAAATATTAATTCTATATACTCTAGAGGTACGAATAAATTGATCCAAGAAGGGTCCAAGCTTATAACATGTGCAGATGATATCTTAGAAGAATTGGATTATCTATTGGAATATTCCAATATTAAAAATGAAATAGATTACTCTAGCCTTGAAAAGGATGAGCTAGATATAGTAAAGTATATCGAGGAAAATCCAAATTCCTCAGCAGATATATTATCAGCTGAACTTAAGATTAAGATTGATGAAATAAATTATCTTTTAACATCACTTGAGTTGAGAGATTTTATTGAGAATATAGGAAATAATGAATTCACAGTAAAGAGGTGAAATTTTGGCAAAAAATTTAGTAATAGTCGAATCCCCAACCAAAGCAAAGTCTATAGCAAAGATGCTTGGTAGCAATTATAAGGTAAAGGCTACTGTAGGGCACTTAAGAGATTTACCAAAGTCAAAATTCGGTGTTGATATAGAAAATAACTTTGAACCAGAATATATCAAGGTTAGGGGACGAGCAAAAACTATAAATGAACTTATAAAAGAAGCAGAGAAGGCAGACAAAGTTTATCTGGCAACTGACCCGGATAGGGAAGGTGAGGCTATAAGTTGGCATTTGGAATATATTTTAGGACTAGACCCAAGGGAGAAAAATCGTGTTGAGTTTCACGAGATTACCAAAGAAAATGTAAAAAATGCCATAAAAAATCCAAGGCAAATCGACCAAAACTTGGTTGATGCCCAACAAGCTAGACGTGTCATGGATAGGATAGTGGGCTATGAGATAAGTCCAATCCTATGGAAGAGGGTAAAATCAGGCCTTTCTGCAGGACGTGTCCAATCTGTTGCCCTTAAACTTATTGTAGATAAGCAAAGGGAAATTGACGCCTTTGTGCCAGAAGAATACTGGACAATAACAGCAAATCATAATGTAGACAAGATTGATTTTACTTCAGACTTTTATGGCAAGCCTAGCAAAAAGATGAAGATATCAAATGAATCTGGTGCCAATAAGGTTCTTGATAAAATTGATAAGGACTCTTTTAAGGTTATTGAGGTAAAAAAGACAAAGAAAACTAGAAAACCACCAAAACCATATACCACATCAACCCTCCAACAAGATGCATCTAATAAACTTGGTTATTCAACCAAATATACCATGCAACTAGCCCAACAACTCTTTGAAGGTATTGATGTAGGAGAGGGTTCTGTTGGTTTGATCTCATATATGAGAACTGATGCTACAAGAATTAGCAAAGAGATTGTAAATGAGTCTTTAAAATATATCAAGGGTAAATTTGGTGATGACTATGTATCTAAGGGAAATACTTACGGAGCCAAGAAAAAGGGCAGCCAAGATGCTCACGAAGCAATCCGTCCAACTTCTATATACAGGGATCCAATATCTGTAAGAGAGTATTTATCAGACCCACAATATAAGCTATATAAGCTAATATGGACAAGGGTTGTCCAATCACAAATGACAGATTACGAATATCTTTCAACTAGTGTATCCTTTGATAACAATGGATTGATTTTTAAATCCAATGGTAGGATAACAACTTTTGAAGGTTTCAACAAAATTAATCCAGGATTTGAAGACCAAAATATATTGCCTGAGCTAAAAGAAGGTGATGTAATTTCTGCCAAAAAAATCGTAAAAGCCCAACACTTTACAAATCCACCAGCCAGATACACTGAGGCTAGCCTTGTAAAAGTATTGGAAGAATTTGGTATAGGCCGTCCATCAACATATTCTGCAACTATAAATCAAATAGTAAATAGAAACTATGTGGAGTTTGAAGGAAGGTCAATATATCCAACAGAACTTGGATTTACAGTAAATGATTTCTTGCAAGAAAACTTTGACGATGTAATAAACGTCGAATTTACTGCAGAAATGGAAGACCAATTAGATAAGATTGCCGACCATGAGATTTATTGGAAAGATGTCTTATCAAATTTCTACAATGATTTTGAAAAAGATATGAAAAATGTCAAAAAAGATAGTACAGACTACAAGGTCAAAGATAAAGTCCTTGATGAGAAATGTCCAAAATGCGGCCATGCTCTTGCCATAAAACATGGTAGAAACGGCAAATTTATAGGATGTACAAACTTCCCAGCATGTGACTTTACAAAATCAATTGTAAAAACAACAGGTGTAGCTTGTCCAAAATGCAAAACGGGGGAAATTATAGAAAAAGTCAGCAAGAAAGGCAAAAGATTTTACGCTTGCAACAACTATCCTGACTGCGACTATGCCCTATGGGATCCACCAACAGGAGACAAATGCCCTGAGTGTGGAGATTTGTTAATCCATAAGAAGAATAGATCAGTTGATGAAATTAAATGTAATTCTTGCGATTATGTCAAAGAAAAGAGGAGATAAACTAGACTTTTATAAGTGCATCAATAATTCCAATAGCATGTGGATTATTGATGTTCTTTATTATTAAAAATAATATATAATATTATCGCTAACCTTACTTAGTCAAGTCCGTAATATTGTGTAAAATTTATTAGCATTATATTTAATATGTAACTCTAATGTATAATTTGGATTAATTTATCCAATCCTCATTGATATAAATGAGGATTGGTCTCTCAAAGCCAAGGGTGTAGTTATTCAACGCATATCTGAGACTTCATTAGGTAATATTCTAATTACTTTTTCTATTCCTCTAACTTCTTTATTCAATCTTCTATGAATTTCATTAGCTAGATATTCAAAAGCATATACAAAAACCTCAATCTAAGGCGCTTAAGCTGTTTTGAAAATTTTTTCATTTTCATATTTACTGAATATTTATCTTTGATTTTTCTTTCTAAATTGATATCTTGGATTTTAAATAGTGCCTTGATATTAGTTCTAAATTCTTCAGTGTTTTCTTTGGTCTTTTGATAGAATATTTTTTAGAAAATATATCTTATATCTCGGCTATATTACATTTATGAATATTTCTTTTATTGCTTATACTAGACCTTTATGGTTACCATTTTAAGTCCAAAAAAACTCTGGATTTTAAATATTCAAAGAAGTTTTATCACTTTCACTATCACTTATTGTCAAAGCCTATGATCTATATAATTTCCTCTTCATTTATCCCAATTGCAATATGGCAAGCTTTTGATATTAATTTATTGTTTTCTCTAAATTATATGTATATCCATCTACAATTAAATAAGCATATTTTATCGTACATATGTGGCTATTTTTACATAATTTTGATTTTTAATATAATAATTACGATACAAAGGACTTAGAGTATTTTTTACCACACATATTTACTATTACCTAGCATAATTTTCTATTTGATACTTCTTAAACATAAATTTCTAGAATTGATGTAAGTAGATCTTTATTATTTCTTGATTTCTTTCAAAGATTTATGTTGAGAATTAGCAATCTCTTGTTCTAGATACTATTAGGGTGCCTATTTTTATTGTTTAGTTACTTTCATAGTATCCATTACGTTAGGAGCTCTATTAAGATCTCTTTGTTAGGCTTCGTTTTCTAATTTTTCATCTCTTTCTTTTCTTATTTGTTCGTTAAATATTTTAGTTAGGGGTGTGCTATTAAAGGTTTCAAATGACATTTTCTTTTTAACAAATTATACATACTTGTAAATGTCAATATAAAAATGTACATTTTTGGCTAAATATGAATGTACAATTTACTCCTTGTTAACAATATCCTTTAGCCTATAGGAATCACCTACAATCTGAATAACAGTGCAATGATGAAGAATTCTATCAAGTATAGCGTTAGCTATTCTTGTATCATAAAATATACTTTCCCAATCTGAAAAATTAATATTAGTTGAAACTATTGTTGATTTCTTCTCATATCTTCTGTCTATTAGTTGAAATAGTAGTCGTTCATCTCCTTCACTAATAGGCAGATAGCCTAATTCATCTATTATCAAAAGCTTGTAAGAGGTGTAATGCTTTAGTCTTGCTTCTAACCTATTTTCATCTTGAGCTTTCTTTAGATTTTCTAGTAGATTTGCACATTTGATAAAATATGTTGAATATCTTTGTCTTGCCGCTTCTATACCTATTGATATTGATAAATGAGTTTTGCCTACTCCACTCGATCCTAGAAATACTATATNCATACTCTATCTATTAAATATCTTTTTAAGTCTTGCAAATACCTTTTATTAGGCAATTATCTAAAAAGTTCGGCCTATTTAAATTAATTAATTTAACTACCTCTAGATTTAGTTATGATTAATAAGGCATATATTTTATAAAAACTTATTAAATAAATATTAATAAAACTTTTTACGCTTTATTTACAAATGAATAATAAATTCTAAATATATATCAGCTAACATTATATATGCATTAGTTATATCTTATAGATAAGATAAAAATAAAATACATAATATTATATTAAAATATCAAAATATTTAAAACAATTCATACAATTAAATATGTAAATGAATTTTTTGACATATTTGGTTTTTAGTATATATGAGAGGTTGTTTATGAGTGAGTTAGTTAGAACAAAAAAATTAAATTTTGAAGACTTATTTTTCTTTGAAAGAGAAGTTACTCAGCCACAAATCATTAAAAAAGAGCTAGATAAAATTATGCCCAAACTTAGAAAAATTGGTGTAGAGCATAAAAATATTGTAATTAGCAAGGTTGTAGGTAAAAATCCAACTAAAAAAACTATGATGATTCAAATTCGCGTTCCAATTTCTGTAAATGATAAACTAAGTGATTTTTTAAAAGATTATCCACAGTATGAATTGGAAAAAAAATTTACAATAGATGAGGGGGTGAAATTAACTATCACAAATAATGAAAAAGAATTTCGTGAAGGCATAAAATTATTAATGAATCAAAGGCCTGGGCTGGATTTATCGAATAACTCTATAATAGAAGTATCTCAAATATCTTATTACGGAGATGTAATTGGTTTTGAATTATTTTTAGAAGATAAGTAGACATAAATAAGGGGATGTACATATATGATTAATTTATATAAGGATTTAGAATTCTTTCGTTGCACTAAAACAAATTACTTAATAAAAAAAGGTAGTATGTCAAATTACTCATTCAATATAATTGATGAAAATAATACTGATGTCTTGGAGTACATATTTGAAATTGAGAAATATCCTGTAGACGAGGAAAAATTTCTTAGTAATATTAATAAATATATTGGAGAAGAATCAAAAGAATTTATACAAAAGCTCTTAGAATTAGAAGTGATAAGGAAAGTTAACAATGATTCTGTTTCAAATAAAGTTATGGTTATCTCAACGAAAGAGGATAAAAAACTTATAGAAAATAAACTTAGAGAAATGGATTTTGTTATAGATTCTTTTTTTGAAATCGAAAATGTATCAGAAGAAAATGACGAATTAGAAAGATCTATAGTGAACTCAGAAATGATATTGGTATTTTCTAATAGTTTCCGACCAGATATTTTTTATACCATAAATTATTATATAGTTAATGAAAACAAATCAACTATCTTTTCATATATGGATGGAGATGAAGGAATAATATTACCATTATTAGAGCCTAAGTATAAAGGATGCTACAACGACTTTGAGCTTATAAGAGAATCATCTTTCCACAATTTACTAGAATATCAAGTTATGAAAGAAGAAATTATAAAAAATAAATTTATGAAAAAAAGTTCGTTTTATTCTTCGATGTTGTTAGATTGGTCAATAGTTATAATGAATTTTTTGAATAAACAAACACAAATTAATGATTTTGCTTACTCTATTGACTTTGAGAGAATGCATTTTTCTAAAACTAGACTTTTCCGCTTTCCTAAGTGTCCTAGTTGTCAAGCTGACTTAAATCTTACTCATCCATTTATATAGAAAGGTAGTTTAAGTATGGAGAATATTATACAAGAAAATAAACAATATGAGGATTTTACTGGAGAGCAGATAGCGACATTTAAGAGATATATAGAAGAAAATGATGTCTACAATGATAACGTATTTGAACTTTTTGAAAAAAATTTAGACTATTATGCTTCAAGATACACTAGAGATGAATTTGTATCATATGCAGAACTATTTCATGCAAATTCAGACTTTTGGAATTCAGATGAGATGCAAGAAAATATATCGTTATACGAAATATCTGTTGATTGGAGAAATAAAACAGTTCATCCACAAGATTCAGAATATGTTATTAAAGAAGAGAAATACGTTTTTATAGATTCTTTTACTAATAAAATTAAAACAATTCTTGAAAATTTCAATAAAGAGGACTTAGAACTTTTTTCTTCAGTGGATTTAATTTTTTATGTTGATGGTAGCCTCTATCAGTATTTGCCACAAAAGAATTTTGTATTTACGTGGGAAAAAAATGGTAAGAAACTTATAGATGATATTTCAAAAATTTTATCTGAAAACTTAACTGATAAGATAGTGATGATTCCCATATTTGTACCAATTAGGAAGATGCTATTTTTTGCTGAATATGGTTATAGAGAATCTCTTATAGACTATGGTAGAATACTTTCACTAATTGAACACAGTAGTGATGATGCCAAAATTATTCGAAGATTTGAGTCTAGATATATAAATGAAAAGTTCCGCATTGATTCAGTAGAAAAAAGTATTCTAAGTATCATTACATGTTAAGGAGATAAAGATGGAAGGCTTAAGAATAAATAAATACGCAGAGCAAATAAAAGAGATTTCTAATAAAATAGCCCATTTACCAGATATCGAACAAGTTGCTATAATCCATGAAGTAATTGACGATACTCCTTACAAAACAAAAGAATATAATAAATATTTTCATGATGAATACTATATTTCTCATAATAAGGAAAAAATAGTTAATAGCAATGCTAAGAGAATTAAATTAAAACCTTATGAGGATATGTCAGATTGTGATTTGAAAGAAATTATAACTCAAAGATATTCTATTCGTGACTATAAAAACGAAGAAGTATCTTTTGAACAATTTAGTACAATTCTACACTATAGCTTTGGTAAAAAGCGTACAGCAAGAGGAGCTTATAATCAAAGAGAATTCCCTTTTAAATTCATTAATAGCGCTGGTGGGCTAAACCATCTTGATTTGTATGTATTTGTAAATAATGTTACCGGAATAGAAAGCGGAATATATTATTATGATTTTATAAATGATGAACTCATACAAATTGAACATGGAAATATGAGATTAATAGTAAAATATGTAAATTATCAAAATGAATTTACAGTGTATTCGAATTTTGTTGTGACAATTGTATCTGATTTATCGAGGATAGTTCCTAAATATTATAAACGTGCATATAGAATGGTACATATGGATGCGGGAATTGCTACTGCATATATGCAATTAATTGGAGAATATCTAGGCATATCTTCATGTGTAGTTGCTGGTTTTTTAGAACATGAACTAGAAAAATTGCTTTCATTAACAGAAAATGATTATCCAATATCGACAATGTCCTTTGGAATAAAAAATTAATGTTTGAGTGTTTTCTATTAATTTTTCTATTATTTCCTTTAATCCAGAGGATAATTGATAAGTTAATTAATTCTCGCATGGTAGTACTTGTAGCTCATATTATTATGACAGCTACTATAGCAATATACATATTTCTATGTTATAGAATGCAATTTATAGTAGAAGCAACAAATACTAAATTTTTATTGTATTTAGCGTTTATCTTAATGGGTTTTGTGATTTATATGATGGACCTATTAATAAAAAATATTATATTAAATGATATCTTAATACTAGATTTTAAATTTTATACTAGTTTTAATAATATATCAATATTGAGATTGATTTTTTCTTTAATAATATCAATTGGTGAGGAGTTCATATTTAGATTTCCTATAGGTCAGTTTGAAATTGTGAGAGGAGGACTATTATTAATTGTAGGGTCAATTTCATTTGGTATAATTCACTTTTACTTTTCGAAGTATGATGGATTATCTAAGATAGTGATTGGGCTTATTTTTGGTACTATTATCCTTTTAACTAAGAATATTTATTATTCAATAATTACTCATATTACTTATAATATTGCTATTGAATTATTTGGTGGGATTAATAAAAATATGAATTAAGACTATATTTAGGAGTTTAGATATGAATTTACTAGTAGACAATGTAGTAAAAAAATATGATAAAGTCGTTTTAGATAATATAAATCTTGATATAAAAGATCCAGGTGTTTACCTGATAGCTGGCCCAAATGGTAGTGGTAAAACCACTTTATTGGAGATAATAGCAGGCCTTCGTAAAGCAGATAGTGGTGAAGTTTTAGTAAGTGGTCATAAGTCAGGAAGCTTGGAGGCAAAAAAAGAGCTTGGATTTTTATGTCAACAAAATGGTTTAAGAAAAACAGTTAAATTAAAAGAAGAGTTGGCTTTAGTAAAAGACATTTTTAGAATTGAAGTAGATGATATGGATTATTTAAAAAAATTTAATTTGGAAGAATATTATAATAATAAAACCAGCACTCTCTCTGGAGGAACAAAAAGACGTTTTTTAACTGCTATTTTATTTCTAGCAAATCAAAACATAATTATGCTTGATGAACCGGTTTCTGGCCTGGATACATATAGTAGAGATGAGATTTGGAATACAATTAGAGAATATGGGAAAGATCATATTGTAATTGTTTCTGATCATTATTTAAATCAAGCAAGACTTTATTCGGATATAATAATTTTGCTTAATAATGGGAAAATAGTTTCAAATGATACTTTTGAAAATATAAGAAAAGAGTGTCCTTTCGAGAAATTGATTAAAGTAAGAGATAAAAATATATCTTCTGTAAAGCAGATTATTGAAGAATTAGGTGGAATTTATGAACTTAAAGTATCAGGAACTGTAAATAATTTCTATATAAGAAATAATATTGATCAGATTTACGAGAAAGTAAAAGATTTAAAAGTTTCAGTCCATGATTTGGATTTGGAAGACATATATTTTTACCTAACTGGTAAAAAAAGTCATTCTGAGGAGACATTATAATGAATAAAATAAAACCATACTTAAAAATGGAAATGCTTGCATTATCACGTGAATATATTTCTCTTTTCTTTATGATTGTTTTGCCTATGGTATTAACAATAGTTTTTGGTGGTGCTTTCGGTAATGAAGTAACCAAATACGGACCAAATGTATTAGGGATAGATACAGTAATTCCTGTAAATATAGTATTTTTATTAGCTAATACAGGACTTATGGGAATTCCAATAACAACTCTAGAAGCAAAAGATCAAGGGGTATTAAAAAGATACATGACTTATCCTATTTCCTATGGCATGTATTTCTTATCACTTATGATGACTTTTATGATTGTTTGCATAATATCAACAATACTTTTTGTTTCAGTTTCATTTATTATATTTAATGCGAGATGGTTTATGGATATACAATCATTTCTAATATTCATAGTAGTATATTTTGATATAATGTTCGTATTTTTTATGTTAGGATATGCGCTAGCTTTGTTAATAAAGTCAACTAGAACAGCCAGTTTGGTAGCATCGGGTATATTTATGTTTTTAATATTTACATCAGGAGTTGCTTTGCCGGTAGACTCTCTACCTGAAGTAGTACAGAAAATTGCTCGTATTTTTCCGATGTATCATTCTATTGAGATTGTTCAACATGCTCGGATAAATGGATTCTCATTGGCTCAAAACGGAATAAATTGTCTCTATATGCTTGGATATACCATAATTGCAATACTAGTACTAAAGAATGTGAGGATAAAATGGGATTAAAGATAAAAGTACGAAATCATAAAAAAATTTCTGAACCATCAGAATTTCAAATTGAAGACTTCTTAAATTATAAGGAGATGATGAATTATCTGGGATATTTTAATTTAATAAAAAAATTGGATATTGTTATGGCTCCATACTCAGAACTGCCTTTATTTATAGGTAACTGTGAGTTTTCCAACATAGATTATATTTTCAATTATCTTCTAGGAAATACAGGCCAATCTTTATCACTTAGTGATTCTATATTTGCTGGAGGTAAGGGATTCACATATTATAAAGCAATATGTTCATCTCTTGGAGAGGCATTTGAAAGACTAATGGCATGTTTTGAATACTTTGAACAAGAAAAAAATTTAGTTGTATCTTCTTATAAAGATTTAATTAAAAAAAATATTAATGCAGCTAATCCTTCAGATTATTCATTATTTTCAAGAGAGCAACATGAAGAAAAAAACTTCTTGTTCGATGATTTTGATGAAGATAGTATAATTGGATGGGTTCCAATGAAAGAATACAGAACTGATGAAGAAATTTTATTTCCTGCATCATTAGTTTTAATGTATTATACTCAGCAAGCAAAAAATGAAGATAGAATAGGATACTCTACATCGGGAGGTCTTACCTCTCACTTTGAATATAATCGCGGTATTTTGCACGGGGTAGAAGAAATAATTGAACGCCATGAGATTAATTTATCTTGGTATTGTAAACATCCTCCAAAAGCTATTACATTAGATAAAGTAAAAAATCCTAAGCTTTTAAAATTCGAGGAATACATAAAAGATAAAAATATTAAATTTTATTTACATAACGTAGATCAACAAAATTTCCATGTTGTAACTGCTATGTCTTTTGATGAAGATATGACAAAATATTCTTTTAATGCTGGTGGTGGAGTTTCTAAAGACATAGAAAGTGCTATATTATCGTCCTTAGAAGAATATATGCAATCAATTAATAATACAAGAAAAATTGTCTACGCTCCTAATTGGATAACATCTCAATTCTCTAATCAGGTTCTAGATGTAAAAGAAGGTGATGATCCTAAAAATTTCAAAACATTTTATCAAGCTGTTTCTTACTATGGCTTATCTTGCTATAAGCATGAGTTGGACTGGTTTGTAAAAGGAAATAATAAAATAAAATTATCTGAAATTCGAAAAACACAACCAGGTCTTAGTGTTAAGGATTATGTTGAGAAAAATGATATAAAACCTGTTTATACTGCTCTTAAGATGCAAGATAGATTTAGGAGAATATATATAGCTAAAGTTTATATGAAAGAATTCTCTACGGCATTTATTGCAGGGGTTCCGGCTTTAGGTCATAAAAGTTACGCACAATACTTACCAAAAGATGAAACTATAAATAAAAGAATTTTACCTTTCCCATAAATATATAATGAATAAGTTTTTAGATAAAATTTATATTAATTTTCTCTAAAAGCTAAAAAACTTGGTAATACTTTTCTGCCGTAAATACATAAGAAAGGAGATATGCTCAATGAAAATTGTAAAAAAAATTGAAGATCAAAAAGATTTCAATGCTAGTGCACTTTCACCAGGTGGATGGTGCTGTAGCTGCTGCTGCTGGTGCTGGGCAAACATATTCGCTTAATCTATAGATATATACTGTTAACCATTTAATATTAAAATATGGCAGAAAAGATTACTTATTATGCTTGTCATAATAATATAATGTCTCCTTAAGCTTTAGTGCTAGAGGAGATATTTTTATTGTATACTTAAGATAATTGAACGAACGAATGTGAATGAAACAAAAAACCAAAAGCATAATTAAAACAAGGAGAATTCAATGGACAAGAATAGCTTATCACACACGAAATGGAGATGTAAATATGATGTAGGGTTTGTAAACAAATATAGAAGAGAAGTAATATAGGAAATTAAAAAAAGATATAGGACAAATGTTATGCGATCTATGTCACCGCAAGGGAATAAATATAATACAAGAAGGTCTCTGTGTGGATCTTGTTAATATGATGATAGAATCGCCTCCGAAATGAAAAAATGATAAAAAAATAAAAACCAAAGCAATTAAAAGAAGATTATTATGCGGACCACATTAGTATAAAAGAGTACTATGACCCCTTTAGGGGTTCATATGAGACTATGTAAAATTTTGTGTACAGAAACCTCCTGATTAGGGTAAAGAAAAACTAATCAAGTGGAATTTTTATGCCAAGAAAAAGACCGGAAACAAAAAGAAGCAAGATAGCGAAAATGTTAATTGAAGAATATCAGCCTCAAAGTGCGCAAGATATTCAAGAAGCACTAAAAGATCTTCTAGGTGATACCATGGAAGAACTTTTAAAAGCAGAACTAGATGAGCATTTAGACTATGAATATGGAGAAAAACCACTTTCTCTAAATACAAGAAATGGTTCAAGCAAGAAAACAGTTAGATCATCTTACGGAAATATAGATTTAAACATACCAAGAGATAGAGAAGCAACATTTGAACCACAAGCATTAAAAAATATGAAAAAGACATCTCAAACATAGAAAATCAGATAATATCAATGTATGGGAAAGGAACACCCTCGCCTAATAATATCATCAACTCATTTCATTCGTTGGATATTATTGGCTGGGGCAGGCTCTGACAACAAGAGACATATCAAGTCACATCAAAGATATCTATGACTTTGGAATATCAGAAACAATGGTAAGCAAAATAATCAACAAAATACTACCAACAATAGAAGAGTACCCTCGCCTCAATCTTTCTACAACTCATTACATTCGTTGGAAAGATTGGGCTGGGGCAGGCCCTGGCAAAATAGACCACTAGATAGAATCTATCCTATGGTATTCTTAGACGCTATACACTACCACGTAAGAGAAAACAACATAGTAGTCAAAAAAGCAGTCTACATAGCCCTAGGCTACAACCTAGAAGGCTTTAAAGAAATCCTAGGCATGTACCCAAGGGGCAGACCCTGGGTAGGAGAAAATGAATCAAGTAAATATTGACTTTTAGTACTAAACCAGTTAAAAGAAAGAGGACTAGAAGATGTATTAATATTCTCAACAGACAATCTACCAGGATTTAGTGAGGCTATAGAAGCAGTATATCCAAGATCAGAAATACAAAAATATATAATCCATCAAATAAGAAACTCCACAAAGTATGTACCATACAAAGACATCAAAGAATTAATGAAAGACCTAAAAGCAATATACAAAGCACCAACAGAAGACTTAGCCTTAACAAATCTAGGTATCTTTGAATAAAAATGGGATAAAAACATCCAATGTGTGTAAGCTCTTGGAAAAACAATTGGACAGAATTATCGACATATTTTAAATATCCAGAAGGAATAAGAAAACTAATATACACAACAAATGCCATGGAAAACTTCAATAGGCAACTAAGAAAAGTAACCAAAAACAAGACCATATTTCCAAATGACTATGCTCTACAAAAAAGCCTATATCTAGCCATGGTAGATGCTTCAAGTAAGTGGACCTATAGGATACGTGTAAATGATAAACTAAAAGTGGTCCAATAATCGATTAATTCTAATCGAAAAATGGTCCACTTGTTTTAGTTTGTACTCCGTATGTAAAGTATAGGTACGGAGGTATGTGAGGTGATTAAATTAATGGATAAGAATGCAATAATAAGACTTAAAAATCAAGGATATTCAAATAGAGAAGTATCTAGAATACTTAAGATTAATAGGAAGACTGTAGCTAAATATTGGAATAAGTACCAGGAAGATGTTAAGAATTTAGATAATCCTAATTTAGATAGAGCATTAGTTCAAGAAGAAATTGCCAAGGCGCCTTCCTACGATTCTTCTAATAGAAAGAAGATCAAATATACAAAAGAAGTAGATGAGTATCTTGATCAGATTTTAGAAAGTGAGAAAAGAAAGGATTCTATCTTGGGTAATCATAAGCAAGCTTTAAGCGTTGTTCAGATTCATAAGATGATTGTTGATAAGGGTTTTGATATATCTTATCCTTCAATAGCAGTTTATGTTAGAAAGAAAAGAGAAGCTTCTAAAGAATGCTTCATTAAGCAAGTATATGATTTTGCTGATAGGTTAGAATATGACTTTGGTGAACTTAAGCTTGTAATCGATGGCAAACTTGTTAGTTTAAATATGGCTGTTATGAGTTCCCCAGCATCTAATTTTAGATGGGCTTATCTATACACAAGTCAAAATCAAGATGTATTCTTTGATTCACAAGTAAGATTTTTTAATATGATTGGAGGAATGTATAGAGAAATAGTCTATGATAATATGAGAAATGTTGTTAGTAAGTTCATAGGTAGAAATGAAAAAGAACTTAACCCAAGATTAATAGAGTTTGCCAACTACTATGGCTTTTCAGTCAATGTAACCAATTGTTTTTCAGGAAATGAAAAAGGTCATGTTGAAGGAAGTGTTAGGATAATTAGAAAGAATGCTTTTTGTGAAAAATACGAGTTTGATTCAATTGATCAAGCACAAGAGTACTTAAATTCTAAACTTATCCAGTTAAATAAGGACTCTAAGATTAATGAGGAAAAGAAACACCTTCTAGTCCTAAGACCTACTTATGAACTATCAAAAGTATCTTTTGCTAAGGTAGATAAGTATTCTTTAATACAAGTTGATAAAAACAAGTATTCACTACCAGATTACATGGTAGGAAAAACTGTTCTTGTTAGAGCTTATGCTAGGGAAATTAAAATATATGTAAATGATAAACTTCTAGCCGTTCATAAAAGAAAAGATGGTGCTAATGAATATAGCATTGACATCACTCATTACCTAAAATCATTAGCACGCAAACCAGGTGCAATTCGTAATTCTCTCGCCTTAAAAAGTCATCCTGATTTAAAAAACATCTTCGATAAATACTTTACCTCTAACCCAAAGAAGTTCATAGAATTAGTAGAGCTTAACAAAGATAAGGATGTTGATAAAATAGTTGATATCTTAAATAACTATTCTAACACTAAGAAAGAACTTGATGTATTAGATATAGTGAAAACCGATAAAAAAGAAGCTGACATAGAAATAAAGGCAAGAAAAATAGTGTCCTCCTATGATAGCCTTGTAATTGGAGGCTAAGATGAATATTAAAGAAGCTTCTAACATACTTAAGCTCTCTTATCTAAGAGAGTCATATGAGGATTTAATAGAAGAATCATCAAATCTAAACTTATCTAACGAAGAATTCTTAAAACTTTTCTTAGAAAGAGAGGTAGAAAGAAGGAAAAACAACGGCATAGCAAGAAGAATAAGAAATGCCAAATTTATCAACAAGAAATTCTTAGAAGACTTTGATAAAACAAAATATTCTTTAGAACTAAACAAAAAATTTGGATATCTTGAAACACTAAAATTCATAGATAACAAAGAAAACATAATCATGATAGGGACACCTGGATGTGGTAAAACTCATTATGCAACTGCCTTAGGTATTAAGGCATGTATTGCTGGAAAGAATGTACTATTTACCTCTGTTCCTAACCTTGTGATAGAACTACAGGAGGCTATGAGTAAAAATCAAATTACTAACTACAAGAAGAAATTTGAAAAATATGACTTGGTGATCTTAGATGAGCTAGGTTATGTTTCCTTTGATAAGATAGGCTGTGAGATTCTTTTTAACCTATTATCATCAAGAAATGATAAGGGTTCAATAATATTAACAACGAATTTAAACTTTGAAAGATGGGAAGAAGTATTTAAAGATCCAATGCTAACTGGAGCTATAGTAGATAGACTTGCTCATAGGGCCCATATTATGGATATGTCTAGAGAAAAATCTTATATGATGGAAGATACAATGGAGTGGTCAAAGAATATATGAAATATATGTAAAAAGTCTTTCCCCTAGGGGAAAGGACAAGTGTGGTCAATATCTTTACTATATGTGGACCACTTTTCGATAATAACTGTGGACCATTTTTCGCTTGACATTTACAATACGAGGCTGGGATCAAATCTTATCCCAATTATCAATATATTTTGAAGGGAGGTTTTAATCAAGCTAAAAATTTAGCATGAAATCGGCTGTAAATTTTCATGAAAATTTGACAGTTTATTAAAGTTGTGTAAAATTAAGACAAACGCCATTCCTATAGGAATGGACAAACAATGATACATAAAAAATGTATCAACCCTTACCCTTTTATCAGGATTTAGGTTGATACACAAAATTATTTACAGACCCGTTCATAGCGTCGACGAAACCCACTTCATAAATACGATTTGTCGACGCTTTTTCTATATTTATTCTAAAATATATTATTTTTTCAAATAGTGATGCAATTCCTTCGGTAGATGGAGGAGTATCGCCTCTATTTTTATCTACTCTATCTAGTAATTTTGCTAGTTTTTTCATATTTAGGCATGCAAAAGTTAGTGGTGTTTCATACTCATTTTTGCTTTTCCTATCATGTTTGTATATCTGAAGCTATGGTATTCTTTTGCACTTCCGAATTGTCTTTCTATTGTTTCTTTTCTTTGCTTGTATTCTGATTTTCCCTCTTTGGTTAATCTATACCATTCGCAATAGTCTATGTATTCTTGCTAGATATGCCTGGTTATTATTTTTACCTTGCTTTTACTTTTTGTACATTTACTTAAAGATGGACAGTTTTCACATAAACTTTTCTTGCTTTGATATATTCTGTAGCCTTCACGGTTGGTTGTTGAGTAAAGGAGGATTTTTTTTCTGGGCATATGTAGCAGTCGTTTGTTTGGTCATATTTATATTGTTTTGGGTTTTGTATATGGTAAGACTGACATTATTCCTTTTTCTACTAGGTCTTTTGCTATTGATGGTATTTTGTATCCTGCGTCCATTACTATTTTTTCTGGCTTATATTTTTCTAGTTTTTCTTTGAAGAATGATGGGAAGCTTGTGGTGTCGTGTAGGTTTCCTGGGTAGGATTTGTATCCTAAGATCCATCCATTTTTGTCACATGATGTTTGAATTGATTAGGCGTATACTTCTTTATGGTTTCCTTTATGGAATAGTCCACTTTCTGGATCTGTTGTTGATTGGCTGATTTCTTTTTCTTCTAGTTTTTCACCAGCTGGGTAATCAAAGTCATCTTTGCCATTGTTGTTTCTGTCTTCGTTTACTTCTTTTTCTAATTTCCTTTGATATGATTTTACTTTTTTCTTTATTTTTAATTTTTGGTTTTTATGTCTGTTGGCGTGGGCTTTTACATGGGTTGAGTCTACAAATTGTATTTTGGTGTCTACGAATCCATAGCTCATTGCTTGTTCTAGTATGTTTTCAAATATTTGATTGAATATGTCTTTATTTTTAAATCTTCTTTCATAGTTTTTTCCGAAGGTTGAGAAGTGTGGGACTTTATCGTAGAAGTCAAGTCCTAAGTACCAACGATAAGCTATGTTTACTTCTACTTCTCTTATCGTTTGCCTCATGCTGTTTATGTTGAAGAAGTATTGTAGGATTACAAGTTTTATTAGTACTACTGGGTCTATACTTGGTCTGCCTGTTGTTTGTGAGTATTTATTTTCTACTAGGTCGTATATGAAGTTAAAGTCTATGTATTTATCTATTTTTCTTAATATGTGATCTTTTGGGACTAGCTGTTCTACTGACACCATTTGAACTTGCTCAGTATTATTTTTTTCATTTTTATTTAGTATATCTTCCTCCATCTTTAGTATGTTTATACCCTAAGATGGCTAGATTTAAGCGTTTGCCGCATAAAAAAAGTAGATGAATCTCTACTTTTCATCTACTTTGTCTACAGTCTGAGAGATGATTATTTTCATCTCTTTTAAATTGCCTAAAATCTAGCATCCAACTTATTAATAATATAAAATCTAAGAATTTGACCTACTAGGAAAAGAGCTATTACTAAGTACATATTACTTATAAAAGATATATTCATAATGTTTCCATTTAGAAATAGGGCAAAGGCAAAGATAATTCCAAAGGTAGAACCAATAATTGGCTCCACTTTAAATATGTAGGCAATAGATCCACTAATTAAAGATATAGAAGATATGCCAAGGACAAAGTTTATAATAAAGCTAGGACTCATAATCTTACCGAATGCTCCTAGGATTTTATCACTGACACTTGATAAGAGAAATTTAGGCACTAGATACATTAATATGCCTGATAGAATTAATATAAGTATATCTTTTAAAATAAGCCCTAAAGCTATATCAGATCTTTTGTTACCTAACTTACTTGCTAGAGGAAAAGTTTCACCAAGTGATTGGGCCTCTCCGATAGCCAAAATGACGCACACTACAAAAAGTATCATTACTACTATAATTATTTTAAGAAACTCTGGGAATGAAATACCTTCTTCTGCCATTACCGTTTTTGCTAAAAATATTGATAAGAAACCCACTCCTATCATAAGTCCTATTATGGCACCAGCAAGGTTTTCTGAGTTTTCTTTTATTTCTGCTTTTAATACCCTAATAATTCCGTTCATCTTATGCCTCCTTGTTAAATGCTCTAAATAGTTCTTGTAAGTTCATACGATCTACTCTTGCATTTAATCTTTCTAGTTCTTCACTTGTAAAGTCATCATAAACCATAACTACCAATTGCTTACCAACTTTTTTATAAGATAAAATATTTTTATTCTCTAAGTATTTTAAATGGTCTTCATCAATAGTAATCATATAAGCCTTTTCTTCTATGGATTCAACGGATTCGTTTAATGCTACTTTTGAATCTTTTAGAAAGATTATATCTGTAACAACCCTTTCTATGTCTGAGAGTATGTGTGATGAAACCATAATCAAAGATTTGTCTTGTTCTTGGTATTCTATAATTTTTTTGTAAAAGATATCTCTATTAATTTCATCTAGACCATTTGCTGGCTCATCTAAGAAAATTATTTTTGCGCCAGTAGAAAGACCAATAATACTCCTATAAAGTCCTTGATTACCATAGGATAATTTGTTATATCTGGTCTTTTCATTTAGCATAAAGATATCCATCAGCTCATCATATCTTTTTTGATTGAACTTAGGGGCGAGGATCTTAATAGTTGATGTTAGAGTTTTTAATTTGCTTGCCTGTTGCATATCAGATATAAAACCGTCGCTAATGATTACCAAATTTTCTTTAAAAGTCTTATCATTTTTTATATTTGATCCATCAACAAAAGCCTCCCCTTGGTAGTTTATTATTTGATCAGATAAGATCTTCATAAGTGTCGTCTTTCCAACACCATTTCTGCCTATAAGTCCATAAATTTTATTATCCTCTAGACTTAAGTTGATATTATCAAGAACAATATTATTGCCATAAGACTTACTTACTTTTTCTAATTTAATCATCATTTCCATCCTTTTTGTAAAGCTTCTCAATTTCTATTATCAATTCTTCTTTGGTAATTCCTAACATAGTCATATTTTTTATTAAATCTGGCAAAATATTACTTATGTATGCATCTTTCCTTTTTCTTATAATAATTTTTTTTGCATCTTGAGTTACAAACATTCCCATGCCTCGCCTTTTGTATAGTATTCCTTCATCAACCAGAATATTGAGTCCCTTTCTTGCTGTTGCTGGGTTTATAGAATAAACATTAGCAAACTCAGTTGTGGAAGGGGACTGGTCATCTGCTTTTAAGTAACCATCTAAGATTTGATTTTCTACAATTTCTGCTACTTGTTCAAATATTAGTTTGTTAGTATCCATCCATATGCACTCCTTATCACTTAGTTACTTGAGTAACTAAGTACTTATACTTAAATTATAACAGGTAAATGATTATTGTCAAGGAAAATTAGCAAAAAAAAGAACCACATTTGTGGCTCTAAATTAATAAATTAGTTTGTATGAACGTGAGCGTGTTCGTTGTGGTAACCTTCAAGTTCACTTGTACAATTTGGACATCTTGTTGCATCAATTGCAATTTCTGATTTACAGAATGGACATTCTTTTGTAGTTGGCTCGTCAGAAACTGGTTCTATCTTATTCATTGATTTAAGTATAGAAAATAGAACAAATGCTACAATTAAGAATGTTATAATGGCGTTGATTAAGTTACCGAATTTTAATGTAGCTCCACCAACATTAACAACTAAGTCCTCAAAATCAACTCCTGCAGTAAGGCCAGTAATAATTGGCATTAATAAATCTTCCACTAATGAGTTGACAATTGCAGTAAATGCAGTACCCATGATGATACCAACTGCCATGTCAAGGACGTTGCCTTTTTGAATAAATTGTTTAAATTCTTTCCACATATAAACTCCTTTAAAAATATTTATCATAATTTCTTTAGTATTATACCTCAAAATTTGACTATTAAACATTATTTTAATATTATTTAACTAAGAGGTAGATATGAAATCATTATTAGTCGATGACGAGTTTTATGAAAAAATAAAGAATTACGCTGTTTTTATACCTATTATTAAGATAGAAGGCAAAGACCACATACTCTTGGAAGTACGTAGTAAGCATATTTCCCAACCGGGAGAGGTTAGCTTTCCGGGAGGAAGAGTAGAAGCTGGTGATAGCTTTGAAGATGCTGCTATAAGAGAAACTATGGAAGAGTTGCTTCTTAATAGAGAGGATATAATCCTTGATGGATATTCTTCAATGATTTTAACTTCTTCATATAGGCATGTCAAAGCTTTTTATGGTAGGATTAATAAAAAAATGGAAGAAATAAAGTATAATGAAGAAGTAGAATCTGTTTTTGCAGTTGATGTTGACTTTCTAAAGAGTAATGAGCCTATAATGTATAGGGCTCCTTACAAAATGGAATTTCCTAGCGACTTTCCTTTTGATAAAATCCCAAATGGTAAAGATTATAACTTTACCTCCTTGTATCATGATATGTATTTTTATGACACAAGCCCAGTGATCTGGGGCCTTACTGCAAAACTTCTTAAAAACTTTATAGAAGGCTTAGATAAAGATGAATAAAGAGATAAGTAATAAAATCATTAACTATGCTAAAAATAATGAATCTATAGAAGCTATTTACTATATAGAAGATAATTCTTATGATTCATTCATACACATTTATACTATTGTAAATGAAGTTATAGTTGGAAAAATGGAAGATGAATTAGTCCAGATTTTTGACGATGTTATATTGCTTAATAGGCAAAAAAATGAGTTTACTTTTGATAAGGATAATTTTAATTATACTAGCTTAAATATTTACACATCAAATAATTTAAAGCTAACAGAATCAATAATTTCAGAAGATTTTGTAGATGCGTTTATAAAAAGCGTTCCTGGTCAGATAAAAGTTTTGTACAGTAAACCAGGCTTTTATAAGCTTGAAGTTAGTAATGACTTTAGCTATCAAAAGCCAAAGGAGTACGAGCTAATGTCAACTATAAAAAACTTCTTTGCTTCAGCCTATGAAACATCACTTTTTATAGATGAAAAAGATCCGATTGCATCTAGTTTGAAACTAGAAGAAGTTAGGAAATATCTAACAAGTATGGTTGATTTTTATGTCAAAAACAAATATGCCTATAAGCTTTCCATGGGAGATGATGGGCAAAACTTGATTAATACCTTGGAATATGACATAAAAGAAAATTATCTTTTGACATTTAGCCATGATGACTTGATGGATATATATTTTTCCTTGTTTAAAGCTTGTGTACTATTTAGAAAGATTGCTATGGAAATATGTAAGGACTTAGGATACGCGTATCCAAAAGAAATTGACGTAGAAACACTAAAAGTACTTAGAAAAAATTACAAAAAGCTAGAATCATTTATAAATTAGGAGAAAGCTATGAGAAAAAACAAAATATCATCAATAATTATAGTGCTATTAATCTTCTTATTTCCAATAAATGCTCTTGCAGCAAACCAAAGCCAAGTTGTTGGACTGGATGATAACGTCAGAGCCTACATTATCGGTAATGCGGAAAATGGAGATATATACTATGAAAAAAATTCATCTACTCCATATCCAATGGCATCATTAAGCAAACTAATGACTTACTTGATAGTTAAAGAAAAGATAGATGAAGGCAAGCTATCCCTAAATCAAGAAGTTACTGTTGACAAAGAGGCTGCAAAATTTCATAGCTGGGAATACTCTTACCTAGGCTTAGATGAAGGAGAAGTTTATACAATAGAAGAGCTTCTTCAAGGTCTAATGGTAGTAAGTGGTAATGACTGTGCATATCAGCTAGCAATTACCGTTTCTGATTCAGAAAGCGAATTTGCAAGATTGATGAATATGAAATCTGGAGAATTAGGTTTGGATAGCCAGGTTTATTACAATGCAAGTGGAGTCCAAACAGAATCTGGCAACCAAAACTCATCTTCAGCAAAAGATTTGTATGTATTAAGCAAGTATATAATAGACAAATATCCTGAAGTATTGGAATATAGCAAAGTTAGAAAAATTGAAGATAAGAGACGAGACATAGATGTAGATAGCACTATTCCATTGGTTGGCGAAATACCAGGAGTGGATGGCCTAAAGACAGGAAGTACAGAAGAAGCAGGATATTGCTTAGTGTCTACAGTTGATATGAAAGAGATTGACGGCAAAGATGACTTTAGGACAATTGCTGTTGTGCTTGGTGCAGATCAAAAAGATACTAGAGATAAGGCTATGAGTGATTTGATTTATTATGTATCAAGATATTACGATAAGGTCAAAGTTCTTGATACCAATGTTGCTTACGATTCACTTAAGGTAAACACAGCCAAACAAGGCTACGTTGACCTATATCCAAATCAAAATGTAGAAATGATTGTAAAGACTGGAGAAAGCCCAGCGGTAAAAACAAAACTACAAGAAAATATAAAAGCACCAATAAAATCTGGCCAAGTCTTAGGAAATGCTAATGTAAGTTATGAAGATAAGGAATATGATGTTTCCCTAATATCACCATCTAACCTAGAAGAAGCATCACTTTTTTCAAGAATAGTAAGGTCTCTTCAAGATTCAGCAGATTTCTTGCTCAAAGTTTTGATTGCAAGATAAAAATACTTGTGATATAATTTAAGTTAGTTTACACGAGGTCCTCGATAGCAAAGGACCTCCAATGAAGCTGATTAGATTTTAAATTAGTCTTAGGCTTTTATGATGGGCCTTCACTTCGTTGCGGTATTCCGTGATTGTATCACGGGTGCTCTAAGAGGCGCACGGCCTAGTAAAAATGAGTCTACGACGTTTTTGATAAGTCCTCACTTCGTTGCGGTATTCCGTGCTAGTGGCACGGGTCTTCTATTGGCCAGACAGGCCAGTTATCTGTTTCAGTAGCTCAGCTGGATAGAGCACCGCCCTCCTAAGGCGGGTGTCGGAGGTTCGAATCCTCTCTGGAACACCACTTTTTTGGATGATATTTTTATCATCCTTTTTTATTGCTTTTTTGGAGTTTTTATGGATAATATTTCTTTTTCTGATATTGATAAATTTTATATGAATGAGGCCTTATATGAGGCGCGCCTTGCTCGTTTTGTTGAGGAAGTGCCTGTAGGTTGTGTGATTGTTTATGAGGGAAAAATTATTGGCCGTGGACACAATTTCACCTACAAGGGTAAGTCTGCCCTATTCCATGCGGAGCTTATTGCTATAAAGGAGGCAAATGAGTATTTTGGTGATTTTAGGTTGGAAGATACTACTATGTATGTCACCATGGAGCCATGCTCAATGTGCGCTGGGGCAATTATCAATTCTAGGATAGGTAGGCTTGTAATAGGTATACCAGATTACAAAAGAGGTGCTTGTGGTTCTAATACCAATATCACAGGAGATAGGAGCCAACTACATTTCTTGGATGCTGAGTTTGGTTTGTTGGAAAAAGAATGCCTATTTGAACTCCAGACTTTCTTTAAAATGCTTAGAAAAAGATCTAAGGAAAAGAAAAAAATGGGTAAAGTCGATTAAACTTTATTTTTTGAATTTTATCTTAATTTATGTATGGATTTCGAGTATAGTTACATTAAGAAATTTAGGAGGACGAAATGAAAATTACATTGTTAAATCCCTTAGAAGTTAGCGAAGAAACTATTTTAAATAATAAGGAAAAACTTGAAGAAATAGGTCACGAATTTGTTTTTTATGATGATCTTGCAAAAGATGATGACGAAATCATAGAAAGATTAAAAGATTCTGACATTGCTATCATTACAAACAAACCACTTAGTGCAAAAGTAATAGATGCTTGTCCTAATTTGGAATTGGTAGATGTAGCATTTACAGGTGTTGATCACGTAGATTTGGATGCTATCAAGAAAAATGGAATCACTTTATTAAATGCTAGTGGATATTCTGATGATTCTGTAGCAGAGCTTGTAATAGGTCTTGCTATAGGAGTTTTGAGAAAATTTAACGAAAATCGTGAAAACATTTTTGATAATACCAGCCATAAATTACTTGGACAAACCCTAAAGGGCAAAAAATTTGGTGTTATTGGTACAGGCAATATAGGAATCAAATTAATAGAACTCTTACAAGTTTTTGGATGCGAAATTCTAGCATATTCTAGAACTGAAAAACAAGAAGTAAAGGATATGGGTGTCAAATATGTTGATCTGGATACACTTTTAGAAGAATCTGACATAGTATCACTTCACATTCCTAATAATAAAGATACTAAAAATTTCTTAGATAAAGATAAGCTTGACAAAATGAAAGAAAATGCGATTTTAATTAACTGTGCTAGGGGACCAGTAGTGGACAATGATTATTTGGCACAATTACTAAACGAAGAAAAACTTCGCGCTGGCATAGATGTATTTGATATGGAACCACCTCTTCCAGAAGACTATCCACTTAGAAATGCTAAAAATTGTATTTTAACAAACCATATAGCTTATTATACAGAAGAAGCTATGGAAAATAGAGCTGAAATTGTATTTAACAATATATATGAATATTTAGATGGAAATATTATAAACGAGATTAAATTATGACAGGTATCAAAATCATAGCAGTAGCTGGTGGATCTGCTTCGGGAAAATCCTCAATAGTTAAGCAAATTGGTGAGACTTTTGAGGATGACCTTATTGTTATAGGCCATGATAATTACTATAAGGCCCACGATGATATGTCTTTTGACCAGAGAAGTAAGCTAAACTACGATTATCCTGGTGCCTTTGATAATGAACTTTTTTATGAGGATTTATTAAAACTTCAAGATGGTAAGTCTATTGATATGCCAAGATATGACTACACTATCCACACTAGAAGCAAGGAAACTACAAGGATAAGCCCTAGTAAGATCATACTAATTGAGGGCATCTTAGTTTTGGAAGATAAGAAAATCAGGGATATCACAGATACTAAAGTTTTTATAGATGCCGATAGTGACGTAAGATTACAAAGAAGAATCCTACGCGATACAAAAGAACGTGGCAGAAGCCTAGAATCTGTTTTGGAACAGTATATAAAACAAGTAAAGCCAATGCATGAAAAATACGTAGAGCCTACAAAGAAATATGCCGATATTATAATTCCAAGAGGGGCAAAAAACTCCAAAGGAATAGAGATTTTAATTAAGCATATTTCCGATATGATCGAGAGCTAGATATGCAAGTAAGTTTAATTGATACAGAATTTGATGCTATAAAATCATATATAGCAGGCGATTCTCATAAGGGTCATGAAATATGGGGAGCCTTAGCTAGTGATGGCGGGTATATCTTTAGAGTCTATGCGCCTAATGCGGACGCAGTATATATTCAAGGTGATTTCACAAATTGGGAAAATGTCAATATGACAAAAAACGTCAATTTAGGATATTTTTTCATAAAACTTCCTGCAAAAGTAGGAGATTATTATAAATATGCAGTTGTAAAGGATGGAAACTGGGTCTATCATGCCGATCCTTTTGGTAAGGCCATGGATTATGAGGGTGACTTTGCAACACTTATCACTCAAGATTCATATGATTTTAATGATTCAGATTTTATAGAAAAAAGAGATAAGAATTTTGATAAGGCATTAAATATATATGAACTTCATATTGGTTCTTGGTTAAGATATGGTGGAAATGTAAACTTTCTTGATATAGTTGATAGGCTAATCGACCATGTCAAAAAGATGAATTATACTCATGTAGAGATAATGCCAGTAACTGAATATCCTTTTTATCCATCTTGGGGCTATCAATCGACAGGATTTTTTGCCACAAGTGCTAGGTATGGTAGGCCAGTAGATTTTAAGAAATTCGTCGACCTCCTTCATCAAAATGGAATAGGAGTTATATTAGACCTAGTGGCAGTTCATTTTGCCAATGATTACTATGGATTAAAGACCTTTGATGGGACCCACCTTTATGAATCACCTTATGATGGTCTAACTTACTCTGAGTGGGGATCAATCAATTTTGACTATTCCAAAGGACATGTAAAATCTTTTATGAAATCATCCTTTGCCTATTGGATTGAAAACTTTCACATTGATGGGATTAGAGTCGATGCAGTTTCCTATATGATTTATTATAATGGTAATGAAAATCGTGGCGTTCACTATGACAATATAAATTTCATCAAGGATGCAAATAAGGATTTACAAAATTCTTTTCCAGATGTTATGATTATTGCAGAGGACTCATCAGCATATCCAAAGGTTACAAGTCCTGTTGATGAAGATGGCCTTGGATTTGACTACAAATGGGACTTAGGTTGGATGAATGATACCACTAAGTATTTTAAGGTAGATTCCTACAATAGAAGCCAACACCATTCGAAAATAACATTTTCAATGTTTTATTTTTACAATGAGAAATTTATGTTGCCACTTAGCCATGACGAAGTAGTTCACCTTAAGGGTGCTATGGTAAACAAAATGAGTGGTTCGTATGAAGATAAATTCAAAGAGCTTAAAGTTTTATATACTTATCAAATGGCTCATCCTGGCAAGATTTTAAACTTTATGGGAAATGAAATTGCTACATTTGACGAATGGAACGAAAATGCAAGCATAAACTGGGACATTCTATTCTATCCAAAACATGATGATTTTAATAGATATTTGAGAGATCTAAATTACTTATATAAGGAAAATTATGCGTTTTTCAAATATGATTATGACCAAGCAGGATTTAGATGGATAATAGTAGATGATACAAATACATCAGTCTTTGCTTTTGAAAGGATAGCAGATGATAAGAGATTTTTAATTGTACTTAATATGGCTAATCTCTATCATGGTGGATATGAATTCCCATATGATGAGGACTTGATATTTATTGAGAGACTTAATTCTTTTGACCAGAAATATGGAGGAGCAAGAGGTAATTTAAGAAAGATAGAAGTTAAGAAAGGAAGTAATCTCAAATTAGAGCTTTGGGAATATGAAGCTGCCATATTTGAGATAAGAGCAAATGAACAAACCAATTAATTTATCTTGGTTAGTGGAAAAATGGACTATAATGGATGAGGACTCATACTTAAAAAGTATGTGGCTAAATACTGAAAGTCTTGATATTATCCGTATTAACCAAGGAGAAACTGAAGATGATATTATAAAAAATTATATAGATATAGATAGCGACATAGACCATTATGTTCTTATGCCTGGAGCTGATGCTTTTGATGAAGATAAAGCAAGATCTGTATTTATAGAAAAATTAGATAGACATGAAAGAGACCAAATTATAGATGAGTACGAGGGATTTGCACCAGCAGAAGAATTTCTAGATATAATCTATAATCTTGGACTTGAAGGCGAATACAATGATTTTAAGTCAAAAATAGCGGCCTATATTTTGTTGCTATGGGCAGACGATGAAAAAATCACCATAACAAAGGACATGGAGACAATTAATATAGACAAGTTATGAAGTTAAGAAGAATATTTTTATCCATATTTCTAATCGCAGGACTTAGCTCTTGCCAGAATAATGAATCAAATGATAATGTAAAAGAACCTGTAGTTGAAGTAGGCGATTCTACTAGCACAGAAGAAAACAAAGCAAAGTTAGAAAAGTTTGACAAGGTTTACTATAACTACTTTGATACTGTTACATCATTTACTGCCTATGCAGAAAGTGAAGAACAATTCAAAGAATATACTGACATCCTAGAAACAGAACTTGAAAAATACCATGAATTGTTCAACTCTTACTACGATTTCGAGGGAGTAAACAATATAAAGACCATCAATGACAATGCTGGCAAAGGACCTGTAGAAGTTGATCCTGCCATAATAGAGCTTATAGAATACTCATTGGATTTTGATGAAAAGACTGGTGGCAAGATCAATATAGGCCTTGGTAATGTTATAAAAATGTGGCATGATGCTAGGGAAGAGTCACTTGACAATCCTTCAAAAACTTGGGTACCTACGAAAGAACAACTAGAAGAGGCAGCAAGCCATAGTGACATAAGCCAGATAAAAATTGATGAGGAAAATTCAACTGTAGAAATCTTAGATCCGGAAATGTCTATAGATGTTGGTGCTATTGGTAAGGGATTTGCAACCAAAAAAGTTGAAGAAGCCCTAAGAAAAAATCGTGTATCAACAGCTATATTGTCTGTAGGTGGAGATGATGCAATAATAGGCGAAAATCCAAACAAAGAAAATGGTAAATGGAGGATAGCTATCCAAAACCCAGAACTTGAAGCAGAAGATCCATATTCAAGTGTAGTGGCTGTGAATAATACAGCAGTTGTGACAAGTGGTGACTATCAAAGATACTATGAAGTTGATGGTAAGAGATACCACCATATCATTGATTCTGATACACTTTTCCCATCTGATTATTTTAGATCAGTAACTGTAATTCAAAATGATATTGCTTTGGCAGATGCCCTAAGCACATATTTATTTACAGTTGACCTAGAGAAGGGAATGGAAGTTGCTAAGGAATTTGACGCTGAAGTCTTATGGATTGACAAAGATGGCAAGCAGTTTAAGACTCCTGGCTACGAGAAATTAGAAGATTAATCGGACCATGGTCCGGTTTTTTATTTTGATATAATTTTGGTATAATATAACAGGAAAGCTAGGAGGAAGAAATGAAAAAGATTGCCTTTGACAACGATAAATACATAAAACTTCAATCAGAAAAAATATTAGAACGAATAAGTCACTTTGATAAATTGTATCTAGAGTTTGGTGGAAAACTCTTTGACGATGGACATGCATCAAGAGTTTTGCCTGGATTTTTGCCAGATTCCAAGCTAAGAATGCTAGATAGCATCAAAGATAAAACTGAAATTATTATAACAATTAATGCCAATGACATAGAAAGTAACAAAATCAGAGGAGACAACGAAATCTCTTATGATACTGAAACCATTAGGCTAAAGCAAGCCTTTGAACAGAAGGGATTTTTAGTAAACTCCATTGTGATTACCCAGTTTAATAATGGAGAAAAAGTACTAAGATATGAAAAGTATTTGGATAATCTTTCAATAACCCACCACAGGACATATAATATCAAAGGTTACCCAAATGATATAGACCATATTTTATCTAAAGATGGCTTTGGCAAAAATGACTATGTCGAAACTAACAGACCCCTAGTCGTTATAACAGGCCCAGGACCTGGGTCAGGGAAGATGGCCACAGCACTTTCTCTAATGTATTTGGACTATGAGAGAGGCAAAAGATCATCTTATGCAAAGTTTGAAACTTTCCCAATATGGAATCTTGGACTTATGCATCCTGTAAATATTGCTTATGAGGCAGCAACTGCCAACCTAAACGATGTAAACATGATAGATCCTTATCACCTAGAAGCCTATGGGAAACTAGCAGTTTCTTACAATCGCGATGTAGAGGCCTTCCCAGTTTTAAAGAGGATGCTAGAAAAAATTATGGGGCAAACACCGTACAAATCTCCAACAGATATGGGTGTCAATATGGTAGGATTTTGTATAACTGACAATGAGGCCGCCATAAAAGCATCCAAGGAAGAGATAGTAAGGAGATACTATAATTCGCTAGTTGATGTTAGATATGCTAAAGAATCTTATTCTTGTGTAGAAAAAATACAAACCCTAATGTCAAACCTTGACATTAGTGCAGAAGATAGGAGGGTTGCACTAGCAGCTCGTGAAAAAGAGGAAATTACTGGCAAAGAATCCTTTGCTATTGAGTTAGCTGATGGAAGAATAATGAGGGGCAAAAAATCAAAACTATTTACAGCTCCTGCTGCTTGTATACTAAATGCCCTCAAAAAGCTAGGAAATCTTGATGATGAAATCCTACTTTTAAGCCCACATATTATTGAGCCTGTTTCTAACCTAAAGACCAAGTCCTTGGGAGAAACTGAACCGTCATTATCGATAAATGAGATGCTCATAGCCCTAGCTATTTCAGCTACAACCAATCCTTTGACTCATATGGCTATGGAAGAAATTAAAAATTTAAAAAGTTTAGATGCACACAGCACAGTCATTTTAAATGACAGTGAAAAAAGAATGCTTAGAAAATTAGGGATAAACTTTACCCAAGACCCAGTTTTTGGGGAAGACAGTGGATATTAAAAATACTTTAAAAGGGGCTGTTGCAAAAGTCCTAACATAGAAAAAAGACGAGGAAACTAAAAATCCTCGTCTTTTTCTGATAGAATGTATTTATGATAAACGTTAAAAACAATACATCATCACTAACCAATTTTACGTTAGTTGATGATACAATTCAATTAAAATTAAATTTTAACACCGAAGTATACATCCAAGATGACATAAAACTAAGGCTTGTAAAAAATATAATTGAAAGGATAGACCTAACAGAAATAAAGAAAGTCTACTCATCATTTGGAAGAAAACCTACTGTTAACCCAGTAACAATGCTTCAAATAATAATATTCTGCTACTCTGAAGGAATATTTACATCAAGAGAAATAGAAAAATCATGCAAATATGATCTAAGAATAAAATATCTTCTTGATGGACAAACTCCACCAGATTACTCAACAATAAATAGATTTAGACAAAAAATAATAAATCTAACCCCCAATCTACTAAATGAAATGGTCCAAATATTAATAGAAGAAAATCAGATAGACCTATCAAGTATATACATAGATGGAACAAAAATAGAAGCCTACGCCAATAGATATAGCTTTGTATGGAGAGGAAGCATAGAAAAGTGGCAAGAAAAACTAAGGATGAGAATAATAAAACACTTCAATTTAAACAAAGACCTAACTGCAAGCCAAGTATTAGAAGTAGTAAAAATAGTATTTAATCAAGTTAGTAAAGAATGCATAGAAAAGAAAATCAACTTTGTATTTGGACAAGGCAAAAGAAAACATCAGCTTCAGCGTGAGTATGAAATGCTAAAAGATTGGAAAAGCAAACTAGAAACTTACCATAAACATCTAGAAATAATGGGCGATTACAGAAACTCCTACTCAAAAACAGACCATGATGCAACCTTTATGAGAATGAAAGAAGACCACATGAGAAATGGTCAACTAAAGCCAGCATATAATGAACTAGCCCGTCCGGCTCGTGGAGGACCTAGCAAGTGCCTCAGGTTTCATCATAGGAGAAAATGTATCCCATCACCCATCTGATATGTATACGCTAAAGCCATTCTTAACAAAACTACTAAAAAGTTACCCAAACAAACTAGACAAAGTAGTAGAAGATGCAGGATATGAAAGCGAAGAAAACTATGTATATCTTGCAGAAAATAACTTAACATCCTACATAAAGCCATCAAACTATGAACAATCAAAAACACGAAAATATAAAAAAGAACAAGAATTCAGGAAAAGCCTAGTCTATGATGAAAATCAAGACAAATACATATCAGAAGAAGGTAAAGAATTCATAAGATGCAATGACAGATATAGAAAAAGAAAAAATGGATATGTAACAACCACAAAAGTCTATAGATGTTTTGACTGGAACAAAGATGGACAAAAAACTAAAGGCATCTACATATCAGAAACATTCCAAAAATATAGGAAAGAATCATTAGAAAACATAATATCCGACCAAGGAATAGAAGAAAGACTAAACAGGTCTATTCAAGCTGAGGGAGCATTTTCTAAAATAAAATCAGGGCTAGACTACAACAGATTCCATCATAGAGGAAAAGCAAATATAATAAGTGAAATATGTCTTCTATCAATAGCGCTCAACTTAAATAAACTGGCATCCAAAATAGAAAACAAAAACTTAGAAATCATAAAATACAAAGCTGCTTAAGAAAAAAACATTAATTTCATAAGCTCTATTAAGTGACCCTATTTTTAAGAAAAATGTGGAAAAGTTCACTCATATCTTAAAAAACTCTATAAAAATTAATGGCTTGATACAGATATACAAGAAAAAAAGTGATGAGCAGAATAGATTTATCTATTCTGCAACATCACCTTATTTTGTATCGTCATATACTACATAGTTAAAGTATTTTTCTAATTCATTTAATTCTTCATTTTGGTAGATTTCAACCATTTCATCACTCATTGAATTTACTAATCCTATAACAAATTGTCTTAGACTTGTTTGGCCAAACATTTGGTTAGACAAACTCTCCTTTGCTCTTCTTACAGCTGTAAGTTTAACAATTCTCTTGGCCAAATCTACACCTTTTATATCCTTCTTGCCAGTCAAAAACATTGAAAAGAAATCCAAGAGATCTCTTAGATTGTCTACTCGATATCTTAAATACTTGTAGGTAAGCTTTGATGCCCAGCCCTCTGTTTGGATCAAATTATCGAAGAATTTTTGCTTGCTTCCATCTTTTTCAAGTTTGATAGAGCTGGTAAAGCTATCAAAAACTTGATTAATTTCTACACTTGCATAATCCAAAACTATACCTATGATATCGTAGTCTGGATTATTGAGGTTATCAATCATTTTGTTAATATAAGCTGGTTTCTCGTCCTCACCGATTGGTTTGTATTGGTACATGTAGTTAACAAAGTCATAAAAAATATGTCCATCATCATCAATAGGCATAGACCAAACTTTATGAATAATCGTATCCAAGATTTGGACTATTTTGTAAGGTATGAGGATTTTATTTTCTATTTGGTCAAGGATTATATTTATTGATTCTTCCAAATTTGAGGCCTTAATATAAATATTATTGCCAGCTGCCCTTATAAGAAATTGAAACTCGCCATTAACTTTCTTAACAAAGACCCTAGCGCGTTTATTACCAAGAGGGAAATAGTCTTTGACCATTGGGAATATAATATCGTTGACATATCCTCTTTCAGGCACATCCATATTTAAGCGATTTGACAAAAGCCTTGAAGCCTCACTTTGTATATCTATGTGGCTATACCTAGGATTATTGGCCTGGATTCTAATGTAGTTGTGTACAACATCTTCTAGGCTCAGCTGCTTACCTAGAGTATAGTTTATGGCATCTTTGATAATTTCGTATTCGCCATGCAAATTCATATAGGTAAATTCTTTGATTAGTTCAGTTTTTATATAAACTTCATAGCCATTTTTTTCTGCAACCTGGTTTATGACTTTTATATGCCTGATTGGGAGAGGGTAGGTAACAGTAGAACCTGTTTGTATATCATATATAACATTTCCCATCTCTGAAATATATTTAGCTGTACCATTTTCGTGGAGGTGGCCAGTAAATACAAATTTGACACCATTGTCAGCAAGGACTTCTATAGGAGTCTTACCATTGATTCTAGGGTCATCACACTCATACTTACTTCTCCATTCTTTAATGATAAAAGGGGAGAATACCAGCTCTTGATTTCTAAAGTTTGGCATAAGGGCATGATGGGCCATGACGAAAATTAGATCATTTCTACTTTTTGCCTCATCAATTTTATCTACAATCCACTTCATTTGCTCAATAATAATAGATCCTGGTACATTTTCTCTATTATCCCTGTGATTTTGTTCTGTATCTGCAGAATATATTGAAGTATCTACACATATAAGGCTTAGGCCCGTGCTATCATTTCTACTGCTAGGAATCCTTGCTAGATAAGAAAAATATCCATGAGCGTAGTATGAATATTCTTCCTCTCTTTCGTATTCTTTGTTGATTTTATCCAAATAATTATGAAATATTGTAGAATCCTTGTACATTTCTAGGACATATTTGTTTTCGTAAACAAAGTTATATAGTTCATAAAATTCTCTTGGATTGGTATTTTTAGTTTTCTTATTATTTTTAAAATCGTAAGACCTATGGTTGTTCAAATCGTGATTGCCTGGAATTAGAAAGATTTCTCTATCTTTGTTTTTACTCTTCCAAGATAGCAAGTTTTCTCTTACAAACTCATGGGATTTGTATTCTCCTTCTTTTACCAAATCGCCTGGCAAAAATAAAAACTGGCTATTGGCCTTATCAACCATTGATAGGGCTTCTTTGAACAAGTCTTCACTTTCTACTGTTAGTTTTCTTTCTATTTTTATTTCTTTAATAAAATTTTCGCTATTGGATATCAAATCACTACTTAAAACATGTGGGTCAGAAATGATTGAAATATCATAATTTTGTAAATCCATGATTCACCTCTATAAATTTCACTTAATTATAGTATACCAGGTATTTTTTTAGAACTAAAGAGAAACATCACAACGGGAAAATATCAAATTATTTTAAAAATAAAATATATTTATAAAAATACTTGACTTTGTATTTTTGATGGTGTATATTTTTTAGTACATAAATAAAAACGTCGAAAAGAGAGAGTACATAGAATTTTTCTATTACAGAGAGATTTATTAGCTGAGAAAAATCATAGAAAGTCTGTGGAAGTGCATCTTTGAGTTTTATACCGAAATTATAGTAGGCTATAACGCTAGTGCCCGTTAAGCACATTGAGGTTTTAAGATTTTTTCTTAAAATAAATTAAGGTGGAACCACGATAAGCTCGTCCTTTTTTGGGGCGGGCTTTTTATTTGTTTATGTAAATTAATCTACAAAGGAAGGATGTGAAAAATATAAAGAAGTTTTATTTACTAGCTTTAATTTTTAGTTTTGTACTTAGTGGATGTAGCAACACTAATGCAAATAGCCCCACTGAAGTTAATTATATAGGCCATAATGGCCACATGGCAGATGACCTAGAAGTGGTTGATTTTATGGATGAGAACTTTGATATGAGTAAAATTGAACAACATAGCTGTTGTGATGAATAAATTAGGAGAGAATAATAGTGAAAAAAAATAAACTTTTAGCCTTCATTTTACTTGGAGGATTGACTCTTTCAGCTTGCGGAAATCAAAATGCAAGCAATGACCAAAAATCAGATACGAATGTTAGCGAAGATCAAAATGTTTCTAAGGCTGCTAGCCTAGAAGAAGAACCAAGATATGGTTCAAAAGTTAAAATTGGTTTTGATGGAGACCTATGTATAGCTGGTCAAAACCTTGCAGAAATTAATGGATACTTTGAAGAAAATGGTGTAGAAGTAGAATTTGTAAATACAAAAACTGGTAAAGATGCACTTTCAAGTGGTCAACTTGATGCTATGACTGGTGAGTTTGGTTCACTGATCGTTCCAGCTACAAAGGGACTACAATATGTATTCTCAACTGCTTCTCACTCAGGATGTAAATCACTATATGTCCTAGATGAAAGTAAATACCAATCAACAGAAGATATGGTTGGCCAATCAGTTGCTGTAACAAATGGTATTGGAAATAGTGGACACAATACACTTTTAAGATTTTTAATCCACGATGATATAAATCCAGATGATGTTACAGTAAAACCAGTTGATGCAGCTGCTGTAATCCAAGCGCTTGAAAGTGGAGAAATCCAAGGGGCAGTTCTAGATGACCAATTTGCTCAAGAATTCATACAAAGTGGAAAAATCAGACCAGTGAGATCTCTAACAACAGATGAAGACTTTGGTTCTGAAGTTTGCTGTGTAACTGCCTTTAACAAAGAATTTGTTGAACAAAACCCTATGCTTGCAGAACTTGTTGCAGAAGCTATTGAAAAAGGAAACCAATATGCAGCAGAAAACCCAGCAGAATCAGTAAAATTACTTCAAGATAAAAACCTAGCAGCTGGAGATCCAGAAGTAGCAACAGAATTATTAAAAGCATATGACTACACACTTACAAATGCTGACGGTGAAGAAACTATTCGTAGCTACTTTGATGATTACAAAGAATTAAATCTTATTGATAAAAATAGATCAACAGATGATTTAGTTAAAGAATTATGGAGACCACTTGGAAACGGGGAAGTTGAAGTAGTTAAAAAGAATTAAGGAAGGTATATGGATAAAGATAATCAATTAAATCCAAAAAAACCGAATAAAGAAGAAAAGGGAAGATTAACAAAAGATGAGTTAATTAAACTTGAATCAAAGCCAAGAAATAAAACTAATGAAAGATTTAGGTTAGCTCTACCAATAATTGCAGGTATCCTAGCCATTATTGAATATTACTTTTTACCAGAACAAAATTCTGGATTAGCAAAAACTAATATGTATCCAGGATTTCTGGCCATACTTACAAGTATTTATGTAATTGCTCTTCTAGTTTCCATAAAGAAGGAGAATTTAAGAGACCGACTACTTTATAAAGCACCTAGATATACATTTATATATGTTTTGCTAATGATTTATGATATTTTGACCTTAAAAACGTCAAAACTTGCCTTACCATATTTTCCATGGATAGATATGATATTTAATTCCATGAAGGCTGATGATGCATTTTTGGCTGAGTCTGTAATAAGTTCACTAAAACTTTTATTCACAGGCTATATCATAGGTGGCGTACTTGGAATAATTACTGGTATACTTGCAGGTTACTTTGATAAGGTAAACTACTGGGTAGATCCATTTTTAAAAATCCTTGGACCTATACCAACAACAACCTGGCTACCTGTTGTAATGGTAATTGCTATAAATCTGTTCCAAGGAGCAGTATTTATAATAGGGCTAGGTGTTTGGTTTTCAACAACACTTGCTACCATAACAGGTATGAGAAATGTCGAGCCTGCTTATTATGAGGCTGCCCAAACACTAGGAGCAACCAATACAGAGCTAGTAAAAAAGGTTGCAATCCCATCAGCCACACCAAATATTTTCCAAGGACTAATAGCTGGTATGTCTGCAGCTTGTAATGCTCTAATCGTTGCCGAAATGCTTGGTGTAGAAAGTGGACTTGGATGGTATATAACATGGAAAAGCTCTTGGGCTGATTATTCGTCCATGTATGGAGCTATAATTCTACTTGCACTTACCTTTATTTTGGTAAATATGATTATAAAACAAATTAGCAAAAGAGCTTTAAGATGGAGAGATGGAGGAGCTATTAGATGAGTAAATTAGAATTTAAAGATGTTTCAAAATCATTCGTAAGATCTGATAGTGAATTTATAACTACAGCTCTTGAGGACATCAATTTTTCCTTAAGGGAAAATGAGTTTGTAAGTATAGTTGGTCCATCAGGATGTGGAAAGTCTACAATACTTAGACTTATAGCTGGCCTTATAGTTCCAACTACAGGAAATATTTACCTAGATGGAGAAGAGATCACAGGTCCTTCAAGTAGAAGGGGAATGGTATTTCAAAAATCAACTTTATTTCCATGGCTTAGCGTAAAAGATAATGTGGGATTTTCTGCTAAGTTAAAAAGTGAAGAAAAAGTCGATGATAAGACAATCGATCAAATGTTAGAAAAAGTGGGTCTATTAGATTTCAAAAATTCTTACCCATCTAACTTATCAGGCGGCATGGCCCAAAGAATTTCATTAATCAGAACTATGGTAAACAAGCCAGAAGTCTTACTTCTTGATGAGCCTCTTGGTGCCTTGGATGCATTTACAAGGATGAACATGCAAGATGAGATACTAAAACTGTGGGATGAAGAAAAGAATATGACTATAATGGTAACTCATGATGTTGATGAGGCTGTTTATATGTCAACTAAAGTTATAGTCATGGAACCAAGGCCAGGAAGGATCAAAGAGATAGTTCCAATAGAAGTTGACTATCCTAGAAATAGAACAAGCAAAGAATTTACTGATTATAGAAATGAACTGTTAAATATTTTGGATATATAGATTAAAAGTGCTGAGATTTATTCTTGGCACTTTTTAAATTTATGTTTTATTTATTAATCAATTGAATGTGGGTAAAGAAATAGTAAGATATACAAAGCATAATTTTCTTGGATTGTTTATAATGGCTCTTTATGCTAGAATTAAGTGAAAGGAATTTTATGGAAATTAGTAAAAATATAAATAAAATTGTTGATTATCTTTCTATTGGAGCAATCATAACAGTTTTATTATTGGTGACTGGTGGCAATGTTTTGCTTTTTGCAACTTGTCCTATACTTTTAGCCCTAGTTTACCTTACAAAGGGTTTTAAAGAATTTGGCATATCTTTGCTAATGGCAATCTTAATTGCTTTTATGTTTATCAGTCCTGATGTTATAGCCTTTGATCTTGTTCCGATATTTTTGATAAGTCTACTTTTTATAGCAATGACTAGGTCTACTATAAGTGATAAGTATAAGATTTTGATTAGCTTTCTTATAATAAGCCTTATCCTTATAATAGTCTATAAGCTTGCCATGGTAAATGCTGGTTTGGATATAAAAACATTGGCAAATGACTTATATGAAGAGCTTAAGCTTAACACCACCTATGATTTAAAATTAGAGTACATAGAATCAGTTTTTGCCCTATATCCAGCTATGATTGCAAGCCTATCCTTAATATATAGTGCAATTAGTCTTAGGATTATAAGAAATTACCTAGCCTATAAGAAAATTGGCAAGGATATGGTAGCTTTAAGAGATATAAGACTGGATAAAAAGGATTTTTCTACTATAATAATTGCTTCTATTATTCTTTACTTCATTGCAAGATTTTTGGGCGTAAAGGATATATATATAAGAACAAATCTAATATGGATTTGCCTTAGTATTTTATTATTTAATGGTATGGGAGTATATGATTATATGCTAAGTATGAGAAAATCCTTATTGTCTAGAGGATTGCAGTGGTTCTTTGTAATAGTATTCTTCTATATATTTGCCGTATTTTTTGTAATAATAGGCTTTGCTGATATATTTATGGATATAAGAAACAAATCTAGGAGGTCTTATGGACAAATTTAGACCAAATGAAAAAGAAAAAATATTTTATGCCTTGGCTTTGCCAGTGGCCCTGTGTGTAGTCATATTTTTCTATAATAAGATTTTAGCTCTTATAGGACTTATACTGTGCTTGGCCTTGTATTTTTATCTAAGCAATTTAAGTGACTCTAATGAAAAGATGTTACAACGTTATGTTGACGAGGTTGAATCAAGTTTTGATAGCATAACAAAAAATTTGGTTTTTGAAATGCCTTTTCCAATTGTGGTTTTAGACGCTGAGGATAATATAAAATGGCACAACACAGATTTTAGGAATTTATTTCCAGAAGAAGAGCTCATTGGTAATCCTATAGATGATATTTTGCCTAGCTTAGCTGAAGTCGATTTTGAACAAAGAGATTTAACTGTACCATTTACAACTGAGATTGATGGCAGGGTTATACAATTTCATATTTCAAGTGTAAAAAATGATGAGCTTGATACTAGAGAGACTTTTTTATATGGAATCGATAATACTTATGATGAATCCATAAAACAGCTCTTTAAAGATAAGAGACTTGTATTTTTCACAGTGTTTTTGGACAATTATGAAGATTTGAGAAACTCCACTGATGCCATCAATAGACCACAGGTTTTGGGCACTATAGATAGAACTATTACCCAATATTTCAATTCCCATCATGGTGTAGTTAGAAAATATGAAAATGATAGATTTATGGTTGTCATGGAGTATCAAGACTACCAAGATATATATGATTCTAAATTCTCTATTCTAGATGATATTAGGGAAATATCCTTGGGCAATACTATTAATCCAACACTATCAATAGGAGCTGGCATTTCTGGATCATCACCAAATGAAATCTACGATGATTCCAGAGTTGCCATTGATATAGCCCTATCACGTGGTGGAGACCAGGCAGTAGTAAAAGTAAAAGACAATTACGAGTACTTTGGTGGTAAGAGTAAGGCTACAGAAAAAACCTCAAAGGTTAAGTCCAGAGTAATATCCGGTGCGTTAAAGAGAATGATCCTTGCATCATCAGAAGTATTTATTATGGGACACAATAACCCAGACATGGACTCTTTTGGAGCGGCTCTTGGTGTATACGAGGGAGTAAGGTTTTTAAAGAAAAAGCCATATATTATCCTAAACGAAGTTCCTAGACAAATTGAAAATATGTACTCATCTACAACTTCAAATCTAGAAGAACTTAGGGATAATATATTGACTGAAGAAGAAGCGCTTAATATATTAAGACCGTCATCGCTTGTAGTAGTTGTAGACAATCACAGGAAGAACTCTACAGAAGCACCAAGTATAATAGATAAGGCTGATCAAATTGTTATAATAGACCACCACAGACGTGGCAATGATTATATTAAGAAATCGACAATATCATATATAGAACCTTATGCATCAAGTGCATCTGAGCTTGTTACAGAAATCCTAAATTATTTGGATGAGAATTTTAAAGCAAGAACCCAAATAGCCGAGTCGCTTTTAGCAGGTATTACAGTTGATACCAAAAACTTTGTTTATCAAACAGGAGTTCGTACTTTTGAGGCGGCAAGTATACTGAAACGTTGGGGTGCCGATTCAGTTTATATCAAGCGAATGTTCAAAGATGATTTTGAAATTGTTAAATATAAGTCGGAAGTTATAGCTGATTCGAGTATAGTAAATGATATGATTGCTATTGGCCATTTCAATAGAGATATTGATGGATCAACACTTATAGCAAGTCAAGCAGCAGATGACCTTTTGACTATAAAGGGTGTAAAGGCAAGCTTTGTACTAACCAGATCTCACAATAAAATTCACATCTCTGGTAGAAGCTTGGGCGATATAAGTGTACAATTAATATTAGAGCGCATCGGAGGGGGAGGCCATCTAACAGCGGCTGCAACCCAGCTTGACATGAGCATGGAAAATGCTGAAGAATTGCTAAGAAAAGCAATAATTGAATATTTAAGAGAGGAAGAAGAAGATGAAAGTAATATTAACAGATAATATCGTAAGAGTAGGCGTTAAGGGAGACCTTGTAGATGTAAAACCAGGATATTTTAGAAACTACCTTAACCCACAAGGACTTGCGGTTGAAGCTAACAAAAAGAATATGGCTGAACTTGAAGAAATGCAAGCTAAATTAAAAGAAGAAGAAGCACAAAACAGAAAAGAAGCAGAAGAACTAAAAGAAAAAATCGAAGCACTAACACTTACACAAAAAGTAAACGTTGGTGAAGATGGCAAACTATTTGGTTCTATCACAAACAAAGATATAGCAGAAGCTCTAGCTGAAAATGGTATCGAAGTTGACAGAAAGAGAATCGAAGGCCTTGAAAAGATTGAAGGAACTGGCGAATTTAATCTAAATGTAAGACTATACCCAGAAGTAAATGCTGATCTTAAAGTAGAAGTAGTTGCTGAGGAAGCTTAATGACTGAGGCAAATAGGCCTCTTCCATATGACTTCTTAGCAGAGAAGGCTATTATCGGAAGTATACTTAAGAAAAATGAAACTTTCGATAGAGCAAATCAAATAATAAAACCTGTAGACTTTTATGATTCCAGGACCCAAAGGATATATAAGTCCATAGTCACCATGTTTGAAAAAGATATCAAGGTAGACGAAGTGAGCTTATTATCCCAGTTGAGGAATGAAAATATATTACAAGAAGTTGGAGGGGAGGAGTTTATCGCTGAGATTACCCTCTCCTCATTTTATACTCCAAATATTGATACATACGCAAAGACGGTCAAAGAAAAGGCGCTGCTAAGAAGTCTAATAGGGGCAAGTAACGATATAATGGAGCTAAGCTACAGGCAAAGTGACGATGTTTCTACAATATTGGAAGTAGCTGAAAGCAAAATATTTGACATATCTCAAGATAAGCTAAACGATGGTCTAACTAAAGTTGGAGATACCCTAGATGAGACAATACAGATAATCAACGAATTATCTCTAAACGACGGAGATATAACTGGAGTACCAACAGGACTATCTTCCATAGATATGAAACTATCAGGCCTTCAACCATCTCAACTTATCCTACTTGCAGCAAGACCAGCCATGGGTAAGACAGCCCTTGGACTTACTATGGCATGGAATGCAGCCAAAGAGGGCAAGTCAGTAGCCTTTTTTTCCCTAGAAATGTCTACACTTCAACTAAACTACAGGCTCATATCAATGGTATCTATGATTGACCTAGGGCAAGTTATGAATGGTAGGATAAAGGATGACGAATGGGAACTACTATTTAGGTCGGTTAGAGAGATTGTCGATAAGGACCTCTATGTAGATGAAACTCCAGCTATTTCCCTTTCTGAGATGAGATCAAAACTAAAAAGACTCAAAGCTGAAAGTGGTCTAGACCTTGTAGTTATAGACTATCTACAATTGATGAGTGCAGACTCCAACAAAGAAAATAGGCAAAACGAAATAGCATCCATATCTAGAGGGCTAAAATCTTTATCAAAAGAGTTAAATTGTCCTATCCTATCTCTAGCCCAACTTTCTCGTGAAGCTGATAAGAGGGCTGATCACAAGCCAATCCTATCAGATTTGAGAGAATCAGGAGCGATAGAGCAAGATGCCGATGTAGTAATGCTTCTATATAGGGAAGACTACTACGATGAGGAAGATAATCCAAATATAGCCAAGGTAATTGTTGCAAAACACAGGAATGGATCTACTGGAACTATAGACCTATTCTTTAACAAACCATGTACTACATTTAGAGATCTATCATACAGAGAAGAAAATGCCTACTAATAGTGAGAAAAAAAGAGTCTACCTTGAGAGAATGACAAGACCTACAGCCTACGAACTTAATAATTGGGCTGACTACGAAGATCCTAGGCTTTCTGGCTATAACTATGGCAATCTTTCAGATTTTGAAATAAACTTTTGGTACAATTCTATTTGTACACCAAGGAAAAAGTATTTTGCAGTAAAAAGATATGAAGATGATAGATTTATTGGCTTTGTCGGTCTAAAAAACTACAATCCCCTTACAAAAAAGGCACTTTTGGGCATAGTATTTGATGCGAATTACGTATCCCTTGGCTATGGTTATGATGCAATGCTTTGCTTACTTGACTATTATTTCAATGATTTGAAATTCAAAACAATGCTTCTTGAAGTTAATCTATTTAACCAAAGAGCCTTAAGTCTTTACCAGAAGCTTGGTTTTAAGGAAACAGGCTTTGATAGCGAGCTCTTTGAAAATCAAGACATAGAATTTGATGATAGATATTTTGAAATGCACGGAAATTTGATATATTCTAAGATACTAAAGATGAAACTTACAAAGGATGATTATTATGAACTTCACAGTTGAAAATTTGAAAGTTGATTTGGGAACCACACCTATTGAAAATATGTTTTTAAATACCTATCTAGGTATGGTGGATGGCGAGAATCTCAAGTTTTATCTCTTGGTATATAAGGACATGTATAACGAGGGCTCTGTAGATATTGATAAGATTAAAAAAATTCTAAAATATTCTGACGAAGATATCAAAAATGCTATAGATTATTGGATAAATATGGGAGCCTTCCGCAAGAAATTGGACATCAATGGCAGAGAGTACATAGAAATTGTTTCTTTTAGGCAAATGATCTATGGTGACAATAAAAAAACATATGATGAGGTCAATGAAGCTAGCTTTGACAAATCTAGCCGCAAGCAAATAATGTTTAACAATGTAGAAAACATCATTGGTAGAGCCCTAACTCCAGCAGATATAACAAGGATACATGAAACTATTGAAGAATATAATAGCGATCCAGAGCTTATCACAGAAGCTTTTCGCCAAGCCAAAGAGCTAAATAATGTCGATGTAAAGTATGTGATGGGTTTTATAAAAACATGGAGAGATCAAAATATATTATCGGTCAATGACCTTAAAATCCACCAAGAACGTCAAAAACTTGTAAGAAAAAAATCTCCAAGACAATATAAGAAAAATAATAGAAAAATTTCAAGTGGAGATGATTATAAATCATACGCCGAAGAAGCTAGAAAAAAACGCTTTGAAAAAATGATAGAACAGGGAAAATCTAATGAAAACATCCAATAAGGCTAGTGAAATACTGGCTAAACGTAGGCAAGAAAATGAAATAAATAGGCAAAATCGAATAGATGAAGTCTACAAAAATATTCCAACTATGGCTTCCCTTGAAAAAAACATCAAGGAATTGGGATTTACCATTATAAATCAGACCTTATCTGGTGGAGAAACTAGCAATTTAGAGGCAAAGTTAAAAAAACTTAGAGATTTAAAAGAAAAACTATTGCTAGAAAATGGATTTTCCAAAGATTATATGGACTTAAAATACCACCACGACCTTTGCAAAGACACGGGATTTGTAGGCAACGAAATGTGTTCTTGTAGAAAGCAGATTATAATAGATGAGAATTATAATCTATCAAATATTAAAAAACTTATAGAAAAAGAAAATTTCTCAAACTTTGATGATATGCTTTTTGATGACAATCCCTATGGAAACTACCCTCTAACCCCTAGAGAAAATATCAGGCTTGTAAAAAACAGTTTGATGAAATATATAAATAATTTCTCCAAGGAATCTACAAATATTTATATATTTGGCGATGTTGGTAGGGGAAAAACATTCTTGCTAAATTCTGTAGCCAAAGAACTTTTAGATAGAAATTACTCTGTCCTTTATATGACATCATCATCCCTTTTTAAGTTTTTAAATGACTATAACTGGGCTTTTGAGGAACAAAGATATAAGCACCAAGAGAAGTATGATTTTATCTTGGATTGTGACTTGCTAATTATAGACGATTTGGGTAGTGAATATCCGTCAAAAAATGATTCTGCCAATCTTTTTGATGTTGTTAATACTAGGATGATATCACAAAAACCAATACTGTTTTCTACAAACTTTGATGAGAGTATGTTATCTGAAACATACGGACCTAGAATATTTTCTAGAATTGTGGGTAATAGTCAAGTATACGAGATATTTGGAAAAGATTTAAGACTAAAAGATATGTAGGAGATTAATATGCTTGTAGTAGACAAAGAAACTATGCAGGCCATAGATACTTACGCAATCAATGAACTGAAAATACCTGCTTTGGCCTTGGTTGAGCGAGCAGGCCTTTCTATTATAAAAAACATCAATTTGAATCAAAGGCGAAGCTTTGCCGTAATTGTTGGCATAGGCAATAACGGTGCAGATGGCCTTGCCTGTGCAAGGAATCTCATGGCCAGAGATTATTATGTTGATATTTATATTATAGGAAGTTTGGATAAGTCAAGCTATGAGTTTAGGGCAAATTATGATGCTTGCTCTAAGCTTACAGATCGAATATTTTTTGTAGATACAATACAAGATTTGGAAAATATGGAAGAAAATATCAAGAATGTTTCTACTATCATAGAGGGAATATTTGGCACAGGCCTTGATCGAACTATTTCAGGAACCTATGCCTTCGTAATCGCTATGATAAATCGTTCTATGAAATATATTATTTCCATAGATATACCAAGTGGATTGGATTCAACTTCTGGAGATTCCTGGGGAGAGGTAGTAGATAGCGACCTAATAGTCTCTATGCAGCTTATGAAAAAAGGCATATATGACCGCAGCAGATATAGAGAAAAGTGCATAGTAGAAGATATAGGCATACCACAAAAGGCAATAGATCATATTTTAAAAGAGAGCTGAGGCTCTCTATTTTTTTGGGGTAAATACTATATAATAAAATGATAATCTAAGAGGGTGACTAATTATGGGATATGAAGAAGAAAAAATTTTAAAAGAGATTTTACAAAAAGATATTATAGAGGATAAAGAAGATTTGGACCTTATTTTAAAACAGCTCAGTAATAGGAAAATAAAGCAAAAAGATGATTATTCTTTTGGAGATAGGGCTGCAGATAAAATAGCAAAATTTGCAGGTTCTTGGACTTTTATAATCATATTTGTGTCTTTACTTGCTATATGGATGCTAATTAATAATAAAATGGGAGATAAAGCCTTTGACCCGTATCCATTTATACTGTTAAATCTTGTTTTGTCATGCATTGCAGCTATCCAAGCACCACTAATAATGATGAGCCAAAATAGGCAAGAGAAAAAGGATAGACAGAGGGCAGAAGATGATTTTATAGTTAATCTAAAAAATGAAATTATTATTAGGGATATTCACAAAAAACTAACTAATATCGAAAACAAACTTGGGGAAGAATCGTAGGAGGTAAGCTTATGAAAAAGCAAAAAAATATTTTAATTACTATCATTTTAACATTCGCTCTAGTAGCCTGTGGAGCAGGCAATTTTAATGAGGCTAGTGTAAAAAATGATAGTGCAAATTATAATCCTGGTGAAATTGCATCTGAAAGTATGAAAACTGAAGATATAGCAGAAGAAGAAACTATCGATGATGGCCAAAGTTTGGATTTGACAAATACTGACCGTAAGATAGAAAGGTTTTATGATTATACAGTTGAAACTACTGACTTTGACAAGGATTACCAAAGTATTGAAAATTTAGTTGGTAAGTATGGTGGATTTTTTGAATCATCTACCATTGACCGTGAATTTCCCAATGAATCTGATGATAGTATAAGAATTCTAAATTCTACAATAAAAATTCCAAATGACAAATCAGATGAATTTAGAGATGAACTTGAAGGCCATGGCAAAATTCTATCATCTAGCAATCACATCAACGATTTTACAAAATCTTATACTGATACTAGCATTAGGCTCAAATCCAAAGAGACCGAGCTTGATAAGCTTAATGAACTTCTAGAAAAGGCAGAAAATCTTGAAGATGTAATGGCTATTCAAGCAAGAATTCTAGATGTCCAAGCTGAAATTGATCAGATAAAAGCAGCTATTTCAGATATGGATAGTAGGGTATACTACGATACCTACAATCTTTACCTAAGAGAAGTATATAATTATAGCAATGTAGCCAATAGATCACCGGATTTTGCAGGAAGAATTTCTCAAGCCTTTGGCGATTCCATTCATATTTTTATAAATTTCTTCCAAGATCTAATGATAGCTCTAGTAACCCTATGGCCACTACTGTTAATAGTAATAGTGATTATTATGTTTGTGAAATATTGGAAAAAGAAAAAACTTGCAAAAATCAACAAAGCTAAGACCTTTAGCAAAGAATCAAAAGAGATTAGTGATGAAAAACTAGACTAGGTGTTGATAAAATATTGATTTCAATGTATACTATACTTAACTAAATATAGCTACGATAAGACATAGTAACTAGGGGAAGTTTGTAGAGAGAAGATGGTTGGTGCAAATCTTTAGCGGAAGCTAGTGAATCTACCTTTATGCTTTTTATTAATTAAGTTATAAATTGGGTGGCACCACGAGACCTTCGTCCCATGTAGGATGAGGTCTTTTTTATTTGCCAAAAAAGGAGTAAAAATGATAGATATTAAGCTATTAAGAGAAAACCCAGAAATGGTAAAAGAAAATATCAAAAAGAAGTTCCAAGATGAGAAGTTAGTTTTAGTAGATGAGGTCCTAGACCTAGACGAAAAGGCTAGAGCTGCAAAGACCGAGGGAGATAATCTTAGAGCAGAAAGAAATAAGGTTTCTAAACAAATTGGCGCACTAATGGGCCAAGGCAAAAAAGATGAAGCAGAAGAAGCTAAAGCTCATGTTGGAGAAATCAACGATAGACTAAGTCATATAGAAGAAGAAACTAGAAACTTGGCAGAAGAAGTCAAAGTTCGTATGCAAAAAATCCCACAAATCATCGATGAAACTGTTCCAATAGGCAAAGATGACAGCGAAAATGTGGAAAATGAGAGATACGGAGAACCTATAGTGCCAGACTATGAAGTTCCATACCACGTAGATATTATGGAATCATTTGATGGTATAGATTTAGATGCATCTCGCGAAACTTCTGGTGCAGGATTCTATTACCTAAAAGGTGACATAGCAAGACTTCACTCTGCAATAATTTCTTATGCTCGTGACTTCATGATTGACCGTGGATATACTTACTACATTCCACCATTTATGATTCGTTCAGAAGTTGTAACTGGTGTTATGAGCTTTGAAGAGATGGAAAACATGATGTACAAAATCGAGGGTGAGGACTTATACTTAATAGGAACAAGTGAACACTCTATGATTGGTAAATTTATCAATACTATCAACGAAGAAGATACTATGCCACTTAAGATGACATCCTATTCACCATGCTTTAGAAAAGAAGTTGGAGCACACGGTATAGAAGAACGTGGAGTTTACCGTATTCACCAATTCGAAAAGCAAGAGATGGTAATCATCTGTAAACCAGAAGATTCAAAAGAATTTTACAACGAACTATGGAATAATACAGTAGATTTCTTCAGAAGTCTAGAAATACCAGTAAGAACCCTAGAATGCTGCTCAGGAGACCTAGCTGATCTTAAGGTCAAATCTTGTGACGTAGAAGCATGGAGCCCACGCCAAGGAAAATACTTTGAAGTAGGATCCTGCTCTAACCTTGGAGATGCCCAAGCAAGACGTCTTGGTATTAGACTTCGTGGAGAAAATGGAACATACTTTGCCCACACACTAAACAATACCGTAGTAGCACCACCAAGAATGCTTATAGCCTTCCTTGAAAACCTACTACAAGAAGATGGTAGCGTGAAAATACCTGAACCACTTAGAATGTACATGGGTGGCAAAGAAAAAATCGAACCTAAGGCAAAATAGACCAACCTTTGCAAATAAATTGACCCCGCTAGCTTAAAAACTAACGGGGTCAGTTTGATTTTTTAATTATTGATTCCGAACTTATTAATCAACTTATCTATGTTATCTTTATCAAAATATTCTTCAGAATATCCACATTCGCTACACACATATCTATCAAATGATGCTGATGATAGAGCTGACTGGCCTATCATTATTGACCTTCCAGATTCAGCTGGGATTTTTTTACCAGGAACAATTATTATCTTATTTGATCCACACTTTGGACAAATTTTATTTCTTTTCACCTTTACCCTCCTATAGTGCATATACCCATCTATGGAGCTATCTTATTTACATTTAAAATCTTTCTCATAATAAGTTTGGCAAAGGCATCTGATCCAGGAATGTTTGGATGAGTCCTATCAGCTGCTAGATAATCAGGCTTATCTTTAATGTAGTTTCTCCAGTCAACCATATGAGCCTTATCGTGGCTATCGCAGTATTCCTTGATAGAATTATTTACATAGTCCATATATGATTGGGTGTGGGAAGTATTTACAAAATAAACATCACGGCCATCCGCAATTTCCATTATCTTATCCATATCATTATGGTTAGCAGAACCATTTGATCCAAGGGAAATCACAACTATATCGGCAAGTCCAACATTTTCCTTGATTGCTGATAGGATTTCTGGGCCACTAACCATATCACGACCAACCTCACCATCAAGGTAGAAGTTTGGTATATACTTTCTGATATAAGAATCAGCATTGATGATTACAGAATCACCGATAGAAGTAATAGAAATCTTGGACAAATAATCTAGTTCATTTTCTGTAAATTCGAAATCATCGTAAGCCTTTTCTTCAAAATCTTGATTATATTTTTTCTCTTGAGTATCTATTGTCTTTGTATCGACATTAGCTATAGATTTCGTGAGATTTTTCTCTTCTTTTTTATTGCTTGCTTTTTTCTGCTTATTTTTTCTGGCCTCTTCATTTCTTTTCTTGATCAATTCTTCATTGGCAGTTATCTCTTTTCTAAGCTCTGCTATTTCTTTTTCCTTGGCATTGCCAATTTTTGCTGAAGTAATTCTTAGGCCAATAAGAGCAAGTATTGATATCATAATCAAGCTAAGATTTATTTTCTTATTCTTAAATATAATATATGTTAGCTCAGATAATATAAATATGGCAAGAATTTCTATAATGACTACAAGAACATTATTCATTCCATGTAAGAAATACACAGAAAGTATCTGCACTACATATTGCCATAAGTATAGATAATATGATCTATCGCCAATATAAGAAACTATCTGGAACTTATTCTTCCTTGTCCTATAGTAGGTCCTTTCATAATTAAATAACACCAGGGTCAAAAGGCCAATAATTAGTGTATAAGCTATAAAGATAAACTTATATGAAGAAATCTCTTTACCATCTACAAAGAAGAATGGTATGACACTTAATAATCCTAGAACTAATGCAGAAACCTTTAGAAAAGATTCACTGTATTTAATCCTTGATAAGTAATTTTTGTTCAATAGATATAAGGATACGCCAAAAGCAAATGCCGATATCCTAGTATCAATTCCATTGTAGATTCTAGTAATATCACTATTATTTTTTCCTAAACTTATCATTAGGATAAAACTAACAATTGTGATTAGCAAATGAATTATAAGTTTTACATTATCATTAAGTTTTTTTGTAAATCCATCAATTACCATAAATATAGCAATAAATTGCATGTACATAGATACATACCATAAATGGTTAAAGATATTAAAATTACCAAGTTGATTGAAATAATCTTCATTTATAAGGATTTTTTGTATATTTTCAAAGTTTAGGGCAACAGGAATAACAGACTTGATGGAATCATCAAAAACTTCTCTAGCAAAGGCCAAAGAAAATCCCATAACTATTGCCATAATAAATAATACTGGGCCCAAAATCTTTATGTATTTATTAATAAAAATAGACAAAGATTTTTTAAAATCTATATTTTTTTTATTATCCGCTCCCATCATAGTTAAAAATCCTGATAGGAGTAGGAAAATTATTACAGCTAGATAGCCCCCAGGAAATATGTGAGAAAACCTATGAAATAGGCTGACTCCAACAAAACCTAGTGCACGTAGAGCTGTTAATAAATAATATTCTTTTTTTGTTTTTACTTTTCTTTCCATAATCCACCTCGTGAACTTAATCATTATATCAAATATACTATTAAATTAAAATTAAGGAATGGTTACAATTTACAAAATTTTATGATGTTTGGAAATTATTTGTAATATTGAACTGGTAGAAAAATTATAATATAATATTAAAAAACATTTTTTTTAGGAGGAAGTGTGCTTATAAAAATGAGGAAATTACTATTAATATTTTCGATACTACTTTTTACAGGATGTTCAAACATCCAAAACGCAGGAGAAGAGAAAGTTAGTGAAGTTGATAATTCTATGGAGCCAGCGACCTATAGTTTAAATATAGTAGATGATGTAAAGTTAGAAATTATATCATATGACATTGTGGATAAAGATAAACTCGATCAAAATGAAAGAAGCAATCTAAAAGAATATATTAAAGAAAATGACGATAAGGTTTTTAGAATTGAATATAGGATAGTGGATAGTAGAGATGAAAAAACTTCTATAAGCACACAAGCAAGTGATGGATCAGAAAATTATGTAAGAGTTAAATTAATTGATAATAATGACAATGAAGTTACTAATGTTAGTCAGTACTCCACTTGGGATGATGAAGAGGGGACAATCTACAATAAAGATTATTACATAATTAAAGATAAAAGTAACCTAAAGGGCATAGATATATCATATAATATCGATGGTCAAGAAGGCCATGATTTTGGAATAGAATTTTAAAATAACTAATTAAATTAGGCGTAAGAAAGCTTGCGCCTTTTACTTTGCATAAATCTATAATATAATATTTGCTAAAGACTCTTATAAAGGAGAAAAGAATGAAAAAATTTTTACCAATAATACTAGGATCAGACCTAAATACATATTCTATAGCAAGGGAAATCCACGAAGCTTATGGCATAAAGTCAGTTGTTGCAACATCTGCTATATTTTTACCTTGTATAGACTCTGAGATAATTACATTTTATAAAAAGAAAAATTTCTCAAAAGATAGGGAAGTATTCTCTAATCTTTTAAATAAAATTTACTATGATTACAAAGATTCATCTAATGATTTTATCATATTTTGTCCAGATGATTATATGAGAAATTTCTTAATTACTAATTTAGATTTACTAGATTTTAATCCAAAACTACCATATGCAAACATAGATGTTATAAATTCTATAAAGACCAAAGATGAATTTAACCAAAAAATAGCCCATCTTGACCTGGTCCCACAAACAATTTTGGCAAATGAGGGAAATTATAAAGACCTAGATTTTCCAGAAAATGTCTTCATAAAAGCAGATGATGATGTGTTTTATAAAAAACTTGATTTTGATGGCTGGCAAAAAGGCTACCATTCCAAATCAAAAGAGCAGACTATAAAAATCTTGGAAAATATTTTTTCTAATGGATATGATAAGAATATGCTGGTCCAAGAATTTGTAGCTGGAGGAGACGGAAGCGAATTTAGTATCGATGGCTATAGGTCAAAATCTACTTTCTCTATGTCAGCCTGTAAGAATGTCATGCTTGACAAAAGACCAGACTGGGTTGGCAACTTTGTAGCAAAAATTGATACTGACCAGGATATCTTATATGATTATGCAAGAAAAATAGTAGAAAGTCTTGGAGTTTATGGACTTTTTAATATTGATTTCAAAAGGGATATAAATACTGGAAAAATTTATGCATTTGAAATTAACCTTCGCCAAGGTCGTTGCCACTATTATGCGACCCAAAATGGGGTTAATCTATCAAAGATAGCAATAGAAGATTTGATTTTTGATAATCCTATGGAAGTTTTAGGTAATGTGCCATTTGCTTATTATAACCTAGACCTTGATCAGACTCTAGAAAATATGGCAGATGATTTGAAAGAAGAATTTACTAATCCAGTACGATTTGACAATTGTATCAATCCTCTAGTCTACGATAAAGATTGGAATAGGAAAAGACGTAAAAAAATAGAAAAATACTTGGATAAACTAGGCAAAGAAACTTTTGTATACAAGGAAATTTAAAAAACTCCCCGGCAGGGGAGTTAATTTTTTACAAACACTTTTTCATCTCTAAAAATAATAGGCTTTATTGGGTAATCATCATTGGAATAATCATAAAGATCCATAAGATAATCGTATAAATTATTTTCGTCATCAAAGATTACAACTTGGTAAGGAGCGGTAAAGGCTAGTTTTTCTACAAGCATCAATCTGCCATCATTAAGTTTAAACAATAGACCTGTGTGTCCGACAAAAAGTTCGTTCTTATTTTCATCTATATTTGAAAATTCAAATACTGATATGACTTCATAGATATCATTTTTATGAAATTTGATTCCGCTTTCCTTCCAAAAATTTACAATTTTATTTACCTGATAGTTAACATCGTTTTTGTTTTCAGTAGGAATGGCAGAGTAGAACTTATTAAACTTTTCAATTTCATCCTTATCTAGAGTATCGACAGGAGGATTGTTAAAGCTTGTATTATCGATTTCTACTACAGACATGTTTGGATTTGCTTTATTTTTAACTTCAATTTTGTCAGAAACTAAGCCAAAAGTTGTAATCCTACAATTGATACCTGTAAAATTAGGATCCAACTTATACAATTGATCTTGTATTGCATATACGTCATAATCTTTTACCTTGTCAGCTCTTACATAATCTTCTTTTACTAATAAATCACTTTTAACTCTTGAATTAAAGAATTCTACTTGCTTAAAAAATCTGTCAGTTTTCTTATGATCCAGGTCAGACATTTTAATAATACTTTTTAGATCATCTCTAGATTTTTTTGTAAGGAGATTATTGTACACAAGCTTGGAGCCATCGTTTTTAGGCATCTCTTTATTTTCACTACAAGAAGATAAACAAAGTATTGAAAGAATTAATATTAATATTTTTTTCATAATTAGTCATACTTTTAAAAGATTTCTTTTTCTGTAATGATATAATCAAGCTTGTGGTCAAATTCATCTGTTGGAATTTCTTCTACCTCAAATTCGCTTGCAAATAATCCTACTGATCTTGTTTCTGCCTTGTTTAGATACCTGTCGTAGTAACCACCACCATAGCCCATACGGTTTTTGCTTTTGTCAAAACCTAGGCCAGGAACAATAGTTAGGTCAGGATTTGCTATAGTTTCCATAGTATATGATGTCGGTATATCAAACTCCCCTGGGATTAGATTGTCCAAATCATAGATTCTTATAGGAATCATAAGACCCTCATCTCTATCGGTGATATATGGCACATATAAAGCTTTGCCCATTTCTAGTGAGTGTTTTATAATCTCAAAGGTATCTACTTCATCAGCCACAGAAACATAAATAAATATACTTTTTGCTTCATTAAACAAATCTGAATTTAGAAATTTTGTAAAAATTGCATAGTCTACCATACTTTTCTTAGCTGGGTCCATATGGTATCTTAACTCTCTAAATTGCTTTCTCAATGTTCTCTTATCTATTATTTCGTTGTTTTCTTCTTTTTTAATCATAGATTCCTCGATAGTTGTTTGTAGGCTTTCTTTGAAAGACTTGTTATTATTTTTAAATTCTCTAATCTCCTTATCAGAAGCTATTGCGAAATTTTCCTTAGTAGAGTCAATTAATTCAGCACCAAGGATAAGTATGGTGGATACTAAGTTAAGCCAAATAAATAGGGCCAATATACCAGCCAAGGCACCATATACTACAGATTGCTTGGAAAAATTGTTCAAGAAGAAAGAGTACAAGAAAGTTGCAATATAAATAGTTATGATTGCAAACAATCCTCCATAAAATGCATTTTTAAATGGAACTCTATCATTCTTATTATTTGGTGCAAACCTATAAAATACTCCAAAGGCTAGAGCAATTATTAGTATGGGTACTAATGTCAAAGTCAACCTAAATAGAGGAGATGAGAGGGCCTGTAATATACTATCAAACAAGCCCCCAAAGGCTTTGTCAGATATACGTGTTAGTATGTTGTTATTTATAAAAGTCAAAATACTAGGTCCATAAATCTGTGAAACCAAAATAAACAGTATAAAAACTATAAACATTATTGTATAAAGGAGTGAAAAAAGTCTCTGTTTGATATACTTATTTTCACCCTCAAGACCATAGGCTTTATTTATAGATGTGATTAGGTTATTCATGCCCTTGGTGGCAGACCAAAGGGCAAAAAGCACGGTAATAACAGTAACCGATGTTGAACTAGTATTGACAAACATAGTGTCAATGACCCATTTTACCATATCTTTTGAAGTTGATGGCAAAAATTCTAAGAGTGAATAAATAGCATCAACATTATTTTCCAAAATCCTAGAAACTACTGATACAAGCACCATTGATAGTGGTATAGATGCTTGTAAGAAGTAAAAGGATAAAGCAGCTGAGTTATTGGTTACCTCATGGTGCTTGAACCTATAAATCATATTGCTTATGGTCTTTTTAAATTTTACCTTTGTCTCTATCTTCATTATTTCAAATATCCATCAAACCATTTTTTAATTTCTTTAAGTCTCTTTAGCCTTGGCTTTGGTTTACCAGACCTTGATAGTTCATGATTTTCACCATGGAATATATACATTTTTGTATCTACACCATTTAGTTTAATCTTTGTATACATTTGTAGACCTTGCTCTAGTGGGCAGCGATAGTCCTCATCAGAGTGGATGAATAGGGTAGGAGTTTTTACCTTATCAGCATATTTTAGTGGAGATTGGTCCCACATCTTATCTAGATCTTCCCATGGATCCTTTGCTCCTGTTTGGTCGTTGGCAAAGTAGTAGCCTATGTCAGATACACCGTAGAAACTAATCCAGTTTGATATAGATCTTTGAGCACATGCTGCAGCAAATCTATCAGTGTGACCTATAATCCAATTTGTCATAAATCCACCATAAGAACCACCATAAACTCCCATACGTTTCTCATCTATTTGTGGGTACTTTTCTATAGCTAGATCAGTAAATCTCATCAAATCCTCATAGTCCTTAGCCCCATATAGGCCCCTAATATCGCTATAAGCCACGCCATTTCCAGATGAACCATGTGGATTTGTATATATTACAATGTATCCATCATTGGCAAAAACTTGGTGTTCGTGGTGGAAGATATCAGAAAACTCTGTCTTTGGCCCACCGTGGATAGAAAGTATTGTAGGATATTTCTTGTCCTTATCAAACTTTGTAGGAAGGAGCACATAGCCTGTTAGCGTATCTCCATTTGACTTAAATTCAAATGTTTCTATATTTCCTAGCTTTGTAGTGATTTTATTTTCAATTAATACCTTGTCAGAATCTTTTTTGTAAAGTTCGTATAGGCTATCCTTATCCATAGCAAAGTAGTATAAAGCATCGTCCTTTATAGCAAAGTCTTCCACTCTTGAGCCAATTTCTAGCTTAACATCACCGGTTTTATCTATAGAATAAAGTTTGCTGTCTTCTTTTTCTGTTACAACAAAATATAGTCGGTTATTGGCTATTGCAAAGGTCTTAGCTCCATCATATCTTGCATCAGTACCTATGCTATTGCCAAAGGCCATATCAAATTTATCGTCGGTTATTTTTTCATATGAACCGTCAAATTCACAGATATAGATAAAGGCATCTTCGTTTATTCCGCCTTTTTTCATATCAGTTGCTACAAAGATAATCTTATCTTCTATAAAGTTGGCATAGTAGAAAGAGAAGTTTGCATCTATTAGAAGTTTTGATTCTTTCTTTTCTATATCGTAAAGATACAAGGATTCACGCAAATCCATCACCCTTGCCTTATCATAATTGCCCTTAGCATAGACGATTTTTGTGTTATCTTCATTAATGTTTAAAAAACTAATATCGTGGTCAAAATCAGAATCTATGATTTTTGATAGCTTCTTATCTATGGCATCGTAGAAATAATAGGAACTTTTCTCATGTTTAAGATATCCAGCACCATTTAGCCAGAATGGCAAATCAATTACTTCTTTGTAATAATTATCTTCCTTATCTTTATCTTTTTCTTCTTTAGATTTTTTATCACTAGCCTTGATTAGGTAAAGGTCATCTTTTAGCCATTCTATATGAGAAACATTTTTTTCTATTGCAAAATATTCCTCTCCAACTCCATGATCGCTAACTTTATTGAAAATATCTTTATCATCGAGACTTTTAGCCTTGTAGATTAGGTTTGAGTCTTGGTCAAAAGTAAAAATAGAACTTTCTTTTGTATTTGTCACAGGGTAAGTTATATTTTCTTTTGCATCATATACCCAGATGTCATTCTCATATTTGTTTTGATCATAATTTGCCTTTGTCTTTGTGTAAGCAAGCTTACTTTTGTCACTTGATATTTCTAGTCCACGCAAAAAATCGTATCCTAGTATATCTTTAATCTTAGTTTTACTCATAATACCTCCATCATATTATTTTAATTATACAGTATTTTCCAAATCTTTGGAATGATATAGTTTTGTTTTTAACATTTTTGGGTAATAATATAAAAAGCATAAGGAGAGAGAATATGAAAATAAACTTAGTGGGAAAAAACATAAACATCACCCAAGACATCAAAGATGAAGTAGAAAAGAAATTCGATCGACTTAACAAATATTTTGACGACCAACAAACTATGGATGTCAAGATTTCCGAAGAAGGCAATGACTATAAGGTAGAATCTACCATAATTCTTGATGGAGGTACTATACTCAGAGCAGAAAATATGGAAGAGTCCTATCAAAATGCTATCGATAGAACCATGGATGCTCTCGTTCGCCAGATTAGGAAACACAAGACTAGATTATTAAAGCACAGGAACTCAGGCTCAATCAAGTTTGAAAGCTTCAACGAATCTTTTGACAGCGAATACAATATCGATGATTCTTATGACGATGATGAAATCAAGATTGTTCGTGAAAAGGAAGTAAAGATGAAGCCAATGAGTGACCAAGAAGCAGCAATGCAAATGGAATTACTTAACCACGATTTTTATGTTTACCAAGATGATCAAGATATGAATCTATGTATAGTATATCGTAGAAAAAATGGTGGTTATGGAGTGATAATTCCAACCCAAAGATAAATTCACAAGGGGGCGGTATATCCGCTCTTTTTTAATTGAAAAAAACTTATTTATAGGTATGATAGTAAACAGTAATTACTTATATAATTATAGATTACGCAGTCTCTTAAGTGGCTTAAGTTCTACTGCGTTTTTTATATGAATAAGAAGATAAGCTAGTCTATTATCTCGTAACTTTACAAAATAAAAGTTTTCATTTAATATATTAGTGAAATAATTTGATTATTTTTACCCTCATGGTTAATAGCTAAAGCCATGAGCCTAAGATGATTAGAAAATTGGAGAGTGAATAATTTGGCAATATTTAACCTATTTAAGTCATTTAGTCAAAAAGAAATAGACAACAATATGAAAATTGTTGACAAAATTCTTGCCCTAGATGAAAAAATGCAAAGTCTTAGTGACGAAGAATTAAGAAACAAAACAGAAGAATTTAGACAAAGATTAAAAGATGGAGAAACTCTAGATGATTTGCTTCCAGAAGCTTTTGCAGTTGTACGTGAAGCAAGTGACAGAGTTCTTAATATGAAACATTACCCAGTTCAATTACTTGGTGGTATTGTTTTGCACAATGGTCAGATAGCAGAGATGAAGACAGGTGAAGGTAAGACCCTTGTTGAAACTTGTCCTGCATACTTAAATGCCCTTTCAGGTAAGGGTGTACACATAGTAACTGTTAACGACTACCTAGCAAAGCGTGACCAAGAGTGGATGGGAAAAATCTATACTTTCCTTGGTATGACTGTTGGATGCATAATCTATGGTCTAACCAACTCTGAAAGACAAGAAAACTACGCAGCTGACATTACCTATGGTACCAACAACCAATTTGGTTTCGACTACCTAAGAGATAACATGGTTATCTACAAGGAAGATATGGTACAACGTGGCCTAAACTATGCTATAGTCGATGAGGTTGACTCAATCCTTATTGATGAGGCTCGTACACCACTTATTATTTCAGGCCAAGGTGATGAATCAACTGATACTTACAAAAAAGCTAACGAATTTATATTAACCCTAGAAGGCAGAATCCTAGATCCAAATGAAGATGCAGAAATCGATCCATTTGATAGGGAGTTTAAGGTTGAAGACGTTGACTTTATAGTTGATGAAAAGAGAAAATCTTCTAACCTTACAGAAAAAGGTACAGCTAAAGCTGAGCAATATTTTGGTATAGAAAACTTATCTGACAGTGAAAACCTAGAACTATCTCACTACATCAACAACGCCCTTAAGGCTAATACTACTATGCATAGAGATATCGACTATGTTGTAAACCATGGCGAAGTTGAAATTGTAGATGAATTTACAGGTCGTATAATGCAAGGCCGTCGTTTCTCAGATGGTCTTCACCAAGCTATAGAAGCTAAAGAAGGTGTAGAAGTAAAAGCAGAAAGTAAGACTCTTGCTACAATCACTTTCCAAAACTACTTTAGAATGTACGATAAGTTATCAGGTATGACTGGTACTGCAAAGACTGAAGAAGAAGAGTTTGACGAAATCTATAACCTTGACGTTGTAGAAATCCCAACTAATAAACCAATAGCAAGACAAGATGACGTTGACCATGTTTATATCAACGAAAATGGAAAATACAGAGCAATCATCGAAGAAATCAACAGAGTCCACCCAACAGGACAACCTATCCTTATAGGTACTATATCAATTGAAGCAAGTGAGAGGTTATCAGAAGCTCTAAAGAGAGCAGGTATCAAACACACAGTACTTAATGCTAAAAATCACGAAAGAGAAGCAGCTATCGTAGCTGAAGCTGGTCGTTTTGGTGCAGTAACAATAGCAACCAACATGGCAGGTCGTGGTACAGATATTATGCTTGGTGGTAATGTCGATGATATGGCTAAGCAAAAACTAAAAAGAGATGGTATGAGCGAAGAACTACTAGAACAAGTAGATAGCTTTGCAGAAACCAACGACCAAGAAGTCTTAGAAGCTCGCAAGAAATACAGACACGAAAAAGACATCATAAGACCTAAAGTAAAAGAAGAAGCCGAAAAAGTAAAAGAAGTTGGTGGCCTATACATCATAGGTTCAGAACGTCACGAATCACGCCGTATAGATAACCAGCTACGTGGTCGTTCTGGTCGTCAAGGAGACCCAGGACAATCAAGATTCTTTATATCTCTTGAAGATGACCTAATCAGGCTAAATGGTGGCGAACAAGTTGCCAAATTCATTGAAAGTGCAAACTTTGACGAAGATGAGCCAATAGTTTCAAAAATGGTTACAAGGTCTATTGAAAAGGCTCAAACCAGAGTAGAAGCAAATAACTTTGCTACTCGTAAAAGAGTATTGCAATACGACGATGTTATGAACAAGCAAAGAACCATCATCTACAACGAACGTAAAGATGTACTTTATGGTCATGACATGAAAGAAACCATCATCGCTATGATCAAAAATGTTATAGCAGATGCAGTTTATACATTTACAAACCAAGAAGTAAAACCAGAAAACTGGGAAATGGTAGCTCTACTTAACTATCTAAACAGCCTTGGTATACCAGTAACCCAACTACATTTTGAAAACATCAACAACTACAGCCAACAAGATTTGATTGACTATATTACAGAAGCAACTCTTGCAAAATACGAAGACAAAGAATCACAATTTGGATCTTCAAACATGAGAGAAGTAGAAAGAGTAATCATGCTTCGTGTAATCGATCAAAAATGGATGGATCACATCGATGCCATGGATCAAATGAGAAAAGAAATCGGTGTTCGTGCAATGGGTAACGAAGATCCAGTACGTGCATATACAAACGAAGGTTTCGATATGTATGAAGAGATGACAAGATCTATCCAAGAAGAAACTGTAAGATATATGATGAATGTTGAAATCAGACAAAATATCCAAAGAAAACAAGTTCTAGTTCCAGACAAGGAAGAGCAACCATCAGATGATGGCTCAAGTGATGTTGAAGTTCTATCAGCTAATGAACTTTCAGATGAAGATGACCAACTTTCTAACCTAAACAGGGCAGAACGTAGAAAACTAGAACGTATAGCTAAAAAATCTAAGGTTAAGAAATAATAATGGCAGAAATATACCAACTTAGAGAAACAATTGAAGAATTATCGGCTACAATGAAATTAATCGGAGACTCTCTTTGACCCAGAAAGTCTGAAAAAAGAAGTAGATTCTTTAGAAAAACAAACATATCAAGCCGATTTTTGGGACGATAGTGAAAAGGCTCAAAAAATAATGGCAGACTTGTCAAACAAAAAAGATGAGCTTTCAAACTACAATTCTATAATGGAAGGATTGTCAGATAATACCGACCTCATTGACCTAGTAGAAATGAGCGAAGAGTCTGAGACAAATACCTTAGATCAAATAGAATCTGACCTTAAAAAACTTTCTAAAAAAGTATCATCTATGAAGCTAACTACCCAGCTAGATGGAGAATATGACAAAAACAACGCATATATGTCTATCAACGCTGGTGCAGGTGGGCTTGAGGCAACTGACTGGGCGTCAATGTTGCTTCGTATGTACACCAGATATTTTGACCAAAATGGCTTCAAATACGAAATAACAGACCTAAACAACGAAGAAGCTGGCGGCATCAAATCAGCTACCATAGCTATCAAAGGAGCCTATGCATATGGTTATCTCAAAGGAGAAAAAGGGGTCCATAGACTTGTCCGTATATCTCCATTTGACTCCGGTGCAAGACGACACACTTCATTTTCATCAGTGGACATATTCCCAGAACTTGATGATACTACCGAAGTGGAAATCGACCCAAATGATTTAAGGATTGATACCTACAGGGCAAGTGGGGCTGGTGGTCAACACGTCAACAAAACTGACTCAGCAGTAAGGATTACCCACATACCAACAGGTGTCGTAGCTAGTTCTCAAGCCGAACGTTCTCAAACGCAAAACAAAGAAACAGCTATGAAGCAACTTTATGCAAAGCTAGTTCAAATTGCTGAAGAAGAACAAAGGGAAAAAATAGAGGACATCCAAGGCAAATACACACAAATTGCCTGGGGTAGCCAAATCAGATCATATGTATTCCAACCATACACCCTTGTAAAAGACCACAGAACAAACTACGAAGTAGGCAATGTGGAAAGCGTTATGGATGGCGATATCCAAGGATTTATAGACGCATATTTAGCAGAAAGCCATAAGGATAATAAATAGAGGGGATTTATCCTCTCTTTTTTAAAAGGAGAATATTTTGGACGAAAAAAATATAATTTTGACAGGAGATAGGCCGACAGGTCGTCTTCACCTAGGACACTATGTAGGTAGCTTAAAAAACAGGGTTAAAATGCAAAACGAAGGCAATTTTGACAAGATGTATGTTATGATTGCCGATAGCCAAGCTCTTACAGACAATTTTGACAACCCAGCAAAAATCAGAGAAAACCTCATCGAAGTTGCTCTTGACTATCTTTCTGTAGGCATAGACCCAGAAAAAGTCACCATATTTGTCCAATCACAAGTAGAAGAGCTAACAGAACTTACATTTTATTTCCTAAATCTAGTCACCCTATCAAGACTAGAACGCAATCCTACAGTAAAAAGCGAAATCAAACTAAGAAATTTTGAGACAAGCCTACCAGCTGGATTCTTGATTTATCCAGTAAGCCAAGCTGCAGATATCTTGCTTTTTGATGCAAATATAGTACCAGTTGGTGTGGACCAAGAGCCAATGCTTGAGCAAGCCCGTGAGATTTCTAGGTCATTTAACAACATATATGGCAATCTTTTTGTAGAGCCAGAAGCTGTTTTGCCGGAAAATGAAAATGCTCGCCGCATGCCAGGCATAGATGGTAATGCAAAGATGAGCAAGTCCTTGGGCAATGCTATCTACCTAGCTGATGATAAGAAGACCATCAAGAAAAAGGTCATGGCTATGTACACAGACCCTAACCACATCAATATAGATGATCCAGGCAAGGTCGAGGGAAATATTGTCTTTACCTACTTAGATGTATTTTCAAATGAAAGCCACTTTGAAAAATATATGCCAGATTATAAGAACCTAGACGAGCTCAAGCACCACTACAGAAGGGGAGGCCTTGGAGATGTCAAGGTCAAAAAGTTCTTGATCAAAGTATTGGAAGAAGAGCTAGAACCAATCAGGGAAAAAAGAGCCTACTATGAAAACCACATAGATGATGTCATAGCTATACTTGAAAAAGGTACAGCAGATGCTAGAAAAGTAGGAAGAGCAAAGATTGATTCTGTCAAGGCTCTTATGGGTATAGACTACTTTGCTGATGGTGGCTATATCGAAGAAATGAAGCAAAAATACAATAAATAGATTCCAAAAAGCCAATAATAAAATGTTATTGGTTTTTTATTTGACTTGTTTTATTAAGATAAAAAAATGATAGTGATAATTGTTATCTAATATCAGATATGGTTAAATATATATGGTAGAACATTTTAGAAAAGATAAGGAGTTAATATGAAAGATAGCAAAATTATCCTAATAGGAACTGGTGCTGTAGGCTCTTCCTTTGCCTATGCTTCTACACTACTTGGAGTAGGCAGAGAACTTGGCATCATTGACATAAACGAGAATAAAGTAGAAGGCGAAGTAATGGATTTAACAGATGCCATAAGCTTCACCAAACCTAAAAATATATACAAGGCTGATTATAGCGACTGCAAGGATGCAGAAGTAGTTGTAATCACTGCAGGAGCAGCCCAGAAGGAAGGCGAAACAAGACTTGATCTAGTAGAGAAAAATCTTGCCATTTTCAAAGATATGATAGGAAAGGTAGTTGCTAGTGGCTTTGATGGCATATTTTTGGTAGCTAGTAATCCTGTTGATATACTAACTTACGCAACTTGGAAATATTCTGGATTTCCAGCCTCTAAGGTCATAGGGACTGGTACAACCCTAGACTCATCAAGGTTTAAGAAAGAAATCGCCGGTCTAATAGGAATCGATCCAAGAAGTGTGGATGCATTCATCTTGGGAGAGCATGGGGATACAGAATTTCCAGTATGGTCACATACAAATATAGGTGGTCTTCCTATATATGAATGGGTCAAAAACCAAAGCGAACTTGATGAAAAAGCCCTGCTTGGTACCTTTGAGAAGTCAAAAAATGCAGCCTATGAAATAATAAAGAAAAAGGGTGCAACTTTCTACGGTATAGGTATGGCACTTACAGCTCTAGTAAGGGCTATCATAGACGATGAAAATTCAGTTTACTCAACATCATCATACCTAAATGGGGAATATGGACTCAATGATATTTATATTGGTGTTCCAACAATAATTGGCAAAGATGGTGCAAAATGGGTCATAGAAGTACCATTGATCGACATAGAAAAAGAAAATATGGACAAATCTGCCAAAACATTAAAAGATATCATAGAAGAAAGTAAATTATAGAATTTTGGGTCTGTTGCAGAATGAATAAATCGTCCCAAATCACTAGAGGAACCTTATGGGAAAATTTTGCCTCCATGAGCCGGCGGGCTATGCTAAAAATTTCCATAAGAACCCTTTAGCAATGGGACGAAAGTTATTCATAGTTTTGCAACAGGCCATTTTTTATATCTTTTATTTCGCTTTAAAGTGTGATATACTTTTATTAAAAATTTTAACTATGAGGTAAAAAATGGAAAAGAAATTTTCTTCAAAAATAGGATTTATATTAACAGCAGTAGGCTCAGCCGTAGGCATGGCAAATATATGGGGATTTCCTTATAAGTTCCAAGAGGGAGGACTAGTCTTCTTAATATTTTACCTAGCCTTTGTCATACTTTTTTCTTACGTGGGCCTAAGCAGCGAATTTGCCGCAGGAAGGATGAGCCGAAAAGGCTCGCTTGGTTCTTATGAGATTGCCTTTGAATCAAGCAACAAGAACAAAAGATTAGCGAGAATCTTAGGATATATCCCACTACTTGCACTTTTCTTGATAGCCATAGGATATTCTGTCATAGTTGCCTATGTATCAAAAGCTTTCATAGATTCTCTAAATGGACATCTTTTCATCATTCCAGCAGAAGAATGGTTTAACGGCTTTGCCAATAAAAATTATGGGGTAGTAATCTACCATATTGTCATAATAGTTATAACTATCCTAACTTGTATAGGTGGGGCAAATACTATAGAAAAATCCAACAAAATTATGATGCCAACTTTTTTTGTATTATTTTTCTTATTAGTAATCAGGATAATATTTTTAGATGGATCCATAGAAGGATACAAGTATATGTTTAGATTTGATCCTAGTAAAATAAATCTAAATACAATCATATCTGCCATGGGCCAGGCGTTTTTCTCCCTATCCTTAACAGGTGCAGCTATGGTAACTGTCGGATCATATACAGATGATAGTGTAGACCTTATGAATTCATCCAAACAAACAGGCCTTTATGACACAATTGCAGCTTTATTAGCTTCTTGTGTTATGATACCAGCCCTATCCGTATTTAATATGCAACAAGTGGGAGGACCTGGACTATTGTTCATATCCCTACCAACAATACTCCAAAATATAGCCTTTGGACGTGTATTTTCCATCATATTATATCTGGCTGTCATATTTGCAGGCATATCTTCCCTACAAAATATGTTCGAACCAGTTGTATCTTCTATAACCGGCAGATTTGACAAACTTAGCCGTAATCTTGCTTTATTAATTATAGGGCTTGTCACAATAGCCATAAGTCTAAATATGGAAACTATAGATAAGGTAGGTCATTACATGGATATAGTATCCATATATATAATGTCTATAGGAGCTTCTATTGGTTCTATAACATGGTTTTATATACTAAAAAAGGACAAGCTATTAGCAGAGATAAACAAATCATCCAAAAAAACATATGGAGATAAATGGTACAAAATTGGCAAGTATGTATACGTGCCAATAGCAGTAGTTTTGACATTGCTTGCTTTGATATTTAAAATATCTTTCTAATTGAATAAATTAAAATTTGTGATATAATTCCTTTATAAACACTATTGCTTTAAAGGGATAAATTATGAACAAAAAATTTTCATCAAGACTAGGTCTCATCCTATCAGCAGTAGGTTCTGCTATAGGAATAGCAAATATCTGGGGTTTCCCGTATAAATTCCAAGAAGGAGGCCTAGTATTTTTATTATTTTATATATTATTCGCTGGAATATTTTCCTATGTAGGCCTATCATCTTAGTTCGCAGTCGGTAGGATGGCAAAGACAGGTACCTTAGGTGCCTATGAGTATTCTTTTAAGTCAGCCAATAAAAACAAGACTTTGGGTAGATTTATAGGCTATGTACCACTTGTTGGAACTTTTCTTATAGCCATAGGATATTCTGTCATAGTTGCCTACATACTAAAAGGCTTTGTAGATTCGCTTACGGGTGAGATATTTAGGACGTCATCAGATATCTGGTTTGCTGGATTTGCAAATAGAAAGTATTCTGTGATGACCTACCATATAATCATCATTATAGTAACAATGTTAACCTGTCTAGAAGGGGCAAGTTCTATAGAAAAGACCAACAAAATTATGATGCCTACATTTTTTGTACTTTTCTTAATCCTTGCTCTAAAAGTATTAAGCCTACCAAACTCTTTGGAAGCTTATAAAGATATGTTTACTTATAGGCCAGAACATATGAATATGCAAACTATAGTAAATGCCATGGGCCAGGCTTTCTTTTCTCTATCTATAACAGGATCGGGCATGATAGTCGTAGGAGCATACATTGACAAAAAAGAAGACCTTATTCATTCATCAGTACAAACTGGAATATTGGACACACTCGCAGGCTTGATATCTTCTTTTGTGATAATTCCTGCTATCAGCGTCTTTAATATGGATAAAGCTGGAGGTCCTTCTTTACTATTTGTAAGCCTACCTACAATACTTAACAATATTCGTTTTGGGAGAATATTTGCAATCATACTCTACCTAGCTGTAGTATTTGCAGGCATATCCTCTCTACAAAATATGTTTGAAGTCATAGCAGAATCAATTACCCACAGATTTGGCAAACTGACTAGGAAGGAAGTATTTATATCTCTTGGACTATTAGTATTTTTGCTGGGAGTAAACCTTGAAACCATAGGATCTTTTGGACCTTATATGGATATTATATCTATCTACATCATACCAATAGGTGCATCAATAGGAGCTATTAGTTGGTTTTATATCTTGCAAAAGGATAAGCTACTTGCTGAGATAAATCAATCTGCCAAGAGAAATTACGGGCAAAAATGGTATAAAATAGGTAAGTATATCTACGTGCCTATAGCAGTAATCATAACTATATTGGCACTAGTATTGAAAATTTCATTCTAGAAAGGATAAACAATTGATAAAATATTTACTTTGGGATATTGACAATACACTTCTAAGCTTCGACTTGGCTGAAAGGGCATCCATGACAAAAGGCTTTCAATTATTTGACATAGACATAAGAGATAAAAATGCCCTAGACGTCTACAAAGATATAAATGATAAACATTGGAAGATGCTAGAAAAAGGAGAGAAAACTCGTGAGGAGATCTTGACGGGGAGGTTTGAGGAATTCTTTGACCTCTATGACATAGACTATGATGATAGCTTGGTAAATGATTTTAACCTCTTTTACCAAGAAGAACTTGGCAAGCAAGTATTTTTCAATGACTATGCCAAAGAAGTTCTCCAAAAATTAGGCAAAAACTACAAGCAATACGCTGTGACCAATGGATCAAAAGTTGCCCAAACTGGCAAACTCAGAAACTCAGGCCTAGATAAAATCTTTGATGGAGTCTTCATATCAGAAGACTTGGGCTATGACAAACCTAGCAAGGAATTTTTTGACATAGTTTTTGAAAGTATTGGTTCAAAAAATAAGGATGAATACATCCTAATAGGAGATTCTCTCACATCAGATATGCTTGGAGCAAACAATGCCGGTATCAAAAATATTTGGTACAATCCAAAAGATTTTGACAATAAGGCAAGTGTAAAAGTCGACTACAAAATAAATAATCTAAAAGAGGTCATCGAAATATTAGAAAATATTGAATAAATCAATGCTTTCGGTATTAATTAGTAAAATTATGTTTTCATGATTAAATATAAATATTTTGGGTACCTTATTATTGAGTGGTAAATCAATTAGCAAGTTAGTAAGATAAAACATTAAAATTATTTTTGATTAGTATTATAATTGTGAATAATTTCTAAATGTGAATCACCATAGTTATGTTATTTACTAAAAAATAGATTATATACTAATGATAATACGAAAATTGACCATATAATTATATATTAACTAGGAGAATAATAATGAAAATAAAAACAATAATATTTTCTTTACTAGCGATTTTAGCATTTTCAAGCATATCCTACGCAGGCAATAATGCTGATGTTGATTTTAAAGATGCCACGATTAAGACTTGGTACGACAATTTAAGCCAAGATGAGAAAACTTCAAAGAAAATAGTTATAGAAGAATTAATGGACTTAGATAATAAGAGAAGTGAATGGTTAGGATGGTATAATTCTTTATCTAATAAAGAAAAGCAAGCAGTTGATTTTGATGGTTATAGGTCAGCAATTGATTCTATTATAAAAAATAACAATATAGCTTATATTCATAGACTAAAAGAGGCCATAGATAAAAACAAAGAGCAAATTAAAATAGTAAAAGATTTGATGACAAATTATCCAAAAACTGTAAATAAGGTTAAAGATAAGCTTGAAAAATTAATTGACCAATCTTCAAAATTAATAAAAGAATCCGAAGAACTTTTATTAGAACTTGAAAAATAAAAATTTAAAAATTAGAGAAAATATTTTCTAATTTAAAACCTCATACCTTAATGGTTGTACAATAAATCGTGTTGGCAGAAGTAATGATCCTTCTTCTAATACGATTTTTTTCTTAAAGAGAGGAATACATCCTAATAGGAGATTCTCTAACATCAGATATGCTTGGATCAAACAATGCAGGTATTAGAAACATTTGGTACAATCCAGAGGGCCTAGCTAATGACCTAGGCATAAGAATTGATTATACCATCCACCAATTAAATAAGGTTGTCGATATATTAGACGACTTAAGATAAAAGTCCCAAATTTGGGGCTTTTTTGATATTTAAAATGTTGGCCTAAGAAATGGAATGTTGAAGTAAAAGTAAAAATGATTTTTTTATTAAAGCCATTATATTTCATTGTCAAATATAAGCAAAATGGTATAATATGTAACGAATATGTAGACTTATTTTATACTAGAGATTAGGAGTTTTAAAGTGATTAATAATAAAAAATCCATAATTCCTTTGTCCAATGAAACCATCAAAAAGGCACTATTGGGTGCTACTATTATTGCTGGTGGATTTGGCCTTATGGGGAATACTAATGAAGTATATGCTGATAGTGTTCCGTCTTATATTGCAGACGAACTAGACGGTGTATACGATGAAACTATCGTTATAAGCGATGATAGTGCAAGCACTACAAGTGCACAAAGCACACAGATAGAAAGAAAAGAACAAGCAGTAAGTGCTCAAACTTACAGCTCAAATGCGACCGAAGAAATAAGTACAGCTCTTGAAATGTCTGAGGCTAATGTTCCAGCTGCCCAAAAAGCATCAGATGAGCCGAACCATGCCGAAGATGATAAAAAAGTAGGAAAAGACTCAGACCCTAGCCAAATTGATCAAACAAAGGCTGAGACAGATCTAGCCCAAGGAGCAGAATTAGCTGGTGGGTCTGCAAGTACACGAATCAGATCAACCTATGCTGTCGCAGAGTCAAATGCGCCTAACTACAAGAAAGATGAAGAAAAGGTAGGAGAATACGCTGGTAACGACCTTGGCGATACAGGGCAATACCTCGGTAGCACACAGGAAGATGAAAAAGAAAGCATAAAGTACGTTATCTTTGAACCTTCTAAAAATCCTGGAGTTGACAAGAAAAAATTTGGCTTTGTTGTCCGTGTGGGTAAAGATCGTGATCGTACCTTTGCAGATTTATTAATTCAGGGGACAAACGCTTCTACTACATCCATTAGCACAGGGACTAAAGAACTTCTTGACATCGGAAAAGAGCCACTTGAAGGATACAAAGTAAACTACAAGCCAGGTGAAACAGTTTCGATTGGTCGAGAAGGTAGAGGGCCACTCACTCTTACCTTTGCTGGAACAGAAGAGCTCTTAAATTACATTAATACCCACAAGGATATCACCTTTGGTTTTGTTGACCACTATACTGAAGAAAATACAGATAAAACTAAGCAAATTTTTAGAGATGCAGATGTCAGCTTTATTATGAACCCATACCCTAACGAGAATGATGAGTTTAAGGTAATCAAGCTTAACGGAGCAGAAGCCACTGATCCTATTGCAGCCAAGGGTCAACTGGTTAAAACAGGTGCTCACATTGATAACTTAGATGAGAACGCCCTTGAAAGACTTGTAAACCAAACCTATGACTCCAATGGAAATGTTATTAGTGAAAAATATCTAAAGGCAGAAGTAGTAACTGCTTCTAATATAGGTGATCTAAAGGCAGAGCTAGGAAAAGAGGGTTCTGATATTAAAGTCGGAGATGTCCTATATCGTATGCCAAAAAGTTACTATGAGGATGGGTCCATGTTTAAGGAAGCCATCTATAAGGGACTAAAGGCTTTAGATGTAAGATTTTACGTAAGACCTAGAAAAGCAGAAGAGTTTAATAATGTTTCAACAGCTTATAACGAGTACGCAACTTATAAAGAGCCAACTTCTGATGCACAAGAAGATGATGGCAAATATGGCGAAGAGTCTATTAAGCAAGGCGATAAAGACGTAACAATCTCCAAACAAGGGATTGCCAGATACGACCACTATAACAGTGTGGGAAATATCTTAATCAACCTAGACGATACCCAATACTACGACCAAGTCTTTAAGGATGAAAAGGGAAAGATCCTATCCAACACCGAAGAATTCTACCCTATTAAGCCTAGCCAACCAGTGGAAGTAGCTATAAGAGATAAAAAGGGTGAATATGGCAAGGACGCGGCTGATATGAAAGAGGCTGAGGATAATGGTCTAGTAAAGGGAACAATCAATACAAAGGATGCAGAGAAAAATGGCTGGAAGATTGACATAACTCCTGGTGATAGTTCTAAATTTACGGTTACTCCACCTGCTACAGCTCAACCTGGCGATAAGATTGCCGTACCTGTAACCTACAGATATACTAATGGATCTATTGATGTTCACTGGTTCCACTTTGAGATACCAGAAACTGACAATAACCTACCATCCTATGATGTAAAGGTAGACTATCCAAGTAAATCTATTACTTCACCTATTAAGGTACAAAATCATCCTGAAAAGAATAATCCAAAAAGCTATACTATAGAAGATAAAATATATAAAGATGACAGAGGCAATGAGTGGACAGTATCTATAGATGATAATGGTAATGTAACAGCTACACCATCACCAGATGGAACTTATAATGGTGGAGAAAAACTAACAGTACCAGTAACAGTAGAATACGAAAATACAACACAAACTGAAACTACAAACGCAGAATTTGTCCTAAAAGAAAAGACAAACCTACCACCAGACTTTAATGCAAAAGCTGGTAAGACAGGTGATACATTAAAATCTGCACCAAAAGTAAATACAGAAGACACCTACAACAGAAAACCAGCTTCATATAGTTTCGAAAATGGAGAAACTACTAAAGATATTACAGATGATAAGGGTAATACTTGGACAGTAGAAATTAATCCAAAAACTGGTGAAGTAACTGCAACTGTACCAGAAGCTGCAGAAGGCAAGACTCTTGAAGGAGCAGTCCTAGATGTACCAGTAGTTGCAAACTACAAAAATGCTGACGGAACAGATGCCGGAACTGAAAATGCCAAGGTACAATTTTTCGCAGTAGAAGCAGGAAAATCTGAACCAGCACCACAATTAGCAGCTCCAAGATATGACGCAAAAGTGGTAGATGCAGGAGAAAGCCAATCAGCACCTGTAGATACTGGTGATGACGAAAATGCAACAAAACCAACAAGATACTCAATCCCAGAAGGAACTACCTACACAGATAGTAAGGGTAACACTTGGGATGTATCTATAGATGAAAAGACAGGTGAAGTAACAGCAACAGCACCAAATGCAGCTGAAGGCGAAACACTTGACCTAAACGGAGCCATCCTAGATGTACCAGTAACAGCACATTATGAAGATGCTGAAGGTAATGAAATTGCAACCAAAAAAGCATCAGTTCAATTTATAGGAACTGGAACAGAAGGTAAGCACACTTATACAGAAGAAATTCCATTTGTAACAACTGTAGAATACGACCCAGACTTCTATACAAACTACCCTGATGAAGAAAATAACTACAAGCTAGTGACTGAAGGGGTAAATGGATCTAAGAAAACTGAGTTAACTATTGTAGATTCTAAGGTTACAGATACTAAAGTAGTAGAAGAAACTAAGCCAACTAATGCAGTAATCAAAGTTGGTGAAAAAGACTACACAGGAACATTCGAAACAAAGAAAACAAGTCCAGTAGAATTCGAAACAGAATATGTAGTAGATAACTCCCTAGAACCAGGAACAACAGTAGTTGAACAAGAAGGATCTCTAGGAGAAGAAGAAACTACAGTAACTCATAAAATTGAAAATGGTAAAGTAGTTGAGTCAACAGAAGGAGAAAAAACTCAAACAAAGGCTCCAACTAAGAGAATAGTAAAAGTAGGACCAGCAAAAACAGATGGAACCCACACCTATACAAACAAAAAACCATTTGATGTAGAAGTAAGAGTAAATCCAGAACTTCCAAAAGGTGAATACAATGTAATTCAAGAAGGTGTAGAAGGAGAAGAAGAAGTAACAGTTACAATAGAAAACTCAAAAGTAACAGAAACTTCAGAACCAAAAGAAACCAAAGCACCAGTAAATGAAATTATTGAAATAGGAAGCGAAGACTACACAGGAACTCTAGAATATACTGACAAAGATCCAGTACCATTTGAAACAGAAGTAACCATAGATCCAAGCCTAGCACCAAATGAGATTGTAGAAGATCAAGCAGGAGTTCTTGGAGAAAAAGAAACTAAGATTACAAGAACAATCACAAATGGACAAGCAGGAGAAGAAGTTAGAGGAGAAGAAACTCAAACAAAAGATCCTGTAACAAGAAAGATTAGAGTCGGAGCAAAAACAGATGGAACTCACACTTATACAAACAAAAAACCATTTGATGTAGAGGTAAGAGTAAATCCAAACCTACCAAAAGGTGAATACAATGTAATCCAAGAAGGTGTAGAAGGGGAAGAAGAAATAACAGTTACAATAGAAAACTCTAAAGTAACAAAAACTTCAGAACCAAAAGAAACCAAAGCACCAGTCAATGAAATCATTGAAATAGGAAGCGAAGACTACACAGGTGTGGTAACACACACTGAACATTTTGAAATTCCATTTGAAGTAGAAGTTAGATACAATGACGAGCTTCCAGCTGGAACTAGCAAGGAAATTCAAAAGGGTGAAAAAGGCTCTTATGATGTGGAATACAAGCAAGCTATTAAAAATGGTCAAGCTGATGGAGAACTATCTAAGACTGAAACTAATAGAACAGAAGCTAAGAAACACATCATCGAAGTAGGAACTAAGGTTGAAACTCCAGAAAATAACTACTCAAAAGATGTCGAAGTAGAAATCGAATATGTATACGATGATACAAAAGACAAGGGTGTAGTAGAAACTGGTGAGTTAACACCAGGTAAGGTGGAAACTAAGGTAGTTGATAAGTATAACCCAGAAACTGGTAAGATCGAACAAACTACAGAAGAAGTTGTAACCAAGGCAAAACAAAAAGTTATCGTAGGTACTAAGGACTTTACAGGCACATACGAATACGAAGATACTTGCCCAGTACCATTCGAGGTAGAAATCAAAGAAGATCCAACTCTTGCAAAGGGTGAAAGAGTGGTAGACCAAGAAGGCGCACCAGGTTCTAAAACTACTAAGTATGAACAAGATATAGAAAATGGTAAGGCTGTTGGTGAACGTAGAGTAGTAGAAGAAAAAATTACAACAGAGCCTAAAAAACACATTGTTCGTGTGGGAACAAAACCTGCAGAAGGCTCTACAGAAAAGGTAGTGGAAAGAGAAATCCCTTATGAAACTAAGGTAATCTATGACGAAACTCTTGAAGCGGGAAGCCAAAAAATCGAAAACGAAGGAAAACCAGGCAAGGAAGAAGTAACTATTACTCAAAAGGTTAAGGATTCTAAGCCAGTAGGAGATCCAACAGAAACTACAAAAACTATCACTGAAAAAGAAGATAGGGTAGTAAGAATTGGTGTGAAACCTGTTGAAAAGATTGTTGAACTTGGTCACTATACTGAATACAGACACAACCCAGAACTTAAAGAAGGCGAAACAAAAGTTATCGAAGAAGGTTCTAATGGTTCTGTAAAATATACAACTACTTTCAACAAGGAAACTGGTAAACTTGAAGTTAAGGAAGAAAGAGTTGAACCAAAGAACAAGGTCGTAGAATATGGTTCTAAGACCGAAGGTGAGTTCAAATTCGAAAGCGAACAAGCTTTTGATATCATCATTAAAGAAAATCCAAACCTTGAAGCTGGAGAGACTAATGTTATCCAAGAAGGTATTGTAGGAAAAACTGAAACTACTGTTAAGATAGAAAACAGTAAGGAAGTAGATAGAACTACTAAGACAATAACTGAAAAACAAGATAAGATTATAGAAATTGGAACTAAGAATGTTTGTGAAATTCCACCAGTAGATCCAGAAAATCCAGACAAGCCAGCCGACAAGAATCCAGAAAATCCAGACAAACCAGGAGACAAGGATCCAGAAAATCCAGACAAGCCAGCCGACAAGGATCCAGAAAACCCAGACAAACCAGGAGACAAGGATCCAGAAAACCCAGACAAACCAGGAGATAAGGATCCAGAAAATCCAGACAAACCAGGAGACAAGGATCCAGAAAACCCAGACAAACCAGGAGACAAGGATCCAGAAAACCCAGATAAACCAGGAGACAAGGATCCAGAAAACCCAGACAAACCAGGAGACAAGGATCCAGAAAACCCAGACAAACCAGGAGATAAGGATCCAGAAGAACCAGGTAAACCAGGTGACAAAGATCCTGAAAAGCCAGGAAAACCAGGCGATAATGATTCTGAAAAGCCTGGAAAACCAGGCGAAGAAAAACCAGAAGAACCAGGCAAGCCAGGTGAAGAGAAACCAACCGAACCAGGCAAACCAGGTGAAGACAAGCCAACAGAGCCAGGCAAGCCAGGTGAAGACAAACCAGAAGAACCAGGTAAGCCAGGTGAAGACAAGCCAACTGAACCAAGTAAGCCAGGTGAAGAGAAACCAACCGAACCAGGCAAACCAGGTGAAGACAAACCAGAAGAACCAGGCAAACCAGGTGAAGACAAACCAGAAGAACCAGGTAAGCCAGGTGAAGAAAAACCAAATGAACTAGGCAAGCCAAATACACCAGAAACAGAGAATCCAAAATATCCAGAGAAACCAAACTATAATGGCAACAACAATATAGTTACTAATCCGGGTAATAAATCTGAAAATAATAAAACAGTAGAAACAGAAACTTTGAATAATCAAAAAACTCAAAAGGATTCAAGTTCAAAAGACGGCAACAAAACTGCTAACACGAACGTTAAAACAGGTGTAAGTGGTACAATTAGCGTAGCATCAATATTAGCAGCAGCAAGTGCTGGATTATTAGCTAGCAAAAAGAAAAAAGAAGATGAATAATGGTTCAGTATAAAAAGTGGAGTTTATCTCCACTTTTTATTTGCCCATTTATATATTGATTATGAACTGATCTTAATACTTTATTATTTGTTCATTAGTTCGGACATAAAAATACCCCCATAATATAGCAAAGTATGTACTGACCCCCAAAAGTTGGACTTAAAAACCAACTTAAGGAGGTCAGTTTTTTAATGACAAAATACAGCACAGAATTTAAGATGAAATTAGTAAAAGAATATCTTGAAGGAAAAATAGGATACAGAGAATTAGCAAAAAAATACAATATCCCAGACAAGCATACTATTAGAACGTGGGTTAATGCTTACCAATCCCAAGGTTATGATGGACTAAAAGTATCAAGAAAGAATAATAGTTACACTTTAGAATTTAAACTAAATGTAGTAAACTTGTATTTAACAGGAGAAATGTCCTATCAAAGCCTATCAAACAATCTTAAAATCAATAATCCATCAATAATCGCTCGATGGGTTAATGAATATAGAAAAGAAGGAATTGAAGGACTTAGACCCAAGAAGAGAGGAAGACCTTCAAAAATGGCAAAAACACCAGAGAAATCAAAAGATATAAAATTAGAATCAACATCACAATTAACCAACGAAGAAGATAATTCATTAAATGAAGCACAACTAAAAGAAAAAATAAAGAAGTTAGAAGAAAAAAACTATTGGCTTCAACTAGAAAATGATGCAATAAAAAAAAAGATAGAATTGTCTCAAATGACAGATGCAGAAATAAGACAATTGCTAAAACAATCGAAGTCTTAAGAAGTAAATACAAACTTAAAGATTTGCTAATCTACTTTAACCTTCCAAAATCGACCTACATGTATTGGCAAAAAAGGCTAGAGCTGCCAAGCAAAGACAAAGAAATTGAATCAAAAATATTAAAAATCAGAAAAGACAATCCAAACTATGGCTACAGAAGGATAACAGCAATATTAAAAAGATTAGGACTAACAATAAACAAAAAGAAAGTACAAAGGTTAGTTCAAAAATTAAAAATACAAGTAAAGAACTTTTCAAGGAAAACAAGAAAATACTCATCATACAAGGGAACTGTTGGTAAAGTAGCAGACAATAAGATAAAAAGAAACTTCAAAGTAGAAAAACCATATACCCAAATAACGACAGATACAACAGAATTTAAGTATTTAGAAAAAGATAAATCAGGAAACTATCAAATAAAGAAACTCTATCTAAATCCATACCTAGATATGTACAACAGTGAAATACTAAGCTATGAAATATCAAAGAAACCAACACTAGAACCAATTCTAAAAGCCTTAGATAGAGCAATAAAAATAACTAACAAAAGCAAGGAAGAAAGAATATTTCACTCAGATCAAGGCTGGGCATATCAAGTAAAGCAGTACACATCAAAACTAGAATCCAATGGCATAATCCAATCTATGTCCAGAAAAGGAAACTGCTTGGACAACTCACCAATGGAAAACTTCTTTGGAATACTAAAACAAGAAATATATTATGGAAGAAAATTCTACTCATATGAACACTTAAAACAAACAATTGAAGATTTTATAAAATATTACAACGAAGAAAGAATAAAAGAAAAATTAGGATATTTAAGTCCGGTGGAATATAGAGAAAAGAATGTAGCATAAAAAACTTCCACCCCTAGGGGTGGAAAGTAATAAGCTAATACCAGAACTAGTAAACTACAAGTTCTGGTATTAGGTCCAACTTTATGGGGTCACCTTAGTATTCAATAGAAAAATTATGGGGTTATAATATTAAATTTTATTAAGGTTTATATAGCAAGACTTATTTTCCAATGAATCAATGGCCAGAGCGATCTCGTTTAGCATGGCTATAAGCAGAGATTTATCATTTACTGACAATTGACTATCGATACTTTTATCTGACATATCTATGCCGACAACTCCATAGACTGCACTATTTTTTCTAATGGCAAAATATAAGCCATTAGCATTAGCTAGAGTATTTGTGCCTGCACCAGCACTATCATTATTTAAAAATACCCATTTTGCTACAGTTTTCTCGGAGTTTTGCAAATATATTTCTTTCATATTTGCGACGTTTTTTGGGTTATAAATTATTGGCGACAAAAGCGAGCTTTTGAAAACAGGATAAAATATTATTACCTTGTTTAGGAGCTTATATAGTTGGTAGCAGGTTTCATACATTACTTCATCATAGTTTTTGCTTAGCTGCAATCTCTGGCTTGTCTTAAGCAGAACCTCTAAGCTGTGTGACTGCTGAGTTGTTAGTATATTTTCCTTTTTTAGTCTATTTTGCATTAGGCTAATGAAAAAAGAAACTATGCTCATTATTATAAATATCATTAGATATTCTTTTGAGTAAATCCTCAAAGAATAATATGGTGGTATAAATATAAAATCTATAATAAATATATTTAGCAAGAGAGCAAGCATATTGTATATAGGGTGTTTTGTTGTGTATCCAACTATGCAGGATGATAGCGTATAAAGCAAAACTATGTTAGTTGTATTGAAATCAAAAATAAATAAGCCATAAGATAGTATAGTTGTAGCCAACATTATGAGCAAAGTTACTATCAGATCTTCGCTATCAAAATGCACAAATTCATCTAGACTTATATTTTTTTTCTTATACTCACTGTTAGCATCAGGGATTATGAATATATCAAGATTTGGAGCAGCCTTAGTAATTTCATCAATTATAGTTGTTTTATTCAGAAATGATATTTTCTGTGAGGATCTTCCCAAGACAAGCTTTGATACTCCACTAAGTTTTGCATATTGGCTAATTTGAAATGATATATCATCACCATAAGAAGAAACGATATTAGCTTTTAGATGTTTAGCCAAGTCTATATTTTTTTGTAAGTTATTTTTTTCTGTATTAGAAAAATCTTTGCTTTCAGATGTTTCTACATATAGGGCACTAAACTCTGCATGGAAAGAGTTAGCCATCCTATAAGCAGTTCGGATTACTTTTTGGTTAGTAGGTGATGGGCTAAGACACACTAGTATATGTTCTTTTAAGAATGGTTTATTTTTTTCGTCAGTATATAAATTTATCTTATCGGCACATCTTCTTAAAGCTATTTCCCTAAGCGAGATAAGATTATCTATAGTAAAAAAATTATCTAGGGCTTTTTTAGACTGGGAATAATTATATATTTTTCCTTCCTTTAATCTTTCAATTAATTGTTCTACTTCAATATCTATTATTTTTATATGGTCAGCATTATCAAAAACATAATCAGGTATACGTTCATTGACTTTTATATTAGTAATTGATTCTACTATATCATGAAGGCTCTCTAGGTGTTGGACATTTAATGTTGTGTATACATCAATGCCCGCCCTAAGTAATTCCTCTACATCTTGGTATCTTTTTTTATGTCTACTGCCTGGTGCATTGGTATGGGCAAGCTCATCTACTAATATGATGTCAGGTTTTCTATCTAGGGCCTTATCTATATCCAGTTCATTAAAAATATGATCTTTATAGTTTATTTTTTTATAGTCTATTATATCTAGACCATTCATTAATGCTAGAGTATCTTTTCTATCATGAAGTTCTACATAACCAACAACCACATCTATGCCTTCTAGGTACTTTTCGTGGGCAACTTCTAGCATATTGTATGTCTTTCCGACACCTGCACAGTATCCGAAGAAGATTGTCAATTCACCTTTTTTTTCCATAAAATTATCCTTCTTTATTTATTTCTGATTTTATTTTACTATATATATTTGAAAAAAAGGCAAAATCAGTGAATTTTAATACAATTTTAATGTCTATGGTGTATATTTTAAAACTATTTTAAGGTAAAAGTTGGTATATTACACATATAGTTAGAGAATAGGAGGAGTGATTAATGTTAGACCTTATTATGATAGCTATAGTAGTCATTTCATTTTTAATATTAAAAATATTTGTCCATTGGATAGATAAAAAAATTACAAGTAATTAATTATTGTGGAGGTTTATATGTTACTATTATCAATTGTTATTTTAGGGGTTTTATGCTATTTGTTTTATGCACTGGTTAACCCTGAGAAATTTTAAATATAGTTTTGGGAGATAAATATGGAGGAAGTTATGAATTTAAATAAATGTGATTTTAATAATTGTTTGAATGATTTCTGTTCCTTAATAAAATTAAAAATTGATGTGGGAAGCCTTGATGAATGTATAGAATTGGTAAAAGATAAAATGAAAGAATATCCACATAGTCCAGTTCCTCACAATTTGTTAGGTATTTTGATGGAAAAAAGAGGAAACCATGTGTTGGCTATGAAACACTTCAGGGCTGCTTGGGCATTAGACCCATGCTATATGCCTGCTTGTAAGAATTTAGAGAATTTAGCAATATATGGTAAAAATAAAAAATATGTATTTTCGTAATATTATTGTATGAGTAGGAGAGATTATGTTTCAAATATTATTAACAATGCTAATATTCTTTATAGTTATATTTCCATGTGGAAATTATTTATATAAAGTGACAAATGACAAAGAAACTTTTGCTGATCCTTTATTTAATAAAGTTGATTCAGGAATTTTTAAGCTTTTAAAAATAGATAAAACCGATATGGAATGGAAGGAGTATGCATTATCACTTATTCTGGTAAATGCTTGCTTAGTTTTATTTTCTTATGTGGTATTAAGGATACAATCTATAGGATTATTTAATCCAAATAAAATATCTTCTATGGAGGAAGGCTTAAGTTTTAATACTATAATATCATTTATGACAAACACAAATTTGCAACACTATGCAGGTGAGTCTGGCTTATCATATTTTTCTCAAATGTTTGTGATAACTATGATGATGTTTACTTCTGCAGCAAGTGGATATGCAGCTTGTGTCGCTATGATTAGGGGAATACTTGGTGAGAAGATGGGAAACTTCTACGTGGATTTTATAAAAATTATCACAAGATTTCTCTTGCCTGCTGCTATCATAGTAGGATTGCTATTAGTATCTCAAGGAGTTATACAAAACTTCAATGCAAATTTCGTTATAAAAACTATTGAAGGTAAAAATCAAGAAATAGGTGCAGGGCCAGTCGCAGCATTGGAATCGATTAAACATTTAGGAACAAATGGTGGAGGATTCTTTGGATCGAATTCATCAAACCCTTTTGAAAACCCTAATATTATTTCGAATATTATTGAGTTAATATCTATGATGTTGTTGCCAGCTTCTTGTGTTATCATTTTTGGTAAGATGGCATATGATAAAACATTCAATAAATTAGCAAGTGAAAGAGATCAATCACCTAGACAAATAGACAAGGCAGCAAACAAAAAAGTTTGGATGGGTAAGGAAGGTCAATCAATCTTTATTGCTATGTCAATCTTATTTGTTATAGGCTTAGGTATTTGCTACCACAATGAACTTACTGGTACAAATGGGGCAAATCTAGCTGGTATTTCTCATAGTATGGGAAATATGGAAGGTAAAGAAATGCGTTTTGGTCTTGCCCAGTCATCATTATTTACTACGGTAACTACATCATTTACAACAGGTACTGTCAATAATATGCATGATAGCTTAACTCCTCTTGGAGGTTTAGTACCAATGCTTCATATGATGTTAAATGTTGTCTTTGGTGGTGCAGGAGTTGGATTAATGAATATGCTAATTTATGCTATATTAGCAGTATTTATTTGTGGGCTAATGATTGGAAAGACTCCAGAGTATTTGGGCAAAAAAATCGAAGGTAAGGAGATGAAGCTAGCTGCTTTATCCATCATTATTCATCCACTTTTGATTTTGGGATTTTCTGCAATAGCTGTAAGTTGCACTTCAGGTCTTGCTGGAATTACAAACCCTGGCTTTCACGGATTAAGCCAAATATTATACGAATACTCTTCATCAGCAGCGAATAATGGATCTGGCTTTGAAGGCTTGAGTGACAACACAATGTTTTGGAATATTACCTGTGGCTTGGTTATGTTTTTTGGAAGATACTTAGCTATTATTATCCAGCTGGCTATAGCAGGAAGCCTTTCTAAAAAAATAGACATTAACGAAACAGCTGGAACATTAAAAACTAATAATTTAACTTTTTCAATTATTCTAGTGATAATTGTATATATATTTGCAGCACTAACATTTTTGCCTGTACTAGCTTTAGGACCAATAGCAGAATGGTTGGTACTATAGGAGGAAATATGGTTAATAAGAAAACAAAATTTGTAAGTAAAGATATAATGAAGACTTCTATTAAAGGGGCATTTTTAAAATTAAATCCCAAGTATATGGTAAAAAACCCTGTAATGTTTGTAGTAGAAATTGGATTTATAATTTGTCTATTACTTGCTTTTTTCCCAAATTTGATAAATGATGGAAGCGACAATGCAAGTAAATACAATATGCTTGTTTCCATTATTTTGTTTATAACTTTACTATTTGCAAATTTCGCCGAATCTGTAGCCGAAGGTAGGGGAAAGGCACAAGCAGAGACATTGAAAAAAACAAAAAAGGATACTAAGGCTAGAAAAATTTTAGATGATGGAAAAGAAATTGAAATCTCTAGTAATGACCTAAAAAAAGGAGACGTAGTTTTAGTAAAAGTAGGCGAAATAATCCCTAATGACGGTGAAATAATTGAAGGTATAGCAAGTATTGATGAATCTGCAATTACTGGTGAATCCGCACCAGTAACTAAAGAAAGTGGTGGAGATTTTTCTTCAGTTACAGGTGGTACACTTGTTGTATCAGACTGGATTAAAGTTCGTATAAGTTCAGATCCTGGTGAATCATTTTTGGATAAGATGATATCTCTTGTAGAAGGAGCCTCTAGACAAAAAACACCAAATGAGATTGCTCTAAATACTTTGTTGGTTTCCTTAACTATTATATTTTTGATAGTTATCATAACCCTATATCCAATAGCTAACTATTCTAATGTAAAAATTTCAGTTTCTACATTGATAGCTTTAATGGTTTGCCTAATCCCTACTACAATTGGTGCATTACTTAGTGCAATCGGTATAGCTGGTATGGATAGGGTTACTAGATTCAATGTCATAGCAATGTCAGGCAAGGCTGTAGAAGCTTGTGGTGATGTTGATACAATGATTCTAGACAAAACAGGAACAATAACCTTTGGAAATAGGCTAGCTAGTGATTTTATAAATGTCGATGGAATCGACAAATCAGATTTAATAGACTATGCCATGATATCATCACTAAAAGATGACACCCCTGAAGGTAAATCTATAGTCGAACTTGCAAAAAAATTGGGTTCGAAAGTTAATCCAGCAGATTACGAAGATGCGTCTTTTGTAGAATTTACCGCAGCAAGCAAGATGAGTGGGATCGATTTAAAAAACGGTCCAATGATTCGCAAGGGATCTGGGGAAGCGATAATAAAGTTTATTACTGAAAGAGGTGGAGATGTACCAAGCGACCTACAAGCAAAAGTAGAAAGTATTTCCAAATTAGGAGGTACTCCACTAGTCGTTTGTGTAGATAATGTAATTTATGGAATTATCTATTTGAAAGATACGGTTAAGCCAGGACTTAGACAAAGGTTTGAAAGACTTAGAAAAATAGGCATAAAGACCATAATGTGTACTGGTGATAACCCACTTACTGCAGCAACAATTGCAGCAGAAGCAGGTGTTGATGGATATATAGCAGAATGTAAACCTGAAGATAAGATAGAAGCCATAAAAAAAGAGCAAGCTCTTGGAAAAATTGTAGCAATGACAGGTGATGGAACCAACGACGCTCCAGCCCTAGCTCAAGCTGATGTCGGTATTGCAATGAATTCTGGTACAAGTTCAGCTAAAGAAGCAGCCAACATGGTTGACCTAGATTCTGATCCAACCAAAATATTGGAAGTTATAGAAATAGGCAAGCAATTACTTATAACAAGAGGTTCATTGACTACATTTTCTATTGCCAATGATATAGCTAAGTACTTCGCAATAATTCCAGCTATCTTCACATTGGCTATTCCTCAAATGAAGGTTTTAAATATAATGTCATTGCACAGCCCATCTAGTGCTATTATTTCAGCACTGATATTTAATGCAATCATCATCCCTTGTTTAATACCTTTAGCAATGAAGGGTGTAAAATATGAACCAATGTCAGCATCAAAGATGCTAGGCAAGAATATGTTGATTTATGGATTTGGTGGAGTGATTTGTCCATTTATTGGTATAAAACTAATAGATATAATAGTATTTCCATTACTTGGCGTATTAGGAATATGAAGGAGATTAAATGAAATTGATAAAAAAATATAAAAGTGCATTTTATTTAACAATATTTGCATTTATAGTATGTGGAATAATTTATCCACTTCTTATGACGGGAATAGCTCAATTAATCTTCCCAAAACAAGCAAATGGTAGTTTAATAAAAGTAGATAATGAAGTAGTTGGATCTGAATTAATAGGCCAAGATTTTACCGATCCTAAATTATTTCATGGCAGACCATCAGCTGTCAACTACAATGTATATGAAGGAAAAGCTGGGTCGCTAGCCTCTGGTAGTGAAAACTTCGCGGTAAGTAATCCTGATTTAAAAAAGAGAATTGATAAGGACGTTGATAAGTTTTTGAAAGAAAACCCAACTGTATCAAAAGAGGATATTCCAGAAGATATCATCAGTCAATCTGCTTCAGGGCTTGATCCTCATATTTCCTTAAAAGCAGCCGAGTTACAAGTTGATAGGATAGCAAAAAATACTGGACTTTCTAAGGAAAGTATAGAACAATTAATCAAGAAAAACACAAAAGAAAAAACATTGGGAATCTTTGGTGAACAAAGAGTAAATGTATTGGAACTAAATATAGATTTAATCAGTGAAACGAAAAAATAAATAGTACAAAATTGATAAAGGCCTCATGAGATTATATCTTGGGGCCTAAATTCATTTTTTCACAAAGTATACTTTAAGAAGGTAAGTAAATATGAATGAAAATATAAAGATATTAGTTGTAGAAGATGACAGAGCTGTGAGAAACTTGATATCGACAGCATTACAAATAAATGATTATGAATATGACCTAGCGATTGATGGTAAAAATGCTCTACAGCTAATGACTTCAAATAAATATGACATAGTTTTTATTGACTTGGGCTTGCCTGACATTGATGGAATAGAAATAATAAAAAAATTCAGAGATTTTTCGACTACTCCAATTATAGTAATTAGCGCTAGGACCAATGATGAAGATAAAATAGAAGCCTTGGATGCAGGGGCAGATGATTTTTTAACCAAACCATTTAATGTTGACGAACTTCTTGCAAGAGTTAGGTCAACCTTAAGAAGAATAAATTATGCTGAGAATAATAGTGTTGAAGACAAAATTTCATTTGAAAATGGAGATATAAGAATAGATTATCCTTCGAGAAGCGTATTTATTAAAGGTGAAGAAATACATTTAATGCCAATAGAATATAGCTTATTATGTTTATTAGCAGAAAATGTTGGCAAGGTTCTCACACATCAATATATCCTAAAAAATATTTGGGTCAATTACCTTGAATCTGATCTTTCTTCTTTGAGAGTATATATGACATCTCTTAGAAAAAAGATAGAAAAATTAACCGACGATAAGTATATCCAAACTCATGTTGGAGTTGGCTACAAGATGATTAGAATCAATAAATCAGGGGAAGATGAAATAAATGGATCTAATTGATAGAGATTTGGTATTAGTTTGTATCTCTGAATCCCAATCTAATAGTCAGGTAATAAAAGAAGCCAATGAGATAGCCAAAAATGAAAAAGCTAAACTAATTGCTCTATATGTATCTGATAGAGATAAGTTTCAGGAAAAAAAGGACAATGACTACCTACAAGACAATTTAAGTCTAGCGGAAAACATGGGGGCCATGGTTGAGATTATATATGATGACGATATAGCAAGCCAAATAGTAAACTTTGCAAAACTATATAAAGTAAAAAAAATTGTAATAGGAAAAAACCGAAATGATTTTAATCTATTAGCTTTAAATACCAGCATATATGATCAAGTGGTAAAAAAATCTGACAGAATTGATATTTACGCTGTTCCAATAAATGATAAGGTCAAAACTTATGGGTTTAAAGAAAACAAAAATATATCGAAAGATTTGTTAATTGCTTTTATAATACTAGCAATCAGCACTCTAATAGGTTATATATTTTATAATTTTGGCTACAGTGATGCAAATATAATAATGATCTATATACTAGGTGTTTTTTTTATTGCCCTTGTAACTTATGATGAATTAGTGAGTTTTATTTCATCTGTAATATGCGTATTAGCCTTCAATTATTGTTTTACTCAGCCAACTTTAAGTTTATCAGTATATAATCCTGAATATATTATTACTTTTTTAGTCTTATTAATAGTATCATCTTTGACAAGTAAGCTAGCAAGCCAGATAAGAAAAAATGCAAAGAATTCATCAAATATGATATATATAACAAAGCTTTTGTTAGAAACGAATCAACTTTTACAGACTAAAATATCCAAATACGAAATCATAGAAACAGGCTGTAATCAATTATCAAACCTACTAAATAGAAATATAGTTTATTACGATATAGTAGATGGGAAAATTCAGGATCCACTAATATTCAATGATGACCTTAGGGATGTTCATAAAGAATTTCTCAAAGAATTAGAAATAGTAAAGTGGGTATTTGCCAAAAACAAAAGTGCAGGTGCTGGCACAGAATATTTGCCAGATGCCAAGTACTTATATTATGCAATCAGATTTAATACAAGCGTGTATGGGGTTATAGGTATACATTTGGGTAAAGATAGGCTGGATTCCGTAGAAAATAAAATTTTACTAGCTATCCTTGGAGATATGTCTTTGGCTTTAGAGAAAGAAAAAATTTTAAAAGATAAAAACGAAGCTAATTTGAGAATAAAAGATGAGCAATTGAAAACAAATCTTTTAAGATCAATCTCCCATGACTTAAGAACACCCCTAACTACTATTTATGGTAATTCTGATATACTACTTAATAATTCGGAAAACTTGACAGAAACAATGAAATTAGGGCTATATAGAGATATTTATGATGATTCCCAGTGGCTACTGAATCTTATAGAAAATTTACTTTCAGTAACTAGAGTTGAAGAAGGTAAAAGCAAACTAAAAATAGAGCCACAAATGGTTGAAGAAGTCATAGAAGAGGCCCTAAAGCATGTAAGCAGAGATAAAAAAAATCACAATATAACTGTTGATATAGATGATGACTACCTAATGGCTGATATGGATGTGAGGTTAATAATACAAGTCATCATAAACCTTGTAGACAATGCTATAAAATATACTTTTGAAGGGTCAAGTATCAATATAAGAGCCTACCAACATGCAAACAAAGTCATAATCCAAGTGGCAGATGATGGAAAAGGAATTGAGGATACCGATAAGAAAAAAATATTCCAAAAATTCTATTCGGCTAATAACAAAATCATCGATAGCAAGAGGAGTATAGGTCTAGGCTTATATCTTTGTAGGATTATAGTTAAGGCCCATGGTGGCGAAATAAGTGTAACGGATAATATACCAAGTGGATCTATATTTACTATGGTTTTGAAAGCTAGCCAATAAATGATAAACTATGTTTTATACTTTGTACAAACATAAAAGAATTATAATATGATACAAATAAAAAGGGGGCTGTTGCAAAATAGATAAATCGTTCCTATATCATTCGAGCACCCTCCCAGAAAGTTTGGCCTCCCTGAGCCGGCGGGCTAAACCTCAAACTTTCTGGGAGTGCACTCCAATGATGGAACGTTAGATATCTATCAATTTGCAACAGCCCCTCTTTACTTATTTACTATATGATTTTGCTAGATGGTAAAGAGTTTTGACGTGGACTCCTGTACCACCAACTTCGTTTAATCCTTGAGATTTTGATAGGTAGGCTGTTCCTGCTATGTCTAGGTGAACCCATGGATAGTCTTCAACAAAGGCTCCTACGAATTGGCCAGCTGTGATTGAACCACCGTATCTGCCACCAGAGTTTTTGATGTCAGCGACTTTTGAATCGTTGTAGGTTCTTAGGAAGTCATCATTTGGAAGTTGCCAAATCTTTTCGTCAGATTCTTTTGAAGCTTCCATAACTTTTTCAAAAGCTTCTTGGTTGTTGGTAACAGCACCGGTGTAGGTTTCTCCAAGGGCTACTAGAACTGCTCCAGTGAGGGTTGCAAGGTCTACGATAAGTGCTGGTTTGTATTCTGTAACACCATAATTTACTGCATCTGCGAGGGTGATACGACCTTCAGCATCGGTATTGTCTACTTCAATTGTCATGCCATTTCTTGCCTTTATAACATCACCAGGTTTGTAAGCTCCTCCAGATATGCTATTTTCACAGGCTGCTACTATAGCAACTACATTTACCTTTAGCTTGTTTTTCGCTATAGCTTTCATAGCACCGATAACAGTGGCAGATCCACCCATATCAGAGTTCATAGTTTTCATTCCCTCGCTTGTTTTGATAGAGTATCCACCTGAGTCATAGGTAAGACCTTTGCCTACATATACTAGTGGTTTATTATCTCCGTGTAAGTATTCCATTACTATAAAGCGAGGCTTGTTAGACGATCCCTTGGCAACTTCAAGATAGGCTGTAAGTCCCATCTGACGGATTTGTTCTTCTTCATAAATTTTTACATCAACACCAAGGTCGCTAAGTTCATCATTGGCGTATTTTGCTAGTGTTTCTGGATAGATGTCATTTGAACGTAGGTTAATGAGATCACGGGCTAAGAATTGACCGAATAATGTGTCCAAAAGTTCTTTGACATCATTTTCGTATGATTTTAAACTAGCTGGTAGATTTATGCTTTCAAGATTATTCGCGCATTTTTGGCTCTTATAATGGTCAAAATTATATGTTGAAACTTGTAAAGCTTCTACAAGTCCAAGGACATAATCTTTTTCCTCTAGATTTAGGTCAGATTTCTCAAAAGAAACCTCATTGATATCCTTATCTGCCAAAAATCTTCCTAGTTTATAAACAGCTTCTTTGAAATTTTCCTTAGAAAACTTATCCTTATCACCAAGACCTAGAAGAATTGTTTCTTCCCCGATAAGTGGCAAAACTGAACCATTTGATCCACCAAAAAATGGATTAGTAGATTCATTCTTAAAGACAAATATTACTAAGTTGTTCTTACTATCATTAAAAATAAATTTCATATACACTCCTTTATATTATTATAGTACATGGGAGGAAGTTTTGCATTTATGATCAATAGAATAAAACATAGATAGGGTATCTTATATTATAAGATGGAGGTAAAATTATGAAATTAATTTGTTATAAGAGATGTACAACATGCAAGGGTGTTGAAAAAATGTTAGAAGAAAAAAATGTTTCCTATGAATATAGGGATATCAAGGAAGATAATCCAACAGCGGCCGAACTAAAACAATGGCACGAAAAGACTGGACTTCCAATCAAGAGATTTTTCAATACTTCTGGCAAAATCTACAGGGAAGAAAATATAAAAGATAAATTGCCAAATCTTACAAATGATCAGGCTTACGAACTTCTTGCAAAAGATGGCATGCTTGTCAAAAGACCTATATTATTTACAGATGATGGGGAAATTTATGTTGGCCCTGATGTAAAAAAATACATCGAAAGATTGTAGGAGATGAGATGACTTTTACCTTAAAAGGCATGGACAAGATGGATGATAAAGCTCGCATGTCCGAGTTTTTAAATTTTGTCAAAATACAAGTAGACGATGAGAAGGATCCACTGGCACTTATGAGCAATATTTCTGCCTTTATTATGTCTTGTACTAGAAAGCTCAATTGGGCAGGCTTTTATTTGCTCAAAGATGGACAGTTGGTCTTAGGACCTTTTCAAGGATTGCCTGCTTGCACTAGGCTAAGCTTAGATAAGGGAGTGTGTGCCAAGGCCTTTAATGACAAGAAAATCACAAAAGTTGATGATGTCCACGAATTTGCTGACCACATAGCTTGTGATAGTGCATCAGAAAGCGAACTTGTTATACCCTTATTTAGAGATGGCAAAGTATATGGAGTCCTAGACTTAGATAGTCCAGAAAAGAATCGATTCACTGACTTGGAAGTTAAAACTTTTGATCAGCTAGCTAGGTTAATAGAAAAATTTTTATAGTCCATATATGGTATTATCATTCATTTTATGATATAATTATTCATTATGAAAGAAGGATACTATGAAAAAAACTTTAAATTTTAAACAAACCCTACTTATAGGATCGCTTTTATTTGGCTTATTCTTTGGGGCAGGGAACTTGATATTCCCACTAAAAATGGGCCAAGATGCTGGTTATAATATAGGACCTGTCACTTTGGGATTCTTACTATCTGGTGTTGGACTTCCAATACTTGGAGTTGTGGCTGCAGCTATGTCTGATAGTCAGTCACTATTTGATATAGCAAGACCAGGTGGAAAGAAATTTGCATATTTTTTCACAATATTGCTATATTTAACCATAGGGCCAGGATTTGCAATACCACGTACATCTACAGTTTCCTATGAAGTATCATTTGCATCATTTCCCATAAATCAAAGATTGGGATTATTTATATTTTCATTGATATTTTTTGCCCTAGCCTTGCACTTTGCCCTAAATAAAGGGAAATTAATTGATACTATTGGCAAATATCTGACACCTATGTTTTTAGTATTGTTGGGAATACTAGTTTTACTGGGGATATTTAAGCCGATGGGGCCAATTGGTGCAATCAAACCAACTGATAATTATGTTAGTGCACCTTTTTTGAAGGGCGTGATTGATGGCTATAACACTTTAGACGCTCCGGCTTCCCTTGCCTTTGCTGTTATAATAATAGGAGTTATCAAATCTTTTGGCCTAAAAGATCCACAAAATATAGCTAAGCAAACACTAAAGGCAGGAACCATATGTTTATTGGCTATGGGACTTGTTTATGTGTCCTTGGCCTTGCTTGGAGCTGCTTCAACTAATATCATGGAACCTGTTGCCAATGGAGCGATAATTCTTGCGAATATAAGTAAGTACTATCTAGGAGCTGTGGGCCATATCCTACTTTCTCTAATTGTTATAGTTGCTTGCCTAAAGACATCAATAGGACTTATATCAGCCTGCTCTGAAATGTTTAGTGAAATGTTAAGCTTTGATATATCCTATGAAAAATACTGCTACATATTTGCAATAATCTCTTTTGCTATTGCAAATCTTGGCCTTGAAACGATAATAAGCTTATCACTTCCAGTCTTGCTATTTTTGTATCCTTTGTCTATAGTTTTGATAATTCTATCAATGCTATCAGTAAAAATAGGCAAAAACGAAATAGTTTATAAATGGACAATAATTTTTACGGGCTTTGCTGCTTTTTTTGACTTGCTAAAGGCAAGCCCATTTTCAAAAACAGATTTAGTAGTAAATATACTAAAGTTTCCAGAAAATTTTCTGCCTGGATTTGACCTAGGATTTGCCTGGATAATACCAGCAGCTATAGGCTTTGCTATAGGAACAATTATTGATAAAACAAATAAAAATAGTAAGATAAGTAAGACCACTGGCGAGTAAAATTGCCAGTTTTTTTAAGGAGTATTTTATGAGATTGAGATTTAAACCAAATGCAATTCCTGAGATGAAGGAAAATGATAATATATATTTTTACCCCAAAGATATGAGGGGAAAATGGGCTAGTGTTTTTGCCAACGACAATCCTATATACCTTGAAATAGGAGCTGGTAAGGGAGATTTTATCATTGAAATGGCAAAAAGAAACCCAGATATCAATTTCATAGCTTTGGAAATGAACACCAATGCTTTTGTAATTGCTAGTAGGAAAATCGAGGAAGAAGGGCTAACAAATGTGATTGGCCTTGTTGACTATGCAGAAGACTTGGAAGAAGCTTTTGCTTGTGGTGAGATTGATCGAATCTACATAAACTTTTCTACCCCATGGCCAAAGAATAGGCATCACAAGAGAAGATTAAGCCATCCTAGATTTTTAGAGATATATAAGAAGATTATGATTCCTTGTGGTGTTGTCGAACAAAAAACAGATGATAGGCCATTTTTTGACGATTCGTTAAAATATTTTGAAGATTTTGATATGGAGATTTTGGAATACGAGTATGATTTAGCTGAAGAAGACTCTATTGTAACAGAGTATGAAAGAAAATGGAGAGATAGGGGCATTCCAATAAATTACGCGAAAGCTAGATTTAAGAAATAATAAATTTAAATTTGATTTCTTGAAAAATATAGTATATTATATTTGAAATATGAGAAAAGGAATGATAATAAATGAATAAAAAAGAAAAAAGAGGACTCAAACAAGGTCTTATAGGTGGCCTTATAATAGCTATAATCTTAATTGGTGGTAGCATCTATGTCAAAAACAACTTTGTTCCAAAGGAAGAAACTCTTATTAGTTCTGAAACTGTTGAATCTTCGCTCAAAGAAGCCAAGGAGCTCACTACACTCAAATACCACTACAAAAATATTGCGTCTTTTGAAAATAGCCAAGAATTTCAAGGTTTCAAATTACCATTTACAACAAAAAGTTTTTTGTATACTTACGAAGGAGTAATTCACGCTGGTGTAGACCTGGATAAGGCAAAGATAGATGTCAACAACGAATATAAAACAATAAGTGTTAGTCTACCAAAATCCAAGATTTTAAGTCACGATATTGATGAGAATTCTGTAATGTTCTATGATGAGAAGAATTCAATCTTTAATCCCTTGGAGATAGAAGATTATTCTAATTTTAGAAAAGAAGAAGAAGCAAAGGTAGAAAAGGAAGCTATTGACAAGGGCTTGTTGGATGAAGCTTATAAACAAAGCAAAAAATCAATCGAAGATATTTTAAATATCAACCCAGAAATAGCAGAACATTATACAATAAATGTAAAATAAGGCGAAAGCATTTGCTTAAGCCTTATTTTTGTGCCAAATTATAGATAAGCGTCACAAGAGGATAAAGAATTATCTGATGGGCCAGGTAAATTTCCATAGAATGGCGGCCGATTTTTGCTAATAATGAGTCATTAGCTTTTGAAGATTTATCTTTAATTCTAATAAATTTTCCAAGCAAATATCCTCCTATAAATATAAAAAGCCAAGGAATTATAGGGAAATAATCACTAGAAGTAAAAATTTCTCCTGGAAAACCTAGGATAAATAGGTTCTTATCATATAAATTCTTGATAAAATCAATATCATACAAGGATCCTCTTGGCACATTGTATGTTATGATAAATAATAAGAAAAATACAAAAAATAACTTAGGATTGATCTTAATATATTTTTGCAAAAGCCCTGTTATTATCATACAAGCCCCAAGTCCATTTAGGACTCCCCAGATTATTAACTGTTCTCGCGCAAAGAGGTAGGTTACTAGGCTTATAGCAAATCCTATAATTGAAGTGACCATGCCTCTTTTGATATTTTTGCTTGGACTTAAAAAATTGGATGTAAGGCCAGAAATAGTAAAAAAAGATGTGGCGATAGACATTTGCCATATCTTATTTATAAGGGTCCCGTCATACCAAGAAACTTGCCAGTAGTAGTTGATGTTATACATAAGGTGGAATAATACCATAGATACAATGGTAAATCCACGCAATTTGTCTATAAAATAATTTCTTTTCATAGTAATATTATAGCACGAAGTTAATTCGATATGTTATAATATATAATATATTATTATATTTGGAGGCCATATGTACTCCTATGAATTTGTCGATGTTAAAATTTCAAATGGACTAAAGGAAACTAAGGATAATAATATCAAAGAATGTGAAAAAATCATAAAGGAGAAAGCATCTGAGGGCTACAGACTAGTTCAAATAATTCCTGTTCCTAATGAAAAGTGGCAATTATATAGTGCACAATATTATAAAATAATTTTGGAAAAAGAAATATGAAGAGATAAAAAAGGACCTGGTGAAGCAGGTCCAAAATTTTATTTGTTAAGTTCTTCTACAAAAGATTTGATTTGAACTGGCAAGTCTTTTGGTGTTCTTGCTGTTATAATATTTTGGTCGACTACAGTTTCTTCATCAACCCAGTTTGCACCAGCATTTTTCACATCTGTACTAATAGTTTTAACTGATGTTGCTTTTACTCCTTTTAGGATATCTGCCTCTACTAGAACCCATGGACCGTGGCAAACTGCACCAACAAGTTTTCCAGCTTCGTGCATTTCTTTTACAAATTTTACTGTGGCTTCACATTTTCTCATGGAATCTGGAGAATAACCACCTGGGATGTAGACAGCATCGTAGTCACTAGCTTTTACATCTTTACTTGCTAAATCTGATTTTACTTTTAATCCACCAGACTTGCCTACATATTCGCTATCTGCTTCTGTTCCTACTAGGTCGACTTCAAAATCTTCTCTAAATCTATGGTATGGATAAAGCAATTCACTTTCTTCAAAATTATTTTCAATTAGTACTGCTATTTTTTTCATATTTATCTCCTTTGTTTCTTAAATCGGCTCCTTATATACTTACCCAAGTTATTGATTTTTAATATATAGGTAGAAAGGAGAAGGCTCAACCTTGATTCCAAAGCGATTTTTGATGCTTACTAAGTGAAGATTTTCTCTGGCCCTAGTCATAGCTACATAAAAGATTCTACGTTCTTCTTCAAGCTCATTTTCCTTATCATCTTGGTAAACTATCATGGGGAACTCATTCTTGACTAGATCTACTATAAAAACATTGTCGTATTCTAGACCCTTGGACTTGTGGATGGTTGATAGGATTATATTGGCATTTTTGTTTGTATTTACATAATTCTTGTAAGCTATAACCTTATCATAAAATTCATCAATAGTTTTTAGTCCCTTAGTAAAATTGATTATACTTTCGAGATATAAGTCCTTGTTAAAAATAACTTCCTTGTACTTACTAGAGAACATTTTGATGTAATCCTTATAGCCCATATAGGAATAAATATATGAGATTTTGCGATCTATAGTTAGCCTTCTAATGTGTTTTATTTGCTTTTCTTTAGCCATGAGATTGTAGGCTTTTTCATCATCGACTATTTCATATAGATGATCAAATATACTAGAATTAATAGGTTTATATTCTAATTTCCTCACTTCTTCTTTTGTTAAGTAAGTTTTGATTTTGTAATAAATATCATAAAAAACTTCGACGTCGTCCGGATGTTCTGAAAAATAAATTATTTTTTCCATATCTTTGATGATTATAGAGTCAAAAAAATCATAAGATCCACTATTTATAGCAAATTTGATCTTATCTTCCATGAGAAAACTCACAAGATTTAGAGAAGAAATGTTGTTCCTATATAAAATAGCATTTGTTTTGCCATCTTCTATGTGATTTATTATGTATTTGTAGGCATCATATGAATCTTTTCTGTATACTAGATTTACCTTATTTTTTTGAGGGTTTTTAGTAAATATATTTTTTTCATACCTATTTTTATTAAGCTTTATGAAGCTATCGCTAACATTTACTATTTGAGTAGAAGACCTGTGATTTTCATTCATGGTAATAATCTTTGCATCTTTAAAGACATTTGTGAAATTTAATAGATACTCAGGATTTGCAGCCCTGAAGCCGTATATAGACTGGTCATCATCAGCTACTACCATGAGATTGTTTTCTGGAAAAACTATTTTTTCAAGAATTTTAAATTGCAAGATAGAAGTATCTTGTCCCTCGTCTAGTTGTATGTACTTATATTTGTTTTTAACAGATCTCAATAAACGACGATCTTCGGATAAGAGTCTATAAGCTAAGGTCTGCATATCATCAAAATCTATATAAAAATTTTCTTTTTTGAAATTTTCATATATCCTATAAATTTTTTCTATATTTTTGATATCAGATTTTGTAAGATAGGATATGTCAGATAAGGAATTTCTCATGTGACCCACATAGGAAAAAAAGCTTTTTAGATCTTCATTGCTCATAGTGCGATTATTTATGTCAAAATATATTTTTTGTATGAGATTGTACTTGTTGTAGCTATCATCACTTTCCAAAATTTTTAGCCTGCGATTTTGACTTTTGTAATAATTTCTAATTACCAGGTAGCAAAAAGCATGGATAGTCATAAAGTTTGTTTTGTAGTCTATGTCTTCTTTTCTTTCAAATCTTTTTTTCATATCCATAGCCTGGGTTCTGGAAAAAGTTAGAGATAGGATTTTTTCTGGATTAATTTCTTTGGAAAGTTCATCAATTCTCTCCAAAAGCATGGTTGTCTTTCCTGCTCCAGGTACTGCTAGGACCATACAAGGGCCATTTTTGTGATTTTTTGCTAAAATTTGTTTGTCTGTAAGTATCATATCTTTATCATACCATATAAAAATTCATAAAAATATGGTATGATGATTATAGAATACATACACGGGGGGATAAGAATGGAAACCAAAAATTTTTTGAAATATAGGATTTCTACTAGAGATTATAAGAATGAAAAATTGGCCGAAGATATTAGCAAAAAAATCTATGAGATCGTAGATGCTCAAGCAGAAAAATTAGGCAAAGAAAACCTAGCTTTCCTACTAAATACAGATGGAGAATCTGTATACAAGGCTCTTGATGGAGTTGCAGGCTATAGGGGTGTTATGATAAAGGCACCAGCTTATATTGCTATTGATGCACGTAACAACGATCCAGCGACCATAGTCAAGGGAGCTTATGGAGCAGAGGCTATCATTACAGAACTTTCTAAGCTTGGTTTGGGAACTTGCTGGATTACAGTAAGTGAAGTGGATGAACTAGTAAAACAAACTGCATTTAGCTATTCAGAAGGAGATATAAATATATTGCTTGCTGTTGGCTATCCTTTAGATGATGAGGCTCATGAACATAGTTATTTTGACAGAGGCGCTACAGAAGACTTGGTATTTTTAGGTGATTTTGATACACCTGCTACAGATGAGGATCTCAAATATAGGGGATTAGGTCATATATTTGACTACGCAAAATTTGCACCATCAACCAATAACCGTCAACCATGGAGATTTTTGATAGTAGATGATGAAATGCGTCTATATATAGAAGATTACAATGGATATGAAAATTTAATAGATGCAGGTATAATGATGTATTATATAGATGAATTAAGCAAAGCATATGCTATGCCATTAGGATTTGAAGTTGATCCGAAAATAGGAAATGATAAATACACATATATCGGAATGACAAAAATGTAAGATATGGCGCTTAGGCGCCTTTTTTTATTGAGAGGTTAGAATGATAAGATTATATACAGAAAAAGATTTTGAAAAGATGAGAAAGGCAGCAGAGATTTTATGCCAAACTCATCTAGCGCTTAGAGAAGTTATAAGGCCAGGAATGACTACAAAGTCCCTAGATGACTTTGCCAACAAATTTATAGTTGACCACAAAAAAGCAATACCAGCTCAACTTGGTTATAGTGGCTTTCCATATACCCTTTGCATATCAGTAAATGATGAGATCTGTCACGGTTTTCCAAGCGATTATGTCTTAAAAGAAGGGGATATAGTGTCAATTGACAATGTAGTTGACCTTGACGGAGGACTTGCTGATTCTTGCTGGTCATACAAAGTTGGAGATTTGGCAGACAGAGATCAAAAACTAATGGATGTGACACTAGAAGCCTTAAATCGTGGGGTAAAAGCTGCTGTAGTTGGCAATAGGATAGGTGATATTGGCCATGCTATCCAAGAATACTGCGAAGTAGAAAATGATTTTTCAGTAATACGTGATTTTATAGGCCACGGTATAGGCAAAGAAATGCACGAAGATCCACAAGTTCCTCACTATGGCAAGGCTCACAGAGGTCCACGTATTCAAGCTGGCATGGTCTTTACTATAGAACCTATGATAGCTAGTGGAAATTGGCCAATGGAACTAGAGGACAATGGTTGGGTTGCCAAGACTCGCGATGGCTCAAATGTTTGTCAATTTGAACACCAACTAATAATTCACGAAGATGGTCCTGAAGTAATCACTGACCAGAGCAAATATGCCTTGACTGAGGAAGATATAAACTTTATTAAATCATATAAATTTTAATGGGTGGCATCATGGACTTAATAAATACTCCCAGTCAAAAGAATAAAGAATTTTTTGAAAATTTATATTTTTCTGCATTTCCAGAAGATGAACGCATAGACACTTCTGATCTCTATGAACTGTATAATCAGGGTTTTATAGAAATAGACCTTATTAATCATAATAATAAAAATGTTGGATTTGCAGTAATTTACTTAAATGAAAATATTCACTTGCTTTCATACTTTGCCATTGACCCAGGATTAAGAGGTATGGGCTATGGTAGCAAGTCCTTAAAGTTATTAAAGGAAAAATATGATGATTTGATGATTGAAATTGAGTCTACTAAGTTTAAGGACGCAGATGACTATAGTTTGAGAAATAGACGAAAGGCCTTTTATATCAAAAATGGCTTCAAAATTCTAGATACTCAAGTCGATTATTTTGGCATAGAGATGGAACTTATGGCAACCACAAAAGATGCCGGTATAGACGAGTATATGGAGACCTATTTAAATATCTTTGATGATGATTTTGTAAATGATAATATAAAACTGTTGAATATGTAAAAGCCCTAAAGCTAAAAACTTTAAGGCTTTTTTCTTGGCTTTATAATCATTGGTCTATATTAATGATTAATTATCCTATATTAAATACTTTTGACAAAAAAAGAAGAATAGAGTTAATTGTCTAATTCTTCTAGTGAAATTTGGTTTTTGGTTTTTTCTCTTTCGCTCATTTTTTGATTGTAACATTCTCTGCATAGGGGCTCGTACTTATCTTTGGATCCTATTTGAATCCTAGATTCATCAGCAGACTTCCTATAAGATGCCCAAGCATCTTCACCACATGATGCACAGATGGCATGGTGTTTGGTTAGCTCATCAGCTATAGGCATGATTTCTTTTATAATCTCAAATGGTCTAGTCTTAAAGTCCATATCTAGTCCTGATACTACTATGGTTATATTTTTATCCATTAGCTTGTTAAAAATATCTATAACTTCTGTAGGATCATTTGGGAAAAATTGAACTTCATCGATGCCAATTGCATCAAGTTCGTGGTTTGTTGCATAGTCGAAAATATCATTTAAATCTTCCACCTTTATTGCATCTAGTTCTAGATTGTCATGACTAACTATTTTTCTTTCATCATCTCTGTCATCAACTGCTGGTTTAAAGGCTGCTATTTTGTAATTTGCTATCTTCATCCTATAAAGCTCACGCCATAGAGAAGTAGTTTTGCCTGAGAACATCGAACCGGTATGAACTATTAATTTTCCTTGTTTCTTCATTTTACATCCTAAACATTAAAGCGGAAGTTTACTACATCGCCGTCTTTCATGATGTAATCCTTGCCTTCCATCCTCAATAGACCTTTTTCCTTGGCATTTAGTAGGGAACCAGAGTCTACTAATTCATCATATGATACGATTTCTGCTTTAATAAATCCTCTAGAAATATCTGAATGGATTTTGCCAGCGGCATCTACTGCTTTTGTACCATTTTTTATAGTCCAAGCCCTAGTTTCCATTTCACCTGTTGTTAAGAATGAGATCAGGTTTAGAGTTCTATAAGAATCACGTATTACCTTATCAAGTCCAGATTCTTCAAGACCAAGCATTTCTAGGAAGTCTTTTTTCTCCTCTTCCTTTTCTAGTTCAGAAATTTCATACTCGATTTTGGCAGATACTATAGTTACTTCTGCGTTTTCTCCCTTGGCAAAGTTGCGAACTTTTTCTACATAAGGGTTGGACTTACCGTCATCTGCAGCGTCTTCTTCGTTGACATTGCATACATATATTATTGGCTTATTTGATAAGAGTTGGTAGGCCCTAAGAAGTTTTTTCTCATCATCAGTTAAGCTTAAGGTTCTAGCAGACTTTCCTTCTTCCAGTACGCTATGAACTTTTTCTAAGACCTCAACTTCTCTAGCAACTTCTTTATCATTTCTGGCTACTTTTCTACGTTTTTCTAGGACCTTATCAACCATTTCAAAGTCAGCATAGATAAGTTCTAGATTTATAGTTTCTATATCGCGGATTGGATCAACAGATCCATCAACGTGGGTCACATTTGGGTCATCAAAACATCTTAATACTTCTACGATAGCATCTGTTTCTCTGATATTTGACAAAAATTGATTACCAAGTCCCTCGCCCTTGCTTGCTCCTCTTACAAGTCCTGCTATATCATAAAATTCTATAACAGCTGGTACGATTTTTTTTGAATTGTTCATATCGGACAAAACTTCAAGTCTTGGGTCAGGAACATTTACAAGGCCAACATTTGGATCTATAGTAGCAAAAGGGTAATTTGCAACCAAAGCCCCTGCCTTAGTAATAGCATTAAATAAAGTTGATTTCCCAACGTTTGGCAAACCTACGATTCCAAGTTTCATATACTAAATCACCTCAATTTTCTTATTTACACGATGTTAATATTATAATTGATTTGTAGCAAAAATCAATCAAGTAATATGCTAGGAAAAGGAGGTCATATTAAGTATAGTTATCCTATAAATAAGTTTATATGATAGAAATATAAACTTTAAGATAAGGAGTTTAAAGGAGTATTTATGGATATCAATCAACGTATAGAATCTTTAAGAAAATTGATGAATGATAGAAAAATTGAAGCTTACATTATCCCAACTTCTGATCCTCACCAATCAGAATACTTGGGTGATTCATATAAGGATAGGGAATTCATATCTGGATTTACTGGATCTGCTGGAACTGCTGTAGTTACAACAGATGGGGCAAAACTTTGGACTGATTCAAGGTATTTTTTGCAAGCTGATAAAGAATTAGCTAATAGTGAATTTGAACTTATGAAAATTGCTGATGACAATTACCCAACTTTAGAAGAATACTTAGACGAAGTAGTTAGTGAATTTGGCAAGATAGCCTTTAATGGCAATGTATTTTCTGTCAAAGAATACAAAAAACTAAGCGAATCAATGGGATCTAGGACCTTGGTTTCTGATGTGGACTACATATCAAAACTTTGGAATGATAGGCCAGCTTTGCCAGAGGATAAAGTTTGGCTATTAGATGAAAAGTACGCTGGTGATAGCGCAGAGACAAAAATATCTAGAGTTCGTGATGTCATGGATGCAAATGGTTATGATTACTATTTTATTGGTGCAGTTGAAGATATTTGTTGGCTGCTAAATATTAGGGGAAATGATATAGACTACAATCCTGTTGTTTTATCATATTGTTTGATTAGCAAAGACAGAGTTTACCTATGCATAGATGAAAACAAGCTTGATGATGAAGTTAAGGCTTATCTTGATGAAAATAATATAAAAATCCACTCATACGATTATATTTTCACATTACTTAAAAATATCCCAGGGAAAAATAGGATTTTCCTAGATCCAGAAAGATGTAATGTTGCTATTTACGACTCAATTAATTCCAATGTAAAGATCTCCACTGGCACAAATATTACAGAAAATATGAAAGCTATTAAATCTGAAACAGAGATAAAAAATACAAAGGAAGCTTACATTATCGATGGAGTTACTCTGGTTAAATTCTTTAACTGGTTAGAGGTTGGAGCAAGCACAGGAACACTAAACGAATATGTGGCTAGCAAGAAACTTCATGAACTTAGAAGTGAAAATGAAACTTTCATTGAAGATTCTTTTGAATCTATTGTTGGATATAAGGATAATGCAGCAATTGTTCACTATGCACCATCAGACATTGGCTCAAAAACAATTAGCAAAGAAGGAATGATTTTGATAGACTCTGGAGCTCATTACCTAGAAGGAACTACAGATATTACAAGAACTATAGCCCTAGGTAATCTCAAAGAAGACGAAAAAATTGACTATACACTAGTTTTAAAATCACATATTGCATTATTTTTGAGCAAATTCAAAAACAAGACTACAGGACAAAGACTTGATGCTATCGCAAAAAATCCACTATGGAAAGCAGGGAAGGATTTCTTCCACGGAACGGGACACGGGGTAGGATACCTACTAACAGTACATGAGGGACCACAAAGAATTGCCCAAGGCTCTGACATTGAGTTTAAAGAAAATATGTTTACTTCTGTAGAACCAGGCCTATACATTGCAAACAGCCATGGAATTAGAATCGAAAACCAAGCTGTAGTTAAGAAAGCATTTGAAAATGAATTTGGCAAATTCTTAGAATTTGAAAACCTAACCTATGTACCTATAGATACCAGACCAATCAAAACAGAAATGTTAACAAATGAAGAAATTGATTGGATCAATGACTACAACAAGAAATGCCAAGAAGTTTTAAGTCCACACCTAGAAGGATCTGACCTAGAATACTTGAAAGAAAGTTGCAAAGAAATTTGACAAACAAACAAGTTAAGGACAAGTTAAAAGAACTTCCAGACCTACCTGGCGTCTATATAATGAGGGATAAGGATGATGAAATCATCTATGTCGGTAAAGCCATATCGCTTAAAAAAAGAGTTCGCCAATACTTTGATAATAATAAAAACAAGGGGGCCAAGGTCCTTGCCATGGTCTCCCATATTGACCATTTTGAATATATCATAGTAGAAAATGAAGTGGAGGCTCTGGTTTTAGAGTCAAACTTAATAAAGAAAAATAGGCCAAAATATAACATTGTCCTTAGGGATGATAAGCAATATCCATATATCAAAATTACCAATGAGAAATTTCCGAGGATACAAAAGGTAAGGCAGATATACAATGACAAGGCCCTATACTTTGGCCCATATCCAGACGCCTATGCAGTAAATGATGCCATAGACTTATTCTATTTGTATTACCCCTTTAGGACATGTAATCTAGACTTTGATAAGGGTCAGACCTTGCCAAGACCATGCTTAAATTACTTTATCAAAAAGTGTAATGCCCCTTGTATCAAAAATGAAGATGAAACTAGATACATGGATGCAATTACAGATGTTAGATTGTTTTTGGAAAATAAATCATCTAAGATTGCTGACTGGGTTTTAGCTAGGATGAATGAAGAAAGTTCTAAGCTAAATTTTGAAATGGCAAGTATGTACAGGGACTATTACAGGGCCTTATCTGTAATATCTGAAAGGCAAAATGTAACGGACCAGTCAGCTGAAGATATGGATATTATTGCCATGAGCAAGGGTTCTGCTGCCATAGTAATGCAGGTGTTCTTGATGAGAAATGGAAAAATTGTCGATAGGCAACACTTTATAATCAAAAATGATTACAAGGAAAATGATGATGAAATTTATTCATCATTTTTGAAACAGTTTTACCTTGATATAATGTATGTACCAAAAGAAATCTTGATAGAAGTAGAACCAAATGATTTGCCAACTATCAATGAGTTTTTGAACCAAAAAAAGGGAAGAAAAGTATATATACACAAGCCAAAACTTGGTAAGAAAAAAGATTTGCTAAATATGGCTATGAACAATGCCAATGATATGCGCATCAAATATGAAAAGCGCATAGAAAAAAAAGAAAGAAAGAAGTCTGCAGGTTTAAGTCAGCTTAAAGAAATCCTTGCTATAGATGATATCTATAGGATAGAAGCTTATGATATATCAAATACTTCTGGTGTCCAATCTGTAGGATCTATGGTTGTTTTTGAAGATGGCCTTGCCAATCCGAAAGAATACAGGAAGTTTAAGATAAAAACTATAGAAGGTCCAGATGACTATGGTTCACTAAAGGAAGTTATAGATAGACGCCTCAAAAACGGCCTAAAAGAAATTGAAAATGACAACACTAAAACAGGTTTTGGAAAGATGCCAGATCTGATTTTGATGGATGGGGGCAAGGGTCAAGTTTCTGCTGCAAAGGAAATATTAAAAAAGTATGGACTTAATATTAACATTGCAGGTCTTGTCAAAGACGACAAGCATACAACTCGTGCTATAATCTATGAGGGTAAGGAGATTTATATAAATAGGCGTGATCCTGTTTATAAGTTGATTTATGAAATCCAAGAAGAAGCTCACCGTTTTGCTATAAACTACCATAGGAAACTTATGCAAAACACCATGAAAAAAAGTGAGCTTGATAATATAAAAGGCGTTGGTGAGAAGACTCGTGCTAATTTATATAAGCACTTCAAATCCATATCCAATATCAAAAAAGCTAGTGTAGAAGAACTTATGGAAGTTCCCTTAGTTGGCAGAACTCAAGCCTTGGAAATATACAAGTATTTTAGGCTAAAAGGTTAGTAATAGGAGATGTTTTGACAGAAAATAATATAAATGAATATACCAACAGTAGTTTTGATAAAGTAGCTGAAGAGGTCGATGAGAGCAAAGTCATAGTCAAAGAACTTATAAATGCCAACGAAGAGCGAAGTGTCAAACTTCACAGCATTGTAGAAAGCTTAGGTCTTGAGATTGTACACCAGTCTTCTGATTACTATGATATATCCCTATCAAGTGCTGATGTAAATAGACCTGGTCTGCAATTAACAGGATATCTTGTAGAGTTTCCATATAAGAGGCTTCAAATAATTGGTTCTGTAGAATACACCTACCTTACCAGTCTTGATAGCAAGCTCCAGTATGAGAGATTTAGGGGCATATTATCTTATAAAATACCAGCTTGCATATTCTCATATGATGCTGATATAAATCAAGATATCCTGGATTTGGCTGATTATTATGATAAGACAGTCCTAAGATCTCCTGCTAAAACTACAAAATTGATTTCTGATTTGTCAGATGAGCTAGAATACCAATTATCTCCAAGAAGCAATGTCCATGGAGAGCTTCTTGAAGTATTTGGTATTGGCGTACTTATAATGGGTAAATCCTCAGTGGGTAAGTCAGAAACTGCCCTTGATTTGATAAATAGAGGCCACAGGCTGGTTGCTGATGATATGGTAGATATAGTTGCAACTGATAATAAACTTATGGGCTCAGCACCTGATAATATTCGACATTACATGGAGATTCGTGGACTTGGAATTGTAAATGTTAGACGATTGTATGGTACAGGCTCTGTTAAAAAAGTTACTCAAATTGAACTAGTCATCGAACTAGAACAATGGAAAGAAGACTATGAGTACGATAGGTTGGGCCTTGACGAAAATTATATAAAAATGTTGGATGTCAAAATTCCACACTTAGTTGTGCCTGTTAGGGCAGGTAGGAACCTTGCTATGATAGTAGAGGTTGCTTGTATGAACCAAAGAGAGAAAAATTTTGGCTACAATGCAGCAAGGGCTATGACAAACAATATATTTCACAAAGAATTAGTAGATGAAAGCGACGATTTGGTTTAAATTGTCGCTTTTTTGGAGATTATTTAAAAAAATATAAAACCTTGTTTTTGATAAACTGTTGACATTTGATATAAATATCATTATACTTAAAGTAGTGTTAACGATAATAGCTTATATTATTTTTAGGAGGTCTTAATGACAATTAATAGAGCGATGAAGACTATGGATGGTAACACCGCTGCAGCTCACGTATCATATGCATTTACTGATGTTGCAACAATTTACCCAATCACTCCATCTTCACCAATGCCAGAAGCAGTAGACGTATGGTCTGCTAATGGACGTAAGAATGTTTTCGATAGAGAAGTAATGGTAAAAGAGATGCAATCTGAAGCAGGCGCTGCTGCAGCAGTTCACGGTTCACTTGCAGCTGGAGCACTAACTACTACATATACAGCCAGCCAAGGATTATTACTAATGATCCCAAATATGTACAAAATAGCTGGAGAAAGATTACCAGGTGTATTCCACGTTGCAGCTAGAACTGTAGCAACACAAGCTCTTTCTATATATGGCGACCATTCTGACGTTATGGCAGCTAGACAAACAGGTTGTGCAATGCTTTGCTCAAACTCTGTACAAGAAGTTATGGACTTATCTCCAGTAGCTCACGCCGCTGCTATCAAAGGTAGATTACCATTTGTTAACTTCTTCGATGGATTTAGAACAAGCCACGAAGTATCAAAAATTGAAGTTTGGGACTACGATACATTAAAAGAATTTGTAGACTTTGATGCTGTTGATGCATTCAAAAATAATTCACTTAACCCAGAAAGACCAAAACACATGGGTACAGCAGAAAAGAACACATTCTTCCAAAGAACAGTTGCTTCAAACCACGCATATGAAGAAATTATTGGCATTGTAGAAGGTTACATGAATCAAGTAAACGACTTACTTGGAACAAACTATGGACTATTTAACTACTATGGTGCTGATGATGCTGAAGAAGTTATCATTGCAATGGGTTCAATCAACCAAGCAGCTAGAGAAACAATCGATGTATTACTAGAAGACGGATATAAAGTAGGTTTAGTAGAAGTTCACCTATACAGACCATTCTCTAAAGAACATTTACTAAAAGCTATTCCAAATACAGTTAAAAAAATCGCTGTTCTTGACAGAACAAAAGAAAAAGGCGCTGAAGGCCAACCACTATACCTAGACGTTAAATCAGTATTCTACGGTATAGAAGATGCTCCAGAAATTTATGGTGGAGTTTATGGTCTTGCTGGTAAAGATACAATTCCTGCTGATATTAAAGCAGTATTTGATAACCTAAGAAGTGAAAATACAAAAGATCAATTCACAATGGCTATCACAGATGATGTTACAAACACATCTCTAGAAAGAGATGATTTCAAAGTACGTCAAGAAGGAACAACAAGATGTAAATTCTGGGGATTCGGTTCAGACGGTACTGTTGGTGCTAACAAACAAGCTATCAAAATCATCGGTGATAACACATCTATGTATGCACAAGGATACTTTGACTACGACTCTAAAAAATCAGGTGGTCTAACAGTATCTCACTTAAGATTTGGTAAAGATCCAATCAGATCAACATACTTACTTGATGAAGCAGACTTCATTTCTTGTTCAAAACAAGCATATGTTCACCAATATGATCTTTTAGCAGGACTTAAAGATGGTGGTACATTCCTACTTAACTGCGTATGGAGCGAAGAGGAACTTGACCAACACTTGCCAGCATCAATCAAAAGATATATAGTAGAACACAACATTGATTTCTACATCATTGACGCAAGCCACATTGCTCAGGAAATTGGACTTGGTTCAAGAACAAACATGATTATGCAATCAGCATTCTTCAACCTATCAAAAGTACTTCCAATTGAAGAAGCAGTTGGATACTTAAAAGACTCTATAGTTAAATCTTATGGTCATAAGGGTGATGACATAGTTAACATGAACTATGCAGCAGTTGATGCAGGACTAGAAGCAGCTCACAAAGTAGAAGTTCCAGAAATCTGGGCAAATGCAGAAGATCCTGAAAAAGAAGAAGTAGAAATGTCTGAATTTGTTAAAAACATCTTAAGACCAATGATCGAACAAAAAGAAGATCAAATACCAGTTTCTGCATTTACAAACTTAGACCTTGAAAATGGTGAATTCCCATCAGGTACAACAGCATACGAAAAACGTGGTATAGCTCTAAACGTACCAGAATGGCAAATAGACAATTGTATCCAATGTAACCAATGTTCATTTGTTTGTCCACACGCTGTAATCAGACCATTCTTAGTAACAGCTGACGAAAAAGCAAATGCACCAGAAGGCTTTGAAACAAAGAAAGCTATTGGTAAGGGTATGGATGAATATGAATTTAGAATTCAAGTATCTCCACTAGATTGTACAGGTTGTGGTAACTGTGCTGATATCTGTCCAGCTCCACAAAAAGCTCTTCTAATGAAACCATTCGAAGAACAAGTAGAAAACCAAAAAGACAACTGGACATACGCTCACGAAGAAGTTGGATATAAAGAAGATGTAATGGATGATATGACACTTAAAGGTAGTCAATTCAAACAACCATTACTACAATTCTCTGGCGCTTGTGCAGGTTGTGGTGAAACACCATATGCTAAACTAGTTACTCAACTATTTGGTGACAGAATGTACATTGCAAATGCTACAGGATGTTCATCAATCTGGGGAGCAAGTGCACCAGCTATGTCTTACACCAAAAACCTTGAAACAGGTAAGGGTCCAGCTTGGGGTAACTCACTATTTGAAGATGCAGCTGAATACGGTTATGGTATGAAATTAGCAGCAGAATCAAATGCTCACCTACTAGAAAGCTACATGAACAAATTCCTAGACCTAGGTATTGAATCTCCATTTAACGAAGCATTCAAAATGTGGGTTGAAGGAAAAGATGATGTTGCAAAATCTAAAGAAGCAACAGCTAAAATATTAACACTTCAAGATGAAAAAGTTGAAGGTGAAGAAGCATCTGACCTAGTTAAGAAAATTCTAAACCTAAAAGACTACATGATCAAAAAATCTATGTGGATCTTTGGTGGTGACGGATGGAGCTACGACATCGGATTTGGTGGAGTAGACCACGTATTAGCAAGTGGTGAAAACATCAATATCCTAGTATTTGATACAGAAGTATACTCAAATACAGGTGGACAATCATCTAAAGCAACACCACTATCAGCAGTAGCACAATTTGCCGCTTCTGGTAAGAAAGTACGTAAAAAAGACCTTGGTCTAATGATGACAACTTATGGTTATATCTATGTAGCTCAAGTTGCTATGGGTGCTAACCAAAACCAAACAATCAAAGCTATCAAAGAAGCTGAAAGCTATGATGGACCATCTCTAATCATTTGCTATGCTCCATGTATCAACCACGGTATCAGAATGGGTATGGGCAAATCACAATACAGAGAAAAACAAGCTGTTGAAGCTGGTTACTGGCACTTATGGAGATTTGACCCACGTCTAGCTGACGAAGGAAAGAATCCATTCCAACTAGATTCTAGAGAACCATCTGAGTCCTTCCAAGAATTTATCCAAGGTGAAGTAAGATACTCATCACTTAAGAGATCATTCCCAGAAAGTGCTGATGAATTGTATGCTGAAGCAGAAAAAGCTGCTAAAGAAAGATACGAGACATACAAAAGACTTGCTGGAAAATAAGAATAAATATTAAGAAAAAGTCGCCATTCATTTGGCGATTTTTTTTGGTATGACGGGCATGTTCTAATGCTGAGGTGAAAATCCCTACAGAGCGTAGTTACCGACGAATCTAATAGCGACTTGCAAGTTTTAGGTGGTGACATCTAGGAGAGAGGAAGCAATAGCGAAATCGTGGCTTGACGAACAGGAACAGAATACAAGGCGTAACAGGTGGGCAAGCTAGCCAAAGATAGCGAAGACCCAAAAGGTAACCGTAAACCCAAAGCGTAAATTCTGCAAGTAAACGATGAAAGTATTAGGACTTATCCCGTGAGATCTCATAGACGACACAGTAGTAACAACGAACTATGAGAAGTTAGCAGAATCCATAGTAGCGAAGAAGTTTCTGTAATGGAAATGGAGCGAAGGGAGGAACAATATTTATTGTAATATTTGAAAAGGATGAACTATGACTTGATGGAACACAAGAAATGACGTATTCATTTCTCAAGGTTTGGATAGAAAAAGAATAAAGTTAAATAGTTGCATCAGAAATAAATAATATAATACAAGAAAATATTGAACCGCCGTATGCCGAACGGCACGTACGGGTGGTGTGAAAGGGGCTAGATCTTAGCCCCTATTCGATTTCATATTAGCTTTAAAATTTATAAATAAAATTATGGTATAATATTAAATAAATGTATAAGTTCAAATAAGGAGGTAGCATGGCTATCAAATATGTCAATAATTATGGTAAGGTTACAATAGATGATTCTGTGCTTGCAAATATTGTTGCAGCAACAGTTATGGAATCTTATGGAGTAGTTGGCCTTGCACGCCGTTCAGCTAAAGATGATATCTATGAACTTTTGAGATTAGATAATATGAGCAAGGGTGTTCAAATACAAAAAAATGATGATGGAACTATAAATATTTATGTATCCATATTTATCTTATATGGAGTAAGAATAGCAGTAGTTAGCCAAAACATAATTGACAATGTAAAATACAAGGTAGAAAAATCACTTAATGTTAGAGTTAAGGAAGTGAATATATTAGTTCAAGGAATTGGTGAGTAGTAAATATGAGAGAAATTGATGCAAGTAAACTCCAACAGATGATAATTGGAGCTTATGAACTGTTAGATGAGAATAAACAATTAGTAAATGAACTGAATGTATTCCCAGTGCCAGATGGGGATACAGGAACAAATATGACTATGACGATGAGATCTGGTGTTGATAGGGTAAACGGCCTATCAAATGCAAGTGTAGGAGATATTACAAAGGCTCTATCTCAAGGAACTCTTATGGGAGCTCGTGGTAACTCAGGAGTTATTTTATCCCAATTAGTTCGTGGTCTTTCAAAGGCATGTAAGGGTAAGGATAAAATTTCCACAGCAGATATCAAGGAAATTTTTGATACCGCTAACCAAACTGCATACAAGGCAGTAATGAAGCCTACTGAAGGTACTATATTGACAGTTAGCCAAAAAATGACAGATAAGGCAGCTGAAATTTATAGCGATGATATAACCTTTGACCAATACCTATATGAGATTATAGCAGAAGGTCAAAAGGCCCTTGATAATACACCAAATCAACTACCAGTACTAAAAGAAGCTGGAGTAGTGGACTCTGGTGGTCAAGGTCTTATAATACTACTTAAAGGTGCTTTTTCTGCCTTAAATAGTGATATTGATATTAATGATATTAAGGATAAAGAAGCTAGCAAAGAAGATTTACAATACCAATTAAATATAGAAGTAGCAATAGACGAAGATTCTTATAAACATGCCATGGAATCTGTAGAATCTTTGGCAAATGTTAGTGATTCTTCTTATGAAGATGATATATTAAAAATAAATCTTACAACTGATAATTTTTTTGGCTTACTTCAAATGCTTACCGTTGATGGTGTAGTGATAAAAGCAGAGCTTTATAACCTTAAAGCTGACCAAGAAAGAAAAGAAAAATTAAAATCAGCTCCTCAAAAGAAATATGGTTTCATAGCAGTAAGCCGTGGTGAGGGATACGATGCTATTTTAGAGAGTATGGGCGTAGATGAAATCATTTCTGGTGGTCAAACTATGAACCCTTCTACAGAGGATATATATAATTCTTTGGATAGGATTAATGCTGAAAATATTATTATATTTCCAAATAACAAGAACATAATCATGAGCGCTAAGCAAGCTTGCGACATCACAGATAAAAACGCAAGAGTTATAGAAACTAGATCAATACCTGAGACTTTTACTGCTATGCTTGAATTTGACGAAGGTAGTAGCATAGAAGAAAATGCTCTAAGTATGCAAGAAGCTATTGAAGATGTTCATGTTGCAGAATTTTCTATATCAATTAGAGACACTTCTGTTTCAGGAGTTGAGATCAAAAAGGATGACTATCTAGGGATATTAGATGGCAAAATTTTGGTAAGTGAAAAAGATTTGGAAAAATCAGTAGAAAATACCCTAAAGATAGCCTTAGAAGATTATCAAGACTCATCACTTGTAACAATATATTATGGTGAAGAAATAGAAAAAAGAAAAGCAAAAGATTTGTGCAAGAAACTAGGCAAAAAGTTTAAAGATATAGATATAGAATTAGTTTACGGTGGACAACCAGTTTATTATTACACAATTACTATTGAATAATGGAACTTACTGATCTAAAGGGAATTGGTCCAAAGAAAAAAGATTTATTAGCCAAAATTGATATCCATAGTGTCAGTGATTTATATAACTATTATCCAACTTCTTTTGAAGATAGGAGAAAAAGAGGCGTTATTCCCAATGTGAAGGAAGACGTTAAGTATTATTTCATCTGGCAAATAGCTAGCAGATTATACCAAAACAGGACAAAAAATGGATTCATATCATATATTTATGCCATTGAACCAGATTCAGGCCAAAAGATAAAAATCATATATTTTAATGATAGATTTACACCTACTAAATTTAAAAATGGAGAGACTTATAAATTTTTCACCAAAGTAAAATTTGAAAATGGAACTTTTGAAGCTATCAATCCTATGACTTGTGGTCTCTACGATGATAATATTGGATCAATTATACCAATTTATCCTCTTACAAAAGGTTTAAGTCAAAAAAATATATCTAATTTTATAGGCGAAGCCTTAAAAAATTATGACGAAGATGAAGAAATTTTCGGAAAAACAATACTGAATAATTTTAAATTCTCATATAAATATGATAATTTATTAGAAATCCATAATCCTAGTGGCATTGATAAGCTTATGAAAGCGAAATCAGAGTTAAAGGTCTTGGATTTTGCTAAAGACCTAGTCTATATAGACTATATTGGCAAAAGATATGAGGAAAATCAAGATTTAGGACTAAAATATAATTTGGATGATATCTTAGGTCATATAGGATTTGACTTAACTAGGTCCCAATTTATAGCTCTAAAAGAAATTCTATCCGATTGTTCAAGCAATTTGGTTATGAATAGGCTTTTGATTGGCGATGTTGGATCAGGCAAAACTATAATTGCCATTATTGCCATGATAGTATTTGGTCTAAATGGCTACCAATCAGCAATGATGGTTCCAACAGAAGTCTTAGCCAACCAACAATTTGAAAAAAACTTAGACTTGATTGAAAGTTTCGGACTAAAAGCCCAAGTTTTGACTGGTTCTAGCAAAGATAAAAATAAGATAAAAAATGATTTGGCAGAAGGAAGGATTGATATAATTATTGGCACCCATGCCCTTATCCAAGATGATGTTATTTTTAAGAATCTAAAGCTTGTTATAAATGATGAACAGCACAGATTTGGAGTTAATCAAAGACAAGAGCTGGGCCTAAAAGCAGATGGTGTCAATTACCTTTCCATGACAGCGACACCGATACCAAGGACTATAAGCCTAAGACTTGCTAAAATCTTAGATTTATCAATGATTACTGAACTTCCCAAGGGAAGAAAACCAATAACAACCAAAGTTATAGCAGAGTCTTTGGAAAAGATATTGTTTGAAGAGATAGAGGCTAACCTATCCCAAGGTAAACAAATCTATGTAGTATCAAACAATATTGATTCTGATGATAAAAATAGTGTCGAAAACCTATTTAAGAGATACAAAAAATTTTTTAGAACTAAAATTATCAAGAAACTTCATGGGGATATGAAGGCAAGTGATAAGGATAAGACCTTAAAAGACTTTGCAGATGGAAAAATTGATATACTAATATCTACAACTGTTATAGAAGTAGGGATAGATGTAGCAAATGCCAACACTATGGTAATTTATAATGCAAATAATTTTGGTCTATCATCCCTCCACCAGCTTAGGGGTAGGGTAGGGCGTGGACCATATGATTCCTATTGTTATCTAATAAATAAGAATGTAGACAATAATTCTAAGCTCAATATCCTAGTAGGCAATGAAAATGGTTTTGATATAGCAAAAAAAGACTATGATTTACGTGGCGGTGGCAAAATTTTATCTGCAATCCAACACGGTAGAAATCTCAACCAGATCGAATATCTATCTATGAGCCAAGATGAAGTTGATAAGAGTTTTGAAATTCTAGATTATATAAAAGCTAATGACTATAAAGATGTAAATTTTTCTTACATAGAAAAGTTTTTTAAAGAAGATAAAAGGATAATATTAAATTAATGAGAGTTGTTTCAGGTATATATAAGGGTTTTAACCTAAAGGCACCAAAATCAAATACTACAAGACCAACGGACAATAAGGTCAAAGAAGCTATTTTTGATATGCTTTTTCCTATCAAGACATTTGGTATTGCCCTAGATTTGTTTGCGGGCAGTGGACAAATGGGTATAGAATTCATATCAAGGGGCCTAAGCAAGGTTTATTTTAATGATAAAGATCGAAATTCTTATAAAATAATAGAAGATAACCTTGAGAAACTTAAGACAGATAAATTTGAACTTACAAAACTAGATTTTAAGAAAGCCTTAGAATCATACAAAAACAAAGGCTTATCCTTTGACTATATATACTTGGACCCTCCTTATTGTACTGAATTTTATGATGAGGCCATAAATCTTATCATAAGTTATGAATTGTTAAGCGAGGATGGTATAATAATAACAGAATCAGATAAAGAATTAAAGTTAGATGACAAATATGATATTAACCTTTTAAAAGAAAAAAAATACGGAAGGAAGATAGTAAACTTTTACACAAAATGAAAGTAATATACCCAGGAAGCTTCGATCCACTTACACTTGGACACATAGATGTCATAAAAAGGCTAGACAATATGTTTGATGAAGTGATTGTAGCTATTCTAATAAATGAAGATAAAAAATCACTTTTTACTCTTAGCGAAAGAGAAGAAATGATTAAAGAAGAATTACAAGCCTATAATATTACAAATGTGACTATCAAATCCTTTGAGGGACTTTTGGTTAACTTTGCAAAGGAAGAAAATTGCAAAATTATTGCTAGGGGTCTAAGACTTGTTGCTGACTATGAATATGAGAAAAATATAGCTAGAATAAACTCATCCTTATATGAGGGGTTAGAAACTATATTTTTACTTGCTAATACCAATTATTCATTCATTAGCTCAAGCGGAGTCAAGGAAGTGGCAAGTTTTAAGGGAAATATATCACCATTTGTAACAAAAAATGTAGAAAAAAGATTAAAAGAAAAATATAATTATTAAGAGGGGGGCAAAATGGCTAGTACTTTAACACAATTGATTAACGAGATGGAAGATGTAATGGATGAGGCATCTGCTGTACCTTTTTCTAGGAAAGTATCAGTAGATCCAGATGAAATTTACGAAATCCTTGCTGAGATGAAAGATTCCTTGCCACAAGAAATCAAGCAAGCTGAGTGGACCTATCAAGAAAAAGATAGAATAATCGGTGAAGCCGAAGCAGAAGCAAAAAGAAGACTTGAACAAACTGACAAAGAGATTTCTCAATTCAAAGATCAAGCTAAAAACCAATATCAAAAGATGATTTCTGATCATGAGATTACTCAACAAGCAAGAGCCGAAGCTGATAGAATCTTACAGGAAGCGGCAACCGAAGCAAACAAACTTCGCCAACAATCATATGAGTATATCGATAAACTATTCTCTTCATCAGCTGAAAACTTCAGCACTCTAGCTCAACAACTAGAGAAAAACAGAAGAAGTATATTAGAATCTAGATAAAAATAAAGGGACGCATTATAGCGTCCCTATTTTTAGAATAACTTCCTCTAAAATATTAAATTTTGGCAAAAATTCTAATCTTACTACTTATATTCGATACTGAATATATCATAATTTAGGAATAATGCATATATTATTATAAAGGCTAATATTGCTATTAATTTTATAGCTAGATTAAAGCTTAAAAAATATCTTTCTATAGTGAGGTCAAGGGATATAGCAAGTACAAGTAATAGTAAAAATGCTATTATTTTTTTCTTATTTGTACTCATCTTCCTTATATCTAATAATAAAATAGCAATTCCTAAACATATATTAAATATTAGAAGTAAAAGTTCAATCCATTTTAGATTAATATCATTTACAAATATAAACATAATATAATATGCTAAGATAAGTATTGCAAATAGAACAATCCTTATATTTCTATATGTCTTCTTCATTGTATAATTCACCAGCCTTATAAATTATTAAATGCTACTCTGAATAGGGTTTGATGATCTTTATAAGTTACAGCTCCGCTTTCTCTAGTTTTAATAAATGGACTTCATTTAAAAAGCTTTTTTATGATTGGAATTTTATTAATATTTAGAAATCTTTTTACTAAAGTCTTGAACAATTTTAGCTTTTGTTGATAGCTTATATAAGTTTGATGCATCAATCATTTGTGATAAGATCAATTGGTCTGTAAAGGAAAGATTGTCAAAATCTTTTTTTCTTATTACAGGTTTACTTCTTGTATTTTTAAAGATAAGTTCAGACTTATTGTTAAAGGCTAGGACCTTGTAAAAGTTGATATCATATCCATTAAACGAAGATCTGTTCTCCAATACATAATTTATCATCAATCTTTTAATCCTAGATGAGGTGTATCTTTAATTTGTAGCTTCATCGATAAAGCTAGAAAAATTATGGTTATTCTGACAAACTTTAGTCAAATAGTTTTCTAATCCCTCTTCATATGCCAAGATCCCCGCCATAGGGCGTCTTTCTAATAATAACAAAAACCTAAATATGTCGTAAATAATATCCATATTAGGAATACCAAATTTATTTTTACTTTCTTCTATTAATTCATAGGAATAGGCTGGTACATGGTCTTTGTAATTAGCAAGTATGTTATTACGAATAGCTGTTGATGAAGAAATTTTGCTATCAAGTAAACTTGTATCAGCATTAGTTGATGAGATTCGCTTGATAGGAGTAGGGGTCATGGTAGAACCAATCTTTCTTATAGCTCTTATATATTCCAAGGCAAGAATATTATTAGACGTTATAAATCCATCGTTTCCTAGAACTTCAACTGTTGCATCATATCTTGCCTTTGTGAAGGAAGAATTTTCTAAATGTTTCCTTGTAAGCTCTTCTAAAAGATCTTCTTTTTCTAATAATATATGAGATTTTTCTAGGAAATCTTCAGACTCCATATTTTCTATTCCAAAGCATAGATAGTCTACATTTAATTTATCGAGGATATTAACAGATCCAAGAGCAAAATATTCTGCCGACTGTAAAGATATGTGGGTGGGCATTTCAACTATCATATCAAAGCCAGCCTTCATAGCCATATCAGCCCTAGAGAATTTATCGACAATAGCAGGCTCTCCTCTTTGGACGAAATCTCCACTCATCAGGCTAATCGCTAAGTCTGCTTTTGTTAGCTCTTTTGATTTTTTTAATAGATATTCGTGTCCATTATGAAATGGATTAAATTCTGAAATAATTGCTAGTGTTTTCATACTTGATATATACCCTAATAATGTATATATTTTCAATGTTTTATATAAAATTGGGTAAATTAAGTCAACAAAGTTTTCAAAGCTATAGGTCATATGGTATAATAATGTAAGAAAATATTAGGAGGATTTATGATTTCTGCAAATGATTTAAGAAAAGGTGTAACCTTTGTTTATGATAATGATGTTTACCAAGTGGTTGATTTCCAACACGTAAAACCAGGCAAGGGAGCAGCTTTTGTTCGTGCAAAGATTAGATCAGTAATGAACGGCGGCGCTAAGGATGTAACATTTAACCCAAATGAAAAATTTGAAAATGCCGTTATTACAACAAAAGAAATGCAATATTTATACAATGATGGCCAATTATATTATTTCATGGACCCAGAAAGCTTTGAACAAATTGGATTAGACTACGAAACAGTTGAAGAAGCTATTAAATACGTTCGTGAAAATGATACAGTTACTATGAGAATTTACCAAGGCAAACCATTTGATGTTGTTGCACCAAACTTTGTTGAACTAGAAGTAATTGAAACTGAACCAGGTATCAAAGGAGATACTGCAACAAACGTAACAAAACCAGCAACAGTTGAAACAGGAGCAGTTGTTAACGTGCCAGTATTTGTAAATGAAGGCGATACAATCAAAATCGACACAAGAACTGGGGATTATTTATCCAGAGTTTAAGGAGAAAATAATGGCTAATACATTTAGACATGGACAAGTAAAAATTGCCAATGAAATTTTAGACCAATTGGCTATTAGAGCTTGTAAAGAAATCAACGGAGTACATAACAGCGATGACTCTAACAATAAGATTAACCTTCAAAACCAAGATCCTAAGGCAAGCATAGGATTTATTGAAGATAAGCTTAACATTGACCTTACAGTTTTTCTTGATAAGAATGTAAATGTGAGAAAAACAGTAAAAGATATCCAAGAAAATGTGATTAGAATTATTGAAACTATGACTGGACTATCTGTTGGTCGTGTCAATGTTAATATTGCGAAACTAGAAATCTAATGAATAGGACAGAGCAAAGAGATTGGGTTTTTAAGCTGATTTTTGAAGATAGCATTAACAAAATAGAAGATGTTGAAAGGTCCCTAGTCAACCACGACTTGGATGGGGAGGAATTCATCATCAATTCTTTAAAATCTTATAATAAAAATTATGAAAAAATTGAAGAAATTGTAAGAAATGCTAGTAAGAAAAGATACAATCGTTTATCCAAGGTGGAAAAAGCTATATTATTTTTATCCATAAATGAAATTTATTTTATGGATATTCCCCATCAAGTTTCTATAAATGAGGCTGTAGAGTTAGCAAAGACTTATAGCAACCAGATGGATTATCAAATGATTAATTCTATTTTAGGAAAGATTGTAAGAACTGATGCTTAAAGCCCTTACAGTTAAACAATTTAATGAGTATTTTAAAACAAGTATAAAGCACGATCCGATTTTCACCAAAGTCTATATCACAGGGACCCTATCAAATATAAAAAATAACGGTAATCACATATATTTCTCCTTAAAGGAAGGTTATGATGTTATTGATTGCGTCATATTTTATTATGAAGATAAGGACATAGATTTTACTTTCACTGATGGTATAGACGTTTTGGTTAAGGGTAATCTTAACTTAAATAACTATTCATCTAGGATTAATATTGCTGTTAGTTCAATTACAGAAAAAGGCCTTTCTGAAGAGTATCTAAAATTTTTAAAAATGAAAGAGGACTTCAAGAAAAGGGGTTTTTTTGATTTGGATAAAAAGAAAGAGATAGCAAAGTATCCCAAAAATGTTGGTTTAATTACTTCGGCTGATGGGGCTGCAGTTGTGGATTTCCTATCGGTAATAAACCAAAAGCCAAATGATATTAATATCAAACTTAATCCTGTAAAAGTCCAAGGACAAAGCTCATTTCAAGCCATAGTAAATGCTATTGAAAGACTTGATAAGATGAATTTGGACGTGATTGTAATCACTCGTGGTGGTGGATCTTCTTTGGATTTATCAGTTTTTAACGACAAGGATATAATAGAAGAAGTTTTCAGAGCCAAGACTCCAATTATATCGGCCATAGGACATAAGATTGATAGCACAATTTTGGATTTGGTCGCAGACCTATCATTGCAAACACCGACAGAAGCAGGTTCATATATTATTGCAAACTATGCCAATATAGGCAAGGATAGTAAAAGTATTTTGACTCAGATGAAAGACATGGTAGGTAGGATAGTAGAGATAAATTCTCTAAAGTTGATGACTTTAGAAAGTAAACTTAAATCTTTCAATCCACAAAATGATATTAGGCTTAAGGAAAAAGATATTAATAATATTAAAAAATCTCTAGATAGAGCTATTATAAATAAGATAAATTACCAAGAGCAAAGGCTTGACATAATTGAAAATAGGCTAAAATCAGCTGATAAAATCATACAGCTTAGGAAGAAAAATATCAGCATTTTAGATGATGAAAATGTACCTATTTATTCAAAATATTCATTAAATGAAGGTGATAAGATTGATATAAGATTTTCTGATGGATCTATAAAGGCGGTAGTGATAGATGGATAAATCTTTAGATAAAAATTTCAAAAAATTGGAAGAATACCTAACTAGTCTTGAAGAAAACAAGGATAATCTGGACGAGTCTATCAAAATTTATGAAAAGGCCAACAGCTTGTACAAGGAAATGCAAGAACAACTTAAGGACTACAAGGCAAAAATAGAGGTTATAGCTAGTGATGAATAAGAAAGATTTTGAAAGTATACTTTTATCCAACAAAAAAATCATAGATGAAAGGTTTAATGACTTTTTTGATATTTCATATAATCTATACGAACCTTTAACCTACGCCGTTAGATCTGGAAAGAGGATTAGACCAAACCTTTTCTTTGAAACACTTAAGATGCTAGGCAAAGATATTAACGATAATGACATAAGATTTGCCCTAAGTCTAGAGATGATCCATGCATATTCCCTAGTTCACGATGATTTACCAGCTATGGATAATGATGATTATAGAAGGGGAGAATACTCTTGCCATAAAAAGTTTGGTGAAGACATAGCTATATTAACTGGAGATGCCCTTATTACAGAAGCTAGCCACACTCTATTTGAAATTTGCAAGGAAGATTTTACATACATATATCCTGCATCCTTATTGATGCAAATGGCTGGCTACAAAGATATGATTTATGGGCAAGTGTTGGATATAAGAAATAATGATAATATCGATTTAGATTATATTCTAACTGTTTATGAGAAGAAAACAGCTGATTTATTCAGGGCAGCAATAGTAGGTGCAGCTTTGCTAGTTGATAATAAGTTTGATAAAAATAGGGAAAAAGACTTCTATAATCTAGATCAATACGCAAGCAATTTAGGTTTAGCCTTTCAAATTCAAGATGATTTACTAGAAGAAAATTACCAAGATGAATTAAATATTTTAAATCTTATTAGTAGAAATGAAGCTTTTGATTTGCTTTATGATATTAATAAAAAGGCCAAGGAGAATATTAGTCACTTTAATGATAATGAATTTCTCTTATACCTTGTTGATTACCTTACAAATCGTAACAATTAAGGATTACATATGAAAAAATACACTAGACAAAGACTTATTCTTGATATTATACAAAATAATGAGGTCAAAACACAATCACAATTATCAGATATGCTAAAAGACCATGGAGTTGATGCTACACAGGCGACAATTTCAAGAGATATAAAGGAACTTAGGATATCCAAAGTTCAAACTGACGATTATGAGTACAAATATACAGTTGTAGACACTGTATACGATACCTTAAATGAGAGAATGGAAAAAATTTTCAAGGAATCAGTACTTTCTGTTGAAAAATCAGCTCAATTATGTGTCATAAAAACTATATCATATTGTGCTACAGTATGTGGCCAGTATATTACAAATTCTAAGCTTGAAAATGTAGCTGGTATGGTAACAGGGATTGATACTATATTTATAACGCCAAAAGATTTTGATCGCTTGGATGAATTAATAGAAGATGTGAGGGACATGGTTAGATAATGTTAGCTGAGCTTTTTATAGATAATTTTGTAATTATAAAAAGAAATCACATATTTTTTGAAGATGGCTTTAATGTACTAACTGGAGAGACCGGTTCTGGTAAATCCCTTATACTTGAAGCCATCAATTTGTTATTGGGAAAAAAGGCTAACAAGGATATTGTTGGTCGTTTTGCCGACTCAACAACTATTGAAGGTATATTTATAGTTGATTACGAAACTAAGAAAATACTCGAAAATAATACTGTTTTATTTGATGAAAATGACAACAAACTAATCGTAAACAGAACCATTACTCAAAAATCATCTACCCTTAGGATTAATGGTAGAGTAGCAAATTTGACCATTCTAAGAGAAATTTCACCAATATTAATCGATATATATAACCAGGGTGATTCAAATGCTTTTATGAACAAGGCAAATTATGTATATCTTATAGATAACTACTCTAATGACAAAAAAACTGTCGATTTAAGAAATATGATAAAGGCTTTAAATAATCAAAAACATGATTACTTAGTAAAATTTGCAAATCTATATCTAACTGATGAAGAAATCCAAAGAGAGCGAGATTTGATTAAGTATCAAATTGAAGAAATTGAAGCCATTAACCTTTCTTCTATAAATGAAGAGGAAATCGATGAAGAATATAAGAAACTAAATAACATAAATGACTTAAGAAATGCCGTTGGATTAGCGAAATCTATACTTGATTCCACTGACTATGATCAACAATCGCTTACGAGTATGCTAGGAGCTTCTCTTTCCGAGCTATCAAATTTCACCCAAATTGATAAGAAAATTAGTGACTTTTATGATAGACTTTCTGCTATAAATGATGAAATCAACGAATTATATTCTGATATGGACCTATATGAGGAAAGTCTAATAGGTGATCCAGAAAGAGAAGAAGAACTTGAAGAATTGATGCAAATATTGTTTAATCTAAAACGTAAATACGGACAGAGTATAGAAGATATATTAAACTATTATGAAGAGATTTCAAATAGACTAAAAGAACTTGATGAGATAGAAAATCTACGTTTGAGCAAAGATCAAAAAATAAAAGAAATAGACCAAAAGCTTGACACACATGCAACAATACTACATGAAATTAGACTTGAAAAAAGCAAGACCTTAGAAAAAGCAATTAATACTTCTATTAGAGAGCTAAATATCAAAAATGGAATTTTTAAGATAGATTTTTCAAAAAAAGACCATATTGATATGACAGGTTATGATGATATAGATTTCCTAATCAGAACAAACAAGGGAGAAAAGCTAAAATCACTTTCTGCCACAGCTTCTGGTGGGGAAATATCCAGGATTATGCTTGCTTTTAAGGAAATATTTGCAGACTTCGATAATGTTGATACAATGATATTTGATGAGATAGATACCGGGATTTCTGGTAGGACAGCCCAAGTGGTAGGAGAGAAAATCCTAGATCTATCAAAGAAAAGACAGGTGATATCTATCAGCCACCTGCCTCAAATAGCTGCTTTGGCACAAAATCATATACTTATTACAAAAAGTGATGAGGGAGATTTTACAATATCAAAGACAGAAAAAATTGAAGACGAAAAGAGAGTAGAAGAAATCTCAAGGCTAATAGGTGGAGTAAATATCACAGATATTACCTTACATTCGGCAAGAGAAATGCTAACAATGGCAGAGGAGTTAAGAAATGACCGAAGATAAATTTTATGAAAAATCAATCAAATCAGATACCATATATGATGGTAAAATATTAAAGCTTAGAGTTGATACTGTAGAACTTCAAAACAAAAAATATTCCAAAAGAGAAATAGTTGACCACCAAAAAGGTGTTGGAATCATAGCTTATGATGGAGATGATAGACTTTGGATGGTTAGTCAATATAGGATAGCTGTGGATAAGGTAATGCTTGAAATACCTGCAGGTCTTGTAGAAAGCAACGAAGCGCCGATAGAGACAGCAAAAAGGGAACTTCAAGAAGAGATAGGTTATTACCCAGAAAAGATTGACTTCTTATTTACCATGTATGCATCTCCGGGATTTACTAATGACAAACTATCATTTTTTGAAGCTCATGAACTCGTAGAGTCAAAATTGGACTTGGATGAGGATGAATTTTTGCATGCTGAATCTTTCCCAATAGATGAGTTATATGAGATGGTTTTAAATGGTGAAATCACCGATGCAAAGACGATTATTGCAATACTTCATGCAGTAAATAACAGAAACAAATGAATTTAAATGTTGAATTTGAGGGCTTTGAAGGCCCTTTTGATTTGCTATTAAAATTAATAGAAAAAGAAAAGATAGATATATATGATATCAACTTAGGTGATATCACTAATAAATACCTTATCGAAATCGAAAAACTTGATAGGGAAATTGATGACATAAGTTCATTTATTTACATTGCTTCAGTACTTCTTAGTATAAAGTCAAACAAACTCTTGCCAAAAGATGACGAAGAAGATCTGGAAGAAGATTTTATATCTTATTTAATAGAATACAAAAAGATAAAATCTGTTCAGAACGACTTAAAATACTTGGAAGAAGAAGCTTCCAAAATTCACTCCAAATACCAGGAAGACTTATCTCAGTTTGAAACTTCTGATCAAATAATAGCAAAGGATGTAAGGATACTTGCCAAACAATTTGAAAAGTTGTTAAATAAGCTAAATGAAGAGCCTAAGACCAATAAGAAAGTTGAAATAGTTAGCTTGCCAGATATCAATGATTATATAGGCAACTATAGGAAGGCTTTGGAAATACGAGGAGACTTAAGACTTGATTTGATAATAAATAATATTCACTCTAAGGCAGAGTGCATAGCAAGTTTTTTGGCTCTATTAGAACTTTTTAAGTTAAAAGAAATATTTTTATTTCAAAAAGATGGAAACAAATTTCACATTAAAAAGAGAATGTAGGACATATGGAAAATGATTATCTAAAAGGCTTAATAGAAGAAATTTTATATGTGTGGGGCCAGCCCATTGATATTGATGATTTAAGCAAGATTATTAAAGATAGTGATAAAAATCAAATAAAAATAGCCTTAGAAGAAATGATTGATCAGAGGAATTCTAAGGATAGTGGACTTATAATCAAAGAATTTGACACCTCTTACCAATTTGTAACAAGGGCCAAGCATGACAAGTATTTTGAATCTTTAGTAAAGCAAAGCCCCAAGAAACTCACTTCATCAGCCCTAGAAACCCTATCAATTGTTGCCTACAAACAGCCAATCACAAGGACAGAGGTAGATAAGATTAGGGGGGTAAGTTCACAAACAACCATAGACAATCTTCTTGATAGGGGACTGATTAGAGAAAATGGTAGGCTTGATAAAATTGGCAAACCAATAATATATGTAACTACCAATTTATTTTTACAATATTTTGATATAAAAGATTTGTCAGAGCTTCCAGAAATTAAAGAAATCGAAGAGGATAAGTATGAGGATTAATAAGTTTATAGCCCAAGCTGGATACTCATCTAGGAGAAAAGCTGATGACTTGATAAAATCTGGCAAGGTTAAAGTAAATGGAAGAGTTCTAGAGCAAATGGGCTATGATGTAAGTGAAGATGACATAGTTTCTATTGGCGGAGATATATTAAAATTGGAAGAATATTTCTATTATAAGCTAAATAAACCAGTAGGATACATTACCAGCAACTTCGATCCCCACAATGACAAGGATTTAAATGACCTTATTGAAATTGACGAGAGATTTTTTGCAGCAGGTAGGCTTGATAAAGATAGTCATGGACTATTAATAATTACAAACGATGGTGATTTTACAAACTCTCTGGTCCATCCATCATCTGGTATAAGCAAGGAATATATAGTAAAAGTTGATAGATTATTGAATGATGATCAAATCAATAGCTTTAAGACAGGTCTTGATATTGGAAATAATCAGATCACATCTAAGGCTGTTATTAAATTTTTGGGAGAAAATACCTATAGGGTTGTCATTAGACAAGGATACAACCGCCAAATAAGACGAATGTTTGATGTCCTAGGTTCAAATGTATTGGATCTTAAAAGAGAAAGAATAGGGGCAATTTACCTTGATGATTTAAAAGAAGGTAAATACAGAAAGTTTAATAAAAAAGAAATGGAATTTGTATCATTAATAAAGGAATAGTTATCTATTTCTTTTTTTTATGGTAAAATTTTTATAGTATATGAAAAAAATCGGAATTATAGGAGCTGGAGCAAGTGGACTCTACGCTGCCGTAAACTTAAAAAATGAGAATAATCACGTTACCATATTAGAGAAAAATTCTGAAATAGGCAAGAAGATTCTTATGACAGGCAATGGTAGGTGCAATATTACTAATGGCAAATACTATGATGGCTTTTTAGACAATATTGTTACTAACAAAAAGTTTATATACTCTGCCTTTAATCTTTGCGATAATTATGCTAGTATTGAATTTTTTGAAAATAATGGCCTAGAACTAGTGAAAGAAGATGATGATAGGATTTTCCCTAAGTCACAAAGAGCAGAAGATGTACTTAGTTTCTTTGAAAAATTAATAATAGAAAAAAATATTAAACTTGTGACAGATGCTGAAGTCTTAGATGTCAAAAAAACTGATAAATTTCTTGTAAAAACCTTAAAAAAAGAGTATCAATTTGACTATCTTATAATAGCAACTGGAGGACTATCCTATCCAAACACTGGTTCTAGTGGAGATGGATATAATTTTGCTAGAGACTTTGGTCATAGCATCACAAAGTTAAGACCATCTTTAGTACCTATATTTTTTAAGGATAATGATTTGTTAGCCATAAAGGCATTATCTTTCGAGAAAATAGGTATGAAACTTATATGCGATAATGGATCTATATCAGAGCTTGGACCGGCACTAATAACAAAAAATTTTATAACAGGTCCTAGTGTTTTGAAAATATCATCTGTGGCTATCAATGAAAATATCAAAGAGATATTACTTGACTTTGTATGCAAGAATTTTGATCAGCTTGATAGTGAAATTATAGAATTATTAAATGAAAATCCAAAGAAAGATGTGGTAAATATTCTTAAAGAATATATAGCTGAAGCACTTTGTCCTATTATTTTACGTAGATCAAGGGTAGATTTGTCTAAGAAAGCATCCCAGCTTACAAGAAAAGAACGCCATAGTATAATAGAAAATATTACAAACTTTAAATTGATCTTTGATAGATTTGGTGGATTTAATACTGCTGTTATCACAAAGGGTGGAGTAGATGTAGATGAGATTAATCCAAAAACTATGGAATCAAAAAAGGTTTCTGGTCTTTATTTTATAGGTGAAATTCTTGATATAGATGGATTAACAGGTGGATACAACCTACAGCTAGCCTTTACCAGTGCATATGCAGCGGCAAGGGCTATAAAGGAGAAATTATGACATATATTATTGCAATAGATGGACCAAGTGGTTCCGGCAAATCAACAATATCAAATGAATTAGCTGAGATTTTAAAAATACAATATTTAAATACAGGGGCAATGTATAGAGCCGTTACTCATTTTTTCTTAGAAAATCATATAAATGAAGATGCAAGTGATGAGCAAATACTTTCAATGCTTGATAAAATAAGTATAAATTTTATAGACAACGATATTTATTTAAATGCTAAAAATATTGAAAAAGAAATAAGAACTGATCAAGTTACCAAAAATGTATCTTGGGTTTCAGCAAATGCCCTTGTAAGAGAAAAGCTAGTATCAATGCAAAGAAACATAGCCAAAGAAAAATCTTTTGTACTTGACGGTAGGGACATAGGCACAGTTGTATTTCCTGATGCAAAATATAAATTTTATCTGACAGCCTCAAGCAAAGAAAGAGCTAGGAGAAGATTCTTACAAAATGAGTCAGATTTAACAATCGAAGAAATTGAGAAATCAATAATAGATAGGGATTTATATGATTCATCTAGGGACATTTCGCCTCTTAGAAAGGCAGACGATGCAATAGAAATTGATAGTTCTATGCAGAGTATAGATCAAACTATAGATACTATCTTAAGTCATATGGATAAAGAAGATGTTATATAAAGTTTTAAGGGCTATCTTGATAATTTTTATCAAGCCTATTATGAGAGTTCATGTAAATGGTCTTGAAAATTTGCCGGAAAATAATGACTATATCTTATGCGCCAACCACAAGTCCAATTGGGATCCAATATTTTTGGCCATATCTATTCCAAATCAAATATATTTTGTGGCCAAAAAAGAAATCACTACTTGGCCAATTGTAGGTTGGATTACAAAAAAACTTGGTGTAATCCCAGTTGAAAGAGATGGTAGAGACTTGGCAAGCCTCAAACATAGTATCAAGTTGCTTAAAGAAGATAAAACTGTAGGGATAATGCCAGAAGGAACGAGGACTAAGAATATTGATAGGGCAAATATGAAAGATGGTGTCAGTTTTATGGCTTTAAAAGCAAAAGCTGATATCATTCCTGTTGAAATTATTTCAACATTTAAGCCCTTTAGAAAAACTTTAGTAAATATCCATCAGCCAGTAAAAGTTGATAAGTATTTGGATATGAAAACAAAGTTTGCTATGAAAGAGATGACCGATGAAGTGTTTACAAAAATTTATACTAGTAAACTTGAGGAAATAGAAGGTAAAAATGCAGATAATTATAGCTGAAAATTCAGGATTTTGCTTTGGCGTAAAAAGATCAGTAGATTTGGCAAGCCAGGCACTTGATAGCAAAAAAGACAAGTATACAGTAGGACCCTTAATTCATAATCCACAGCTTGTAGGAAAATTAGAAGAAGAGGGGCTAAAGGTAATTACAAAAGAACAAGCTCTAGAAATAAAGGATTCCTTGATCCTCATTAGGGCTCATGGAGAAAGCGCAGATTTCAAAAAAGCTTTAGTGGAAAATGGCAATGAAATCTTGGATGCTACTTGCCCTGTTCTTAGAAATATATATAAAAAAATAATGGAAAAAGAAGATGAAGGATACCAGGTAATTATCATCGGAGATAGGAATCATCCAGAGATAAAAGCTATGGACTCTTATTTAAAAGATGGTATAATAATTATGAATGAGACTGAAGCAAAAAATATTAGATGTAAGAAGCCCATCTATGTAGTAAGTCAAACTACAAATAGAAGGGATTTTTACTACAATGTTGCGAACATCTTAAAAGATAATAATGATAGTGTAGTAATAGATAACACAATATGTAATGCTACAAAACTAAGGCAAGATTCGGCAAAAGACCTTGCCAAGGATGTAGATTGTATGATTGTAGTTGGTGGTTTTAATAGTTCTAATACAAATAAGCTTTTTGACGTGGCAAGTTTGTATAATAATAATGTTTTTAGGATTGAAACTGTTAAAGATCTACCTTTGCAAAAGCTCTCAGAATTTAAAAAAATTGGAATAATCGCAGGTGCGTCCACACCTGATGAGATTATTGAGGAGGTAGTAAGTAAAATGGATGAATTTACAAAAGAAGATTTTATGAATAGTCTTGAAGATAGTATGAAAAAAATCTATCCAAAAGATATTGTAACAGGAACAGTTATCGATGTTAAAGAAGATGAGGTTTTTGTTGACATTCAATACCGTGCAGATGGTATCATAAAACTTGATGAAATGACAGAAGAAGAAAGAAAAAATCCTAAAGAACATTTTGAAGTAGGATCAGAACTTGATGTTTATGTTATTAAACTTGATGATGGTGAAGGAAACGTATCACTATCAACTAGAAGAGTTCTAGGAATGAAGAGCTGGAAAGAACTATTAGAAAAATATGAAAACGACGAAATAGTTGAAGGTCATATAACAGGATTTAACAAAGGTGGTCTAACTGCTGAAGTTAACGGAATCCAAGGATTCATTCCTGCAAGCCAAGTTGCAACATATTTTGTTAAAAACTTCAAAAAATTCGTTGGTGAAACATGGGATTTAAAGATTGTTTCTATTGACGAAAGAAAAAATAGATTAGTTTTATCTCGTAAAGACGTTCTTGAAGGAGAACTAGAAGAAAGATGGGGAGAACTTGAAGAAGGTCAAGTAATAGAAGGTGAAGTAGCTAGACTTACAGACTTCGGTGCATTTGTTGAAGTAAATGGACTTGACGGATTACTTCACGTTTCTGACATTGCTTGGAGCAGAGTTGAAGTTCCATCTGATGTACTTAATGTAGGAGATAAAATCGAAGTTAAAATATTAAAATTAAACCAAGAAAAGAACAGAATTTCTCTTGGACGTAAACAATTACTTGACAAACCATTCGATTCATTTGTAAACAGCCACGAAGTTGGAGATGTAGTAAAAGGTAAAGTAGTTAATCTACTAGACTTTGGTGCATTTGTTGAAGTAGCTGACGGAGTTGAAGGTTTAGTTCACGTTTCTGAAATTTCTTGGGATCACGTTGAAAAACCATCTGATGAACTTAATGTTGGTGATGAAATCGAAGTTAAGATTATATCAATTGACAAAGAAGAAGAAAAAGTTGGTTTATCAATTAAACAACTAGAAGAAGCTCCAGAAAGACCAGAAAGAAAACCTAGAAGAGAAAATAGATCTAACAATAACCAAAATAGACCAAGAAGAAAAGCAGAAAGAAGTCAAAACCAAAACTTCTCTTCAGATGCGGACCTAAATAACAACCTAGGTAATCTTCTAGAACAAGCTCTACTTGGTGCTGGTGAAACAAATCTTATCGGCGAAGAAAATGAAGTTGATGGAGTTATAGATGATATTGAAGTTAACGAAAATGTTGAAGAACAAGAAGAAGTTAGCGAAACAGAAATCAACACAGAAGAAGCTGCTGAATCTTTAGTTGAAGAAGAAGCAAGCGAAGCTGACGAAGAATTAGAATAAGAAAATCTATAAAAATAACAATAAAAGAAGATGATAAAAGTCATCTTCTTTTTTCAATGAGGAGTAAATGGAAATTAAAGAAAAATATAAAGATTATTTTAAAGGTAAAAAATACAATATAACAACGTTTGGTTGCCAAATGAACGAACATGATTCTGAAAGGATTTCCTATATCCTAGAAGATTTGGGCTATACTTATACAGAAATTAGAGAAGAAGCTGATTTTATCTTATTTAATACATGCTTAGTACGTGAAAATGCAGAATTAAAATTATATGGTCAGGTATCTTCACTAAAGAAACTCAAGAAAGCCCATCCAGAAAAGATCATAGCAGTATCTGGTTGTATGATGCAAACATCTACAGCAAGAGAGGTCATAGTATCAAAACATAGAGAAGTTGATATAGTATTTGGTACAAAAAATATCAATTCACTTGCTGATTTAATATATAGGTATCTTGAAACAGGGGAAAGAGTTGTTGACGTATCGACAGATGATGTCAAAGATGACTTTGAAAAATACAACTCTACCAATAACTTCCAAGCCTATGTAAATATAATGCGTGGTTGTGATAATTTCTGTTCATATTGCATAGTTCCAGAATCAAGAGGTAGAGAAGAATCCAGAAGGCCCTATTCAATTATAGAAGAAGTTGAATATTTAGCTAGTCAAGGTTTTAAGGAATTCACATTATTAGGACAGAATGTAAACTCATACGGCAATAAGTCTAACGATGGATTTACTTTCCCAGAACTATTAAATAGGGTTGCAAAAATTCCTGGTGTAGAAAGACTAAGGTTTACATCAAGTCATCCAAAAGATTTGTCTGATGAGTTAATATATGTCATGCGCGATAATGACAACATATGCAATTATTTCCATCTTCCTATGCAATCAGGATCAAATGAAGTACTAAAAAAAATGAACCGTCACTACACAATAGAAAAATATATTGAAAGAGCAAATAAATTAAAGTCAGAAATACCAGGTATAGCACTTTCTACTGATATTATAGTAGGTTTTCCTACAGAAACAGAAGAAGATTTCCAGGCAACAATAAATGCTTGCAAAGAAATTGAATTTGATTCAGCCTTTACTTTTAAATATAGCCCTAGACCAAAGACAGTGGCAGCTAAAATGCCTACAATAGATGAAGCGATAGTCCAAGATAGGTTCCAAAGGCTCTTAGATGAGCTATATCCAATATTTAATCAAAAGAACAAGGAATATATTGGACGAACTGTAGAAGTTCTCATAGAAGGAGAGTCAAAAAATAACACTGATATCCTAACAGGTAGAACTGATACTTTTAAGCTAGTTCATGTTAAGGCTCCAAAAGACTTAATAGGACAAATTGTAAAGGTCAAAATTACAGATAATACTTCATTTACCATAAGTGGTGAATTGGTTAACTAATAATCAATTAAATTATAAATGATATAAAATATTTATTATGCTTTTATAACTATTATAAAAGTGATATCATTTATATGTTAAAGGAGATGACTTAAATGAGAGATGTAGTTGTTAAAGCAAAAGCTAAAATGGGAAAAATTCCCGATAATGATCTTTACTTAAATCTTGCAAGCTATGGTGACTTTGATAAAAAAGTTGATATACTTTCAAAAGCTTATCCCGACATTGATTACAGTAGGGAGAAAGTAAATCTTGAATCTAATAACTTTAAGAGGATTTTTGCAGAGATTAAAAGTATAGATTATTTTCTAACAGGTCTTGAAAGTGACTTCTTTAACCTATATTTTTCTAAATATGAGATTTTGTTTTTACAAGAGATTATTGAGTCTCTTGTGAATGACAATTTTGCTGGGAACTATCTGACTTTCAAATCAAATCCTCTATCTGATAATTTTGTTATAGATAGCAAGATGGATTTGGAATCTTTTATAAAGTCTAATCAAAATAGCAGATATTATAGGACCCTGCTACCATTTTTAAATAAAAATATGCAGGCTGAAAACTTGATATTTCTAACAAGTAATGCTCTTATGAAATTTTATTACAGATCTTTGTTAAAATTATCTAAGAAATTAAAAGAGCATAAACTTGTTAGGAATTTTTTGGGTGAAGAGATAAATCTACTAAATTTTGAAATGCTTTATAGGCTCAAGAACTACTATGACCTTAACGATGGTGATATTTTCAATTATCTAATCGAAGGTGGCAATAGTTTTAATGGAGAGAGATTAAAAGAACTTTCTCTTTTATCAAAAGATGAGTTTTTAGAAAAGATGAGATCGGGCAAATATAGGAAAGTCTTTGCAAGTACTGATAATATTCATAAAGAAATTAGAAAATATGAGCTGAAACTTTACAAAAGTGAAATAACTAAAGAAGAATCAGACATATTATATGTAATTTCTGCGATGAATATTATTTTTATTAGTGAAGAAAATATAGAAGCCCTCATGGAATTAGATGATAGTTTCAATAAAGATGAACGTTTAGAATATTTAATAGTGAGGTAACAATGGCAGTTGAAAAAATGTATCTGGTAAATATGATATCTAACTTGGATAATTTGGATAACTTCCTAGAAGATGTTATTAAAATTGGTGAAATAGAACCAGTTGATGCCTTTAACCAAGTAACAAATAGGACATTTAACATACGTGCAAGCGCTGAGAATGTAGATATTACAGAAGATATCAATAAGCTATCAGGCTTTCAAAAAGACGATGATGGCTACAATGAGAAATTAGTTGAACTTAAAAATTCACTAAATCTAGCCGATAAAAAGGATGGTAATCTTGTAGATCCTCAAAGAGTTAACGAATTCTATGATAGGTTAAAGTCATTAATAAAAGAAAAAGAAGAGTTAGAAGAAAAATCTAGGCAACTAAACATTTACAAAGAAAATGTAGACAAATTAAGAGAATATAATATTGATATAGAGAAAATCCAAAATCTAAAATTTTTTGATTATAGATATGGTTCTGTATCTGAAGATGGCCGTTTCATATTAAAAAACAACTATGAAAATATTCCATCACTGATTATCCACTTAGATAATGATGTTGATAGGGCTAGTTTAAATGCTATAGAAGAAATCTATGCCCTAGATGAGACTACTAATAATCTAAATGATCAGACAGAAAAAGTTCTTGCAAATGAGAGATTAAATACAAGAAATGTATCTCTTTCTCTTGACCAAGAATACAACAAGAAGACAAAAGAAGAGTCAGAAAAAATCTATAATAAAATAATGGAAGATGCTAATAATAAAATCAATAGTATAAACGCTGACTACCAATCCAAAATAAACTTTATGGACAACATCTATAAAGAACACAAGGGTGAGGTTATTGATAAAATTGTCGATTCTCTAATTGAAGATAAAGATTTTGAGATGTAAAGTTTATGGCAAATAGATTTAATAAGCCTAGAATTAATGGTCAGGTATATGATGAGGAGAGTTATCTATTAGTCTATCCAAAGAAAGTTCAAGAGGATATATCAAGAACAATTAATTCATTGGGTTTTGTAGATAAGGAAATTTCATCAAAACAAGATGACTATGATATAGAAAATGAATTATGTGTTACGAAAAGGGACCTAGAAAATATAGATCACAAAATTGATGATTTAATAAACGCTTATAAAGATATAGTTAATAACATATCTTATAACATCAATTATCAAAACAAGGCCAAGAATTTTGAAGAGTCTATGGCCTATGGTGAAAAATATTTCTACTTCTCAGCCCAGGTTCCTGAAAAAAAGTTAAAGGAATTAGAAGATATGGCAGACAAATATCCTGATACTAGGATAAGTAATGATGATAATTCTGATTTTAAAGTAAATTCTGACAAAGATAATAAAAAACTTTCAGATGAAGAAGATTACTTATTAATTTATCCTAAAAAGGTAAGAAAGGATGTATCAAGGTCTGTAAATACTTTGGGTTTTGTTAATAAAGACCTGCCTAAAGATTTGCTGATCAAAGATATTGATGAAAAACAAAGTCAAACTAATAAAAGACTTGATGAAATAAATAGTCAGATAGAAGAAGTCAATAGAGATTATCAAGATATTTTGGGTAATATTTCCTATTCTATTGAGTATGAGAAAAAATCTGACGAATTGAAAAACAATATGGCTCATGGTGATTCGTATTTCTACTTATCCGGATGGGTACCAGAAAGCGAACTAAATAAGCTTGAAAGCTTAGAAGATAAGTATGATGATACCATTATCACAACAAAGGATGTGGATAGTGTAGACGAACAACCGCCTACTAAACTTAAAAACAATAAGTTTGTAAGACCTTTTGAATATATGGTCAATATGTACGGCGCTCCAAACTATGATGAGATTGACCCGACTCCATTTTTTGCAATAACATATATGTTATTATATGGGCTAATGTTTGGTGACCTTGGTCAAGGTTTAGTTTTCCTAGCACTTGGCTTTTGGTTATCAAAGAAAAATGAGACATTTGGAGCAATACTCAAAAGAATTGGTATATCAGCATCCATTTTTGGACTTATGTATGGATCGTTTTTTGGTAGAGAGGATTTGATTCCTGCCCTGCTTATAAAACCCTTTGATAACATCATGACAGTTCTAATAGCATCAGTTGTCTTTGGTGTAACTTTAATGGTGATTTCATATATAATTGGTATTTATAACAAAGTACATCTTCAAAATAATATTGAAGAAGGAATCTTTGGTAAAGAAGGTCTTGCAGGACTTATGATGATGTCATCATTTATCATAATAGTTCTTGCGATTGTAAATGTAGGTCCAGTTCCAAAAAATCTTGGTATAGTCTTACTTATACTTTCAATAGTTATGATGATATTTAAGCAACCTATAGCAAGAAAGATAGAAGGAAACAAGAGGCTATATGACCAAGCAAAGGGAGATTACTATCTTGAAGGTTCATTTTCTGTGATAGAAGCTTTGCTTTCAGTATTTTCAAATCTTGTATCATTTACAAGAGTTGGAGCCTTTGCAATAAATCACGTAGGTTTATATATGGCTTTTGAAGTTATGGCAAAACTTGCTGGTGGTGGCATCAAGGGATTTATAATATTAGTCGTAGGAAATATATTTATAATCGGCCTAGAAGGCATGATCGTTGGTATCCAAGGATTAAGACTAGAATTTTACGAAATGTTTAGCAAGTATTATGAAGGAAATGGTCATTTATTTAGGCCAATCAGTCAAAGAAAAATTAACTAGTAGAAAAGGAAAGATAAGGAAAAATTATGATAAAAAATATTGGATTTTTAGCACTAGCTGTAGTAGTAATTACAATTTACTCAGGTTTATATTTATTAAAAAATAATGAAGATGCCTCAAAAGATAAAATTAGAAAAGCACTTAAAATTAATTTGTTCACTTTTGTTCCAGTAATGGCAATGATAGTAGTATTACTATTGCCAGCAAACTCATCAGCGGCAGCTGACGCAGCAGGTACTGCAGCAAGTAGTGCTGATGGACTAAAATACATTGGTGCTGCACTATCAACAGGTCTAGCTACTATTGGTACAGGATTTGCAGTAGGTAATGTAGGTTCTGCAGCACTTGGAGCAATTTCTGAAGACCAATCTATCCTAGGTCGTACAATTATCTTCGTAGGTCTAGCAGAAGGTATCGCTATTTTTGGTGTTATCATCTCAATCATGATTCTTAACGCTTAAAATGAAAGCAAGAATATTATCTAACGACCCAAGTCTTATTGTAATGTTTAGGCTTGGGTCTATTGAAGGGATACAAACTTCTACTTATGAACAAGCCAAAGAAAAGTTTTATGATTCAATAAAAGAAGATGACCTTGCAGTCTTGATTCTTACAAAAACTGTTGAAAGCTGGCTTATAAAAGAAGTAAAAGAGCACAAAGAAAGTGAAAGTATTCCTTTGATTGTTGTAATAGATGGTTAATTGGAGGTAATATGCTCGATTTAAATGCCAAACTCTCAACCTTTAGAAAAATGGTTTGGGATGAGGAAAAAGCAAAAAGTGAAAAAGAATTATATAATTCTACTCATATAAATAGTTCACAAATTGATGAAAAGAAAGATAATCTAGAAAAAGATTTGAAAAAGACCTTAGAATCTAGAAAATCTTTTGCACAAATTCGTGGCAATGAAAAAATTTCAAAATTAGAAGAAGAGCAAAAAACTAATTTTTATTCTCATAAGGAGTATCTATTAAATGATATGGTTAGTGAGATTAAGAATAAGCTTAAAGAATATACAAAAACAGAAGATTACAAAAAAATCCTAAAAGAAAATATTGAAAAAGCACTAAAAGACCTAGATGAAGATTCTAGTGACTTTACAATACTTGTAAAGGAAGCTGACAAAGATATATTGTCTTATCCTAATCTTGGAACAATGGATGATAAATATATCGGAGGCTTTATCCTCAAGGCTAATGATGGTTCTTACCAATATAATAGGACATATTTGGCAAGAATAGAAGATAATAAGTATGGAATAGGAAGAACTTTGTACAAGCTGTTTGAAAGAGAGAGTTTTAATGAATCCAAAAATTAAAACAATAAATGGACCAGTAGTAGTAGCTAAAGATGCCAGCAGCCTTAAAATTCGTGAGATGGTATCTGTAGGAAGTTTAAAACTTATTGGTGAAGTAATTTCAGTTGAAGGTGATTTTGCAACAATAGAAGTATACGAAGATACTTCTGGTCTTAAAGCAGGAGAAGAAGTAATTTCAACAGGTAGACCCCTATCTGTAAGACTTGGTCCTGGTCTTTTGAAAAATATGTTTGATGGTATAGAAAGACCTCTTGAAAAAATTCAAGATAAAAATGGAGCTTTTATACCTTCAGGTATTGGTTTTGAAAACCTAGACGAAGATAAAGATTGGGAAGTTGAAATTAAAGTAGCTGTGGGTGATAAGCTTCATGTTGGAGATATCTATGCTACTATAATGGAAACAAAAACAATAGAACATAGGCTTATGAGTACTTTCGATGGTACAGTCAAAGAAGTAAAACCATCAGGAACATATAAGATTGAAGATACTGTAGTAATATTGGATACAAATGATGGCGAGAAGGAATTAAAACTATACCAGTACTGGCCAGTAAGAAATCCTAGACCAGTTAAAAAAGTTCGTCCATTAGAATTACTTTTAAATACTGGACAAAGAGTACTTGATGTATTCTTCCCAGTTGCCAAGGGTGGTACTGTAGCTATTCCTGGAGGATTTGGTACAGGAAAAACCATGCTCCAACACCAATTTGCCCAATATGCAGATGCTGATATTATTATCTACATTGGCTGCGGTGAACGTGGAAATGAGATGACCCAGGTACTTGAAGAATTCCCTGAGCTAATAGACCCAAATACAGGCTATGGTCTAATGGAACGTACAATTCTTATTGCAAACACTTCAAATATGCCAGTAGCAGCCCGTGAAGCTTCTATATATACAGGTATCACTATTGCAGAATACTTTAGGGATATGGGCTACCACGTTGCCCTTATGGCCGATTCCACATCTAGGTGGGCTGAGGCCCTTCGTGAAATATCTGGACGTCTAGAAGAAATTCCAGCAGAAGAAGGCTATCCGGCATATCTAGGAAGTCGTCTTTCACAATTTTATGAAAGAGCGGGTTACTTTACAAATCTAAATGGATCCGAAGGTTCAGTTACTTTAATAGGTGCAGTTTCTCCATCTGGTGGTGACTTCTCAGAACCAGTAACAGAAAATACTCGTAGGTCAGTAAACGTGTTTTTAGGTCTTGATAGAAAACTTGCCTATTCACGTCACTACCCAGCTATCAACTGGATGACATCTTACTCAAACTACCTAGATACAATGAGAGCCTACTATCAAGAGAACACAGGAATAGATATTATCTCTATAAGAAATGAGCTAATGAATGTTCTTTTGCAAGAAGATGAAGTAAGATCAATTCTTATGCTTGTAGGTCAAGATGCCCTATCTGATAGTCAAAAAAATACCCTTGATGTGGCAGAACTTATTAGAGTAGGATTCTTGCAACAAAATGCCTACAATGATACAGATAAGTACGTACCATTAGAAAAACAAATAAAAATGCTTGAAGTGATCAAGAATTATTACAATTACTCAAAAGATGCCATCAAAAAAGGTATCCAATACAAGAACTTGTACAATCCAGATTTGATCAATGATATCACACAGATGAAATATACAATCAAAAATGATGATTTAGACAAATTTGTAGACTTAAATAACAAAATTGAATCTCATTTTGTGAATTTAAAAGGAGGAATTAATGCGTAAGGAATATACCAAAGTAAAAAGAATTGAATCCTCCATCATAGAAATAGAAAAAGTTGCTGATATTGCCTATAACGCTGTTGTGTCAGTTCATGCTTTAGGTATGGACTTTGTAGGTCAAGTTGTAAAAATAGATGATGATACTATTTCAATAGAAGTTTTTGGCAATACCCAAGATTTCTCCCTAGATGATATAGTAATCAAGTTTGAAGAGAAACCATTAGCAATACCACTTAATGAAAATATCTTGGGAAGAACCTTCAATGGACTAGCACGTCCTATAGACAATGGTGGGGAAGTATACGCAGAAAAAACCTGCCCAGTAGAAGGTGAACCACTAAACCCAGTTGCTCGTGAGTATCCAAGAGATTTTATCCAAACAGGTATATCAGCAATCGATACCCTAACAACTCTAATCCGTGGACAAAAACTACCGATATTTTCAGGCTATGGTCTTTCACATAACCAAATAGCAGCGCAAATTGTAAGACAAGCAAAGCTAAAAACTGACGAAGACTTTGCCTTTGTATTTGCAGCAATGGGAATCAAAAAAGACGAAGCTATGTTTTTTGAAGATGCATTTAACAAGGCTGGTGTCCGTGATAAGGTGGTAATGTATCAAAACCTTGCAGATAGCCCAATAATGGAACGTCTTATAGCTCCAAAATGCGCCCTAACTGCCGCAGAATATTTAGCCTACGAAAAGGGCTACCATGTTTTGGTAATAATTACAGATATGACTTCATATTCTGAAGCATTGCGTGAGGTTTCATCAATTAGACAAGAAGTTCCTTCTCGTAAGGGTTACCCAGGCTACCTTTATTCAGACCTTGCAACCCTATACGAAAGAGCTGGTATGATTCGTGGAACAAAGGGATCTGTTACCCTTATTCCAATATTAACTATGCCAAATGACGATATAACTCACCCAGTACCTGACCTTACAGGATATATAACAGAGGGACAAATAGTAATTGATAGAGGACTATTTAATAAGGGGATCTATCCACCAATCAATGTTCTTCCATCCTTATCCCGTCTTATGAAAGATGGTATTGGAGAAGGATATACCAGGGCGGACCACGAAGACTTAATGAACCAAATTTATGAGTCATATTCTCACGTTGGAGAAGTAAGAAATATAGCTCAAATAGTTGGCGAAGATGACCTATCAGATATTGATAAGAAGTATTTGGAATTCGGGGATGAGTTTGAAAGAAGATTCCTATCCCAAGATCCGACCGAGAATAGAGAGCTTGATCAAAGCTTAGATTTAGGTTGGGAAATCCTAAATATATTGCCAAGAACTGAACTACACAGGGTGAGTCCTGAAAATTTGGATAAGTTTATAGGTAAGTAGTATGGAAATAAAATCAACAGCCCCTACCAAGGCCAATTTGATTGCAGCCAAAGACCAATTAAACTTATTAAACACAGGACTTGATATCCTAGATAAGTCTAGAAAAGCTCTAATAGGAGCCCATGACTCTAAGATTAAGCAAAGAGATGAGCTAAACACAGAAGTAAATGAAACAATAGAAAGAGTTAGCAAAAACTTTAAAAAAGCTATGGTTACTATGGGAGAGGCAAAGCTAAATGATATAGCAAGCCTACTTCCAGTTGATAATAGCATCAAGCTTAAGGAAAGTGAGTTTATGCAGACAAAGGTCTATGACATAGATTTTACGCCTCAAAAGCTAAGCTTATCATATTCATTTTATGAAACAAACGAGACATTTGACCAAGCTGTACTATCGTTTAATGAGCTTAAAAGCAAAATTTTAAAATTAGCAGAACTTGATACGACTATAAATAACCTTGATAGGCAAATCAAAAAAACAAGTAAAAAAGTAAATTCCCTAGAAAAAGTTCAAATACCAAAACTAGAGGATAGAATAAAAGAAATATCTTCTTTAATCGAAGAAAAAGAAAGAGAAGAGTTCTCAAAAACGAAGATGGTTAAAGATAGGAAATTAAAAGAAAACACCGAAGTTTAAAAACTTACGGTGTTTTAATTTGTCTTTTTTTAGAAATTGCAATTTTTGCTGGGTCAATTATCGAAATAACTTCTTCATCTAGGGCATCTGGGTCTCTCATAGTTTTTTGCATTGATGCTGATAAGGCAAGGCCGATTTCTGCCAAACATATCAATTGGAAGGTACCACCTGATGATAAGAAAGGTAGTGGAATACCAGTTACAGGCATAAGTCCAATAGTCATTCCAATATTTTCAAAAATGTGAATAAATAGCATGGCAGCTATTCCTGTTACTAGAATACTTATAAAAGTATTTTGAGAATTCTTTGCTATAGCCACTAATCTTAAGATAACAATAGCAAATAGAACAATAAGTATGATTGCACCTAGGAAGCCCATTTCTTCAGCAAGAACTGAAAAGATAAAGTCTGTTTCTTTTTCTGGTATATAACCGTATTGGGATTGGGTTCCTTTCATATATCCTCTTCCATTAAACATTCCAGATCCTATAGCTATCATTCCTTGCTGTTGTTGCCAGTTTGATCCTGATGTATCTCTAGTAGGGTTTAGGAAGTTTTCAATCCTATCAGCCCTATATCCAGAAAGATTTGTCAAGACTATAAAACCTGTTGTAAGACCAATAGCTGCAAAAATCAATATCCATTTCCAAGAAATACCAGCTACAAAAAGCATAGCAGCTATGAAAAAAATATATACCATTGCTGTACCAAAGTCAGGTTGTAGGAGTATCAAAGCAATAGGTAATCCTACAAAAGCTAAGGTTATCACTAATCTTTTTACTTCGTTGATAGATAGTTTATATTTATCAAGATAGGCTGCAAAGGAAAATATTAATAGTATTTTAACTATTTCAGATGGTTGGATAGAAAATGATCCAATATACACCCATGATTTAGCACCCCATTCATCAAGTCCTCTACCAAAAATCAAGGTAATAATTAGTAAAAAGATTGAAAGCCCATAGACTATCCATATAGATTTTTTAATAACATCTAAATCCATGGTACATATTAAGGCTATGGTCAAAAAACCAATTATAGTCGATACTAGTTGTGTCCTTATTGGTGCAAAATCTCCACCATAAGCAGAATACAATACAACCAAGCCATAGACACAAAGACCAATGGTTGCCAATAGTAATAGTATATCCAAATCTTTTAAATTCTTCTTTTTTAAATTAAACATTAAATCACTCCATATCTAAGTAAACATTATACCACGCTTATAAGTTTTTAGAAATATGCCATAAGATTAAAGAAAAGTATAATTATTATAAAGGTTAAGGTGATATTATTTTAGAGCAGCAAGAAATTAAAGAAGTTTTAGATATCCTAGATGAGCTTTATCCAGATACTTCTAATCAATTTTTAAATTTTACAACACCTTTTGAAGCTCTTATTGCTACAATGCTTTCAGCGCAAACTACCGATATTAGAGTTAATGCTGTAACAAGTGAGCTTTTTAAAGTTGCAAATAAGCCAGAAGATTTTTGTAAAATGGACATTAGAGAAATTGAAAATTGGATAAAAACAGTTGGGATATATAAAAATAAAGCAAAAAATATAAAGAAAACATGTGAAATACTAGTCAAAGAATACAATAGCAAAGTTCCAAATAAAAAAAGTGAACTTATAAAATTACCAGGTGTAGGAAACAAGACTGCCAATGTAGTTTTGGCCAATGCCTTTGATATACCAGCTTTTCCTGTAGATACTCATGTTTTTAGACTTTCAAATAGGATAGGAATGGCTGATGCCAACAATGTAGAGAAAACAGAGAAAGATCTAGAAAAAAATGTTCCAAGAGAAAAATGGAATATAACACACAAAAAGCTAATATTACATGGAAGAAAAGTATGCAAGGCTAGAAAACCTCTTTGTGAATCTTGTGATCTTAACAAACTTTGCTTGTATTATAGGAGTTTAAATGATTAAGTTATTTGCGATAGATATGGATGGCACCCTCTTAAATAGCCAGGGTAAACTTAGCCCAGATACAAAAGATGCCCTACAAAAGCTAAATGAGAGCGGAGTAAAGTCAGTGCTTTGTTCAGGAAGGGTGGCAACATCAATTGAGTATTTTAATGGGCTACTTCAGCTTGATAACCCAGTTATAGCCAACAATGGAGCTATAGTAAAGATAAATAAAGAAAAAGTATTATTTGCACATCCGCTAGAAGACCAACATTTAAAGGAGCTGATTGATTTTTGTACTGAGCATAAGTGCATATATCATTTCTACGATGAGGATACATTTTATTCAAACAGCTTAAACCAAAAAGGCATTAATCATCTTTTGATAGAAAATGATTATGGCATAAATGTCCAGTGCTATTTAAATATTTCTGATGATCCCTACCAAAGATTAAAAGAAAGAAACAAAGAAGCCTATAAAATCCTTGTAGGAAATCTCAAAGATCATCCTTATGGAGAAGAAAAAATTGTAGAGATTTTCAATGATAGATTTGGCAGAGATCTTTATATTACATCATCGGGTATGAGTAGTATCGAGATTATGGAAATTGGTGTAAATAAATGGACTGGAATCTTAGAGCTGGCAGACTTTTTGGGTATAAGTAAGGAAGAAATTGCTGCAATAGGCGATTCTCATAATGATATCCCAATGATAGAAGGAGCAGAACTTTCATTTGCTATGGGAAATGCTAACCAAGAATTGAAAGATTTTGCAAAATATACTGTATCTGACAACAATAATGCTGGGATTGCTGATGCAGTAGATAAGATACTTAAATATAATAAGGAAAACCCAAGTGTTTAATATAGTACTTTTAGCCCCGGAATATCCTGGCAATGTCGGAAATATTGGTAGAACTTGTGTCCTTACTAAATCGAAATTACACTTGGTAAGACCATTCAAATTTGACCTGTCTGATAAGTCCCTTAAAAAAGCAGGAATTGACTATTGGGATAGACTAGATTTGACCATACATGATTCTATAGAAGAATTTTTGGAATTTATTAAGGATAATAACTTCTACCTAGTGGAAACAGGAACAGATAAAGTTTATTCTGATGTAGACTTTAAAGACGGAAATTATCTAATATTTGGCAGAGAAAGAGAAGGTATTGATAAAGATTTATTAGACAAATATTATGAGAGAATAATTACTATACCTATGACAAAAGAGATTGATAGGTCTCTTAATCTAGCAAATTCGGTATCAATTGTCCTATATGAGGCACTTAGACAAAATAAATTTAATTTTTAGGAGATGATAGTATGTACGATGTAATAATATTGGGAGCAGGTCCAGCAGGACTTACAGCAGGACTATACGCTGGTAGATCAAAGCTTAAAACTTTAATAATAGAAAGGGCGATTCCAGGTGGTCAAATTGCAACAACTGCCTTTGTAGAAAATTACCCAGGTTCCATAGAAGAAGCTTCCGGAATGGGTCTTTCTGATAGGATGTATGAACAAGCAAAGGAATTTTGTGAATTTAAAACGGCAAATGTCACAAAGGTAGAACTTGAAGGTAAGGTTAAGAAAGTTTACACAGAAGATGGTGAGTCAATAGAAGCAAAGGTTATTATAATTTCTACAGGTGCAAGCCATAGGAAACTTGAAGTCAAGGGAGAAGACGAATTTGCTAATAGGGGAGTATCCTATTGTGCAACTTGTGATGGACCATTTTTTACAGGACTTGATATATTTGTAGTAGGTGGAGGAGATAGCGCCCTCGAAGAAGCCCTATACTTAACAAAATTTGCCAAATCTGTAAGTATTATCCATAGACGTGACGAATTTAGGGCAAGCCAAGTGGTTGTAGATAAAGTTAAAGAAAACGAAAAAATAAAACTTGTACTAGATTCTGTTGTAAGGGAAATCAAGGGTGAAAAGGATGCCACATCGATAATTGTTGAAAATGTAAAAACTAATGAAATTTCTGAACTAAAAAGTGAGGATAATGGTCCAATTGGGGTATTTATATTTGTAGGGTATATTCCACAAACAGATATATTCCAGGGTATTATCGACATGGATCATGGCTATATAAAAACCGATGACGATATGAAAACAGAAATCGAAGGTGTTTTTGCAGTCGGTGATACTAGAGTTAAGAGTGTAAGGCAGATGGTTACAGCAGCTGGTGATGGATGTATAGCAGCAGTAGTAGCAAATAGGTATTTGGAAGGTCAAGCTTGGTAATAGTTTATTTAGGAAAACTATTACCTAGTTATATGACCTTGACAAAATCATAACACATAGTTAAGTATTATTATAGATACAGAAAACTTATAGGAGGAATAATGACAACTAAAGTAGCAATTAATGGATTTGGTAGAATCGGACGTTTAACACTAAGAAGAATAGCAAAAGTAGAAGATGATATCGAAGTAGTAGCTATCAACGACCTTATTGACAAACACGGCCTTGCTTATGCTTTTAAATATGATACAGCACAAGGAAGATTTGACGGTGATTTTGAAGAAACAGAAGATGGTTTCAAAGTAAATGGTAAAGACATCAAAATCTTTGCTGAAAGAAACCCAGAAGACCTACCATGGGAAGAACTAGGAGTAGATGTTGTACTTGAATGTACAGGATTCTTCACAGAAAAGGAAAAAGCAGAAGCACACATTAAAGCAGGTGCTAAAAAAGTTCTAATTTCTGCTCCTGGTAAAGGTGACATGAAAACTATCGTTTACGGTGTAAACCATGAAATCCTTGATGGTTCAGAAACAGTAGTATCAGCAGCAAGCTGTACAACAAACTGCCTTGCACCAATGGTAAATGTACTAGCAAAAGAATTTGGATTTGTTACAGGACAAATGTCAACAATCCACGCATACACAGCAACACAAGCTATCCAAGATACACCAGCAACTAAAAAAGACCTTAGAGGTGGACGTGCAGCTGCACAAAACACAATCCCAGCTTCAACAGGTGCTGCTAAAGCAGTAGGTAAAGTACTACCAGAAGTTGAAGGTAAAATTGATGGTACAGCTCTAAGAGTTCCTACAATTACAGGATCTGTTACAGAACTTTACTCAATTCTTGAGAAAAAAGTTACTGTAGAAGAAGTTAATGAAGCAATGAAAAAATACTCATCTGATGCATTTGCTTATGAAACTGAAGATGTTGTATCTAGCGATATAATCGGCTACCCAGCAGGATCTGTTTTTGATTCACAACTTACAAAAGTTGTTGAAAATGGCGACACACAAATCGTTAAAACAGTAGCTTGGTATGATAACGAAGCAGGTTACGTATCTAACCTAGTAAGAACACTTGATTATTTAGCTAAACTTTAAGAGATAGTCTAGGGGCGGAGATATTTATCTCTTGCCCCTTTAATTTTGAGGTGAATTATGAACAAAAAAACTGTAAAAGATTTAGATGTTAAGGGAAAGAAGGTTCTAGTCAGAGTTGATTTCAATGTCCCTCTTTCAAAAGAGAACAGGGGCGAAATTGCTGATGATACAAGAATTAAGGCAGCTCTTCCTACAATCGATTACTTATTAGAAAATGATGCTAAAGTTATCTTGATGAGTCACTTGGGTAGACCAAAGGGAGAAGCAAATCCAGATTTTGCCCTAAAACCAGTTGCAGAGTGGTTAGAAAATCACTATGGTGCCAAATTCCACTTTTTACCAAGTCCTGAAGTAGTAGATGATAAGGTAAAAGAAGAAGTAGAAAACCTTAAAGAAGGTGAACTTGCTTTACTAGAAAATACAAGATATGTTGGTGGCGAAACTAAAAATGATGAAGAATTTTCAAAGAAATTAGCTTCACTTGCTGACCTTTATGTAAATGATGCCTTTGGTACAAGCCACAGAGCACACTCTTCAAACGTTGGTGTTGCAAGTATTCTTCCTTCAGCAGTAGGTTTCTTGATTGAAAAAGAAATAGATGTAATGGGCAAGGCTTTAGAAGACCCAGAAAAACCATTTGTATCAATCCTTGGTGGTGCAAAGGTATCTGATAAGATTGGTGTTATTGAAAATCTACTTACAAAAGTTGATACTATCCTAATCGGTGGTGGTATGGCTTATACTTTCCTAAAAGCACAAGGCAAGGAAATCGGCAAATCTCTTCTAGAAGAAGACAAAATGGATCTTTCTCTTAATCTACTAGAAAGAGCTAAAGAAAACGGAGTAGAAATCTTACTTCCAGTTGACGTAGTAATTGCAGATGAGATTGCTCCTGGAGTAGAAACTCAAATAGTTGACATAGATAGGATTCCTGCTGACAAAGAAGCTCTAGACATCGGACCAAAAACTGCAGAATTATTTGCTGAAAAAATCAAAGCAGCAAAAACAGTTGTTTGGAATGGACCAATGGGAGTATTTGAAATCAAAGAATTCTCAAATGGAACCAATGAAGTTGCAAAAGCTTTATCTGAAGCTGATGCTACAACAATAGTTGGTGGTGGAGACTCTGCTCTTGCTATTGAAATGGCTGGACTAAAAGATAAGATCACCCATGTTTCTACAGGTGGTGGAGCAAGCTTAGAGTTCCTAGAAGGAAAAGACCTTCCAGGTATTTCTGCAATCGAAGATAAGTAAGGAGATATTATGCGTAAACCAGTAATCGTTGGAAATTGGAAGATGAACAAAACTGTAACAGAAGCAAAAGAGCTACTAGAGGCAATAAAAAATGCTGACCTTGATAGCGAAGTAGAAGCAGGAGTTTGTGTACCAGCAATAGACTTATGTGCTGCATCTAAAATTCTAGATGGAACTGATATAAAATTTGGTGGCCAAAATATGTACTTTGAAGAATCAGGTGCATTTACAGGAGAAATATCTCCACTGATGCTAAAAGATATCAATGCTGATTACGTAATTTTAGGTCACTCTGAGCGCCGCGATATATTTGGAGAATGCGATGACCTTATAAATGAGAAAGTTCTATCTGCTTTTGACCACCAGCTAACACCAATTCTTTGCTGTGGCGAATCTCTAGAAGAAAGAGAAGCTAACAAACAAGAAGAAAAGGTAAAATCACAAATTGGAGCAAATCTTAAAGATGTAAGCGAAGATGATGTTAAGAAATTAATCATCGCTTATGAACCAATTTGGGCAATAGGTACAGGAAAAACAGCATCAGCTGATGATGCAGAAGCAATGTGTGCATTTATTAGAAATCTAATTGCAGAACTTTATTCTAAAGAAACAGCAGAGGCAGTTCGCATTCAATATGGTGGATCTGTAAAACCAGCAAATGTTAAAGAACTAATGGCAAAAGAAAATATTGACGGTGCCCTAGTAGGTGGAGCAAGCCTAAAAGCAGAAGATTTTGCTGCCCTAGTAAATCACAGAAAATAATTAATTAATAAAAGGAGAATATTTTAAATGAGCTTAATTACAAGTGTATATGCAAGACAAATCTTAGACTCAAGAGGAAACCCAACAGTAGAAGTTGAAGTAGAAACAGAACTTGGAGCTTTTGGTCGTGCTTCTGTACCAAGTGGTGCATCAACAGGTGAATGGGAAGCTGTTGAACTTCGTGATGGAGATGATAGCTACTATTTAGGCAAATCTGTTCAACAAGCAGTAGAAAATGTTAACGAAAAAATTGCTGATGAATTAGTATTTGTTTACGATGTAACAGATCAAGTTGGTATTGACCAAGCTATGATCGAACTTGATGGAACAAAGAATAAGGGTAATCTTGGAGCAAATGCTATCCTTGGTGTATCTCTTGCCGTAGCAAAAGCTGCAGCAGATGAATCTGGTCTCCCACTATATGCATATCTAGGTGGACCAAATGCAAAACTTCTTCCAACACCAATGATGAACATATTAAACGGTGGAGAACACGCAGATAACTCTGTAGATATTCAAGAGTTTATGATATTCCCACTAGGCGCTGATACATTCTCACATGCCCTACAAATGGGTACAGAAGTATTCCACAACCTCAAAAAAGTACTAAAAGATAAAGGTTACAATACAGCTGTAGGTGATGAAGGTGGATTCGCACCAAACCTAAAATCAAACGAAGAAGCTCTACAAATAATCGTTGAAGCTATAGAAAAAGCAGGATATGTTCCAGGAAAAGATGTATTTATAGCTATGGACTGCGCTTCAAGTGAGTTCTACAACAAAGAAGATGGAAAATACCACCTAGAAGGTGAAGGAACAGTTTACTCAGAAGATGAAATGATCGACTGGCTAGAAAGTCTAGTAGAAAAATATCCAATCGTATCTATCGAAGACGGGCTAGACGAAAACGACTGGGAAGGTTGGGCAAAACTTACAGAAAGACTTGGCAACAAAGTACAACTTGTAGGTGACGACCTATTTGTAACAAATACAGAAAAACTTGAAAAAGGTATCAAAGAAAATGTAGCAAACTCAATTCTAATCAAAGTAAACCAAATCGGTTCCCTTACAGAAACACTAAATGCAATTGAAATGGCAAAACAAGCTGGATACACTGCAGTAGTTTCTCACAGATCTGGTGAAACTGAAGACGTTACAATTGCTGATCTTGTAGTAGCTGTAAATGCTGGACAAATCAAAACAGGTGCACCTTCAAGAACAGATCGTGTTGCAAAATACAATCAACTATTAAGAATTGAAGATGAACTTTGGACAAATGCAGAATTTAAAGGTCTAAAAGCATTCTATAACCTAAAAGATAGATTCAATGACTAATAAAAATTAGAGAAGCGGGGGTGACCCCGTTTTTTCTTTATAAGAAAATATTTCGGGTATTATATTAATAACTTAGTCCATATAAATTGCGTAAGATGCCTAATAGTGGTATACTATGAAAAGATGAAATCGGAGGTGTCTTAATGGAAAACTTTTTAGCAGTTGTTTTGATGATTGCATCGCTAATAGTTATAGTAGCTGTAACAATGCAAGATCCAAAAACTGATGGTTTGGGAACACTAGCTGGCCAAGAAACTAACGTATTTGGTAGAAGTGCTCACAAAACAAAAAACGAAATGTTAGATAAAGTAGTTGTTGCTGGTGGAGTTTTACTTTTCCTAGCAAGTATAATATTTCTAATAGTAATGTAGGGGCTAAGGATAGGAAAGCTATCTAGCCTCTTTTTTTATAGTTATAAAAAGAAACGAGTTAATAATGAATTTAAGAGACCTTATTTTAAATATAGTTTATGATGAAGATTACAATCCAATTACAATACAAGAATTGGCCGCCTATATGAAGGCAGACAAGTACACCAAAGGTGTTGTTTATGATGAAGTAAAAAAACTTGAAAAAGATAATAAAATTCATATCAGCCATAAAAAGAGAATTCTGCCTATAAGTGATGAAGAACTATCATTAATAGGAACAATTTCTCTTGCTCAAGGAGGCTATGGATTTTTCATATCCGAAAATAAAGATATGAATGATGTGTTTATATCAAAAGACAATCTAGGGGATGCCTTTGATGGTGATAAAGTCAAAATTGAAATAACAAAAGAAGCCTCCAAGGGCAAAAATGCCGAAGGCCGAGTTATTGATATAATCGAACGAGGAAAAACTAAGATTGTAGGTACATTTCAGGAATCCAAAGGCTTTGGCTTTGTAGTAGCTGATAACAAGTCTATAGGCAAAGATATCTATATAGAAAAGAAATATACTAAAAATGCTAAAAATAAAGATAAGGTTATAGCTGAAATTATAAATTTCCCTAAAAAAGGTAATCCCGAGGGTAGAATAGTTGAAATCATAGGTCATAAAAATGACAAAAATGTCGACATTTATTCTATAGTAGCTCAACATGGGATCCCATATCAATTTTCAAAAGATGCAAAGAAAGAAGTTTTATACGTAGATACTGAAGTTAAAGAAGAAGATACTAGAGCTAGAGAAGACTTTAGAGATCTTTTTACAGTTACCATTGACGGCAGAGATTCCAAAGACTTTGATGATGCGATTTCCATAGAAAAAAACGGTGATAAGTACGACCTATATGTTCATATAGCTGATGTTGCTCACTATGTAAAAAGAGGAACTGCTATAGATAGAGATGCCTATGATAGGGGAAACTCTACTTACCTATATAATGTCGTAATACCAATGCTTCCAGTTGAACTATCAAATGGTATATGTTCTCTAAATCCAAATGTAGATAGGCTAAGCATAAGTCTTAAGATGACCATAGATGGTAAAGGCAATGTAATTGCAAATGACTTTTACGAATCTGTAATAAATTCTGATTATAGATTAGTTTATGATGACGTCAATGCATTTTTGGATGATGGCGATGATGAAATATACGATGATGATTATCTTAAGGAGAAGTTATCACTATTTGATGAACTTCACAAAATTTTAAGACAAAAAAGAGAAGATAGGGGAGCAATAGATTTTAACTTTAGAGAAAGTCAGATTGATACAACGGATGATGGTAAAGTTTTAAATATCTCTGTCCATGAGCGTGGCACAGGTAACAAAATGATAGAAGAGTTTATGCTAGTTGCCAATGAAACAGTTGCAACTCTATTTGGCTACATGGATTTTCCATTTATTTATAGAGTTCACGAAAAACCTTCAGAGGAAAAATTGGACAATTTCAAGCGTGCTCTAAATACAATGGGCTACAATATCAGAGGAAGTGAACTTCACCCAAAAGATTTTCAAAAAATACTAGAAGATGTTAAGGGTGAAGATGAAGAGAGTATCATAAATCTTTTAATGCTTAGGACTATGCAAAAGGCTAAATATAGCAAGAAAAGAGATATACACTTTGGCCTTTCCACTGAGTTTTATACACACTTCACAAGCCCAATCCGTAGATATCCAGATTTGATTGTCCATAGACTATTAAAAAATTATATAAAAAACAAATTAAACAAATTTAACCAAGCAAGCTTAGAAAATAGCCTAGATAATTCCAGCGAGCACTTATCAATGACCGAACGTAGAAGCGAAGATGCTGAACGCGAGGTAGAAGATTTGATGAAGTGCAAGTATATGAGAAGATTTATAGGCGATGAATTTGAAGGAAACATCAGTTCTATCACAGATTTTGGGATTTTCGTAGAGCTTGATAATACGGTAGAGGGCTTGTTTATGTATAAGTTCTCGGATGACCACTTTGAATACATTGAAGATAGTTTAAAAGCATTTAATACAGGAAATAAGAAATTCTATTCCATAGGGGATAGGGTCAAGATAGAAGTAAGAAATGTAGATATTTATCAAAAAAATATCGACTTTGATTTATTGGAGGAAGATGAAACAGTTAGCAAATAATAAAAAGGCCTTTCATGATTATTTTATAGAAAAAAAATATGAAGCAGGTATTGAACTTAAGGGTGATGAAGTAAAAAGCATTAAACAAGGCAAGGTGAGTATCAAGGAAAGCTTTATTGGAGATAAAAATGGAGAGATTTATATATACGGCATGCATGTAACACCATTTAGCGAAGCCTATGATAAAAAAATCGATCCTACTAGGACTAGGAAGCTATTGCTCCACAAAAAAGAAATAAGTACTCTAATTGGCAAGAAAAGTCAGGCTGGTTTTACAATAGTGCCTCTTTCTATTTATGAGAAAAATGGCCTAGTAAAAATAGAAATTGCCCTAGCTAAGGGTAAAAAACTATACGATAAACGTGAAAGTTTAAAGAAAAAAGACGACAAAAGAAGGATAGAGAGAGCCTTAAAAAACTATTAAAGACTAATTTATTTTATATAATAATTTTGTTTACATTATCTAACATTTAGTTGTAAAATATATTAGATACGGAAATATTACATTTATGAAAGGAAGGTTGAATGAATAATACGTATAACAATTTATTTAAATTTGAAGCTGATGTTCCTAATAAAGAATCCTTGCCCCTAGCCTTACAGCACGTTATAGCAATGATTGCAGGCTGTATAGCACCACCAATAATATTTGCTGGTGTTATAGGTTTATCTCCAGAGGATTCAACTATTTTAGTTCAAATGTCACTAATAGGATCAGCTCTTACTACACTATTGATGTTATATCCAATTGGGAAAATTGGATCAAGGTTGCCTATGATATATGGTGTTAGTTTCTCATACATACCTACAATGCTTGCTCTGGGAAGCCAATATCAAGATTTGGGTCCCCGAAATATAGTAGCTATTATCTTGGGTGCTCAACTAATAGCTGCCCTAGTCTCAATTTTATTTGGTTATGGACTAAAATACATACTTCCATATTTTCCACCTTTAGTATCAGGAACTGTAGTTTTGTGTATAGGTTTATCCTTGTATCCTGTAGCTATCCAAAACATGGGCGGAGGTGGAGACCTAACCATGGCCGGATGGGGTGCTTGGCAATATTGGTTAGTTGCTATAATAACACTAGTAGCAAATATAGGATTTACACATTTTGGTAAAGGATTTTCAAAACTAGCCTCAGTATTACTTGCAATGATAGTAGGTTACATAGTGTCATTTTTCTTTAATATGGTTGACTTATCTTCTGTGGGTACTGCACCAATGTTTTCACTTACCAAACCATTTCATTTTGGTATCAGATTTAACGGATCTGCTATTGTTTCTTTTGTAATTATTTTTATAGTAACAGCTATAGAAGGTATTGGTGATATGAGTTCAACAACAATTGGTGGCATGGATAGGGTTCCTACAGATCAAGAGCTTCGTGGTGGAATAATTGGTTTTGGAGTTGCCAATGTAATTGGTACGATTATTGGAACATTACCTACTGCAACTTTCTCACAAAATGCAGGGATTGTTTCAATCAACAAAGTAATAAACAAAAAAGTTTTTACCCAAGCTGCAATAATAATTCTTGTAGCAGGACTTTTTCCAAAACTTTCAGCATTTTTAACATCTATTCCAGCCCCTGTAATAGGAGGAGCAACTCTATCAATATTTGCTGCGATTACTATGAATGGTATACGTATGATTGCAAATCAACCCCTAACACTTAGAAACACTTCTATAGTTGGTGTATCTGTAGCCATAGGTTTTGGATTTACAACAGTAGTTACAGCGGCAAATGCGGCTGGTGTTTCATTTATGCCAAATAGCCTAGAAGTTGCTATAGGTGCATCTCCAGTAGTATTATCCGCTATTTCTGCAGTATTAATGAATATCATAATTCCAGAAAAAGAAGAGGATAAAAAAACAAGTGATAGTTTAATTGGATAAGATATACCATAATTCTATATTAGTATCTTATAAATAATATTAGAACAACTAAATAAAATAATTTTAAGATAAATCAAATGGAGCTTTATATACTAGATATATACCTATACTAGTATTAAGCTCTATTTTTTTAATTTATAATATAAATATTTTAATACTTTGATATAATAAATAGAAAGAATAAAGGAGTGAGAAATGAAAAAATATATAAATAAATTTTTGTTAATTATAATGCTATTCATACTTTCAGCCTGTTTAATAGAAGATAAAAATGAAGACTCATATTATCAAAAGGGCGAAGTAGAATGGATAGTTGATGGGGACACAGCTCATATTATAATCGATGGAGAAAAACAAAAGGTACGTTTTACAGGAATAAACACTCCTGAATATAACCCCAAAAAGGGAATCAGTGAACACTATGGAAAAGAAGCCTTTCACTATACAAAAGATATGATTAAAAACAAAACTGTTTACCTAGAAAAAGACATATCAAACACCGATAAGTACGGCAGACTTCTAAGATATATATGGTTAGAAAAACCAGAAGATCCAACAAATCCAACAAAAGAAGAACTTGGAAATATAAATCTAAATGGGAAATTAGTAAAAGAAGGCTACGCCTTTGCTGGAAACTACAAACCAGATGTTAAATATAAAGATGTATTTGATGAGTTTGAAACTTATGCCAAGGAAAATAATAAGGGAATGTGGAAATGACAATAAACAAGAACTTTTGGGCTAAAAAACAGGATAATAATGGCTCATTTGAGTGGTTGCCCCTATATATTCATCTAATAGATACAAAAAATGTAGTTGCCTTCTTATATGATCATTGGCTAAGCGAATCGCAAAGAAGACTTATAAATAAATCTATAAGCAATGATGATGAAGATATGGGGAAAAAACTAGCTATGTTTGTTGCAGCCTGCCATGATTTAGGAAAAGCGACCCCTGCTTTTCAACTAAAAAAGGGCTATGCAAACTCAAGTGATTTGGATAGTGTGCTTATAGAAAAATTAGCAAATGATGGATTTGATGGCATATTTGACAGCAAACTAGCTTCGGCTAATAAAAGCCATCATAGCCTTGCTAGTCAGTATCTATTAGAAAAATATGGGGTAAATAGAGATATCGCAACAATTGTTGGTGCTCATCATGGAAGCCCCGTGGAAGTATCTAGTCAAGTTGATAATCAATTTGCCTATCCATCAAATTATTATCAAAATGAAAATAAGAATAATCAAACACATAAGTTGTGGGAGGATAATCAGAGAGAAATATTGCTATGGGCTTTAGAAACTACTGGCTTGAAAGATATAAAATCCCTCCCTTATATAAACCAAGTGGGCCAAGTAATCTTAACCGGATTGTTAATAATGGCAGACTGGATTGCTAGTAATACAAAGTATTTTCCCTTAGTGTCTGTATACGAAGATAAAGAATTTGATACAACTAATAGAGCTTATAATGGATTAAATGCTTGGATAAAAACAGAAACATGGCAAAGTTCATATAAAATAGATTACATAGAAGAATTTAAAGAAAGATTTATGACTGGCAATGATTCATTTTACCCAAATCACTACCAAGATAAATTCATTCAAACCATTATAAATACAGACGATCCGGGGATTTTGGTATTTGAAGCACCTATGGGTATAGGAAAAACTGAAGCGGCGCTTTTTGGCCTTGAAGTCTTAGCTCAAAAAAAGGCTGCGAGTGGTATGTATTTTGCCCTACCAACCCAGGCTACATCAAATGGTATTTTTCCAAGAGTCGAAAAATGGCTTGAATCTGTAGCTAATGAATTTGACGATAAATTGTCAATAAGGTTGATCCACGGCAAAGCATATTTAAACGAAACATTCAACGACCTTGCTAAAAATATTAACCAAGATGACCCTACAGAAAATTCTAATGTAATAGTCAATGAATGGTTTTCAGGTAGGAAATCCTCAATATTAGATGATTTTATAGTAGGAACTATAGATCAGTTTTTACTTATGGCATTAAAACAAAAACATCTATTTCTTAGACATTTGGGCTTTAGTAAGAAGGTTGTAGTTATAGATGAAGTTCATGCCTATGATGCATATGTGAACCAATATCTCTACCAAGCATTGAAGTGGCTAGGAGCTTATGATGTGCCAGTAATAATATTATCTGCAACTCTTCCTGCCGGTAAAAGAGAAGAATTAGTCAAGCAATACTTATTAGGTAAGGGAATAGCAAAGAAAAAGCAAATTCACGAAAGAAATGTAGCTAGAGATAGTTACCCACTTATAACTTATAACGATGGTTCCACAATAAAATACGAAGATAAATTTACAAAGTCAAAAGCAAAAGAGATAAAAGTTATAAAAGAAGATGAAGAAAATTTATTAAATCTTCTAGAAAATCTCTATAATCAAGGTGGTAATATTGGAGTCATAGTAAATACTGTAAAAAAAGCTCAAAACTTAGCTAAAGAAGTAGAAGAAGTCCTAGGAATAGATTCATTTGAGCTTATACATTCTAGATTTATTGACAGTCAAAGGATAGAAAAAGAAAATCAACTATTAAAGATGATTGGCAAAAAAGCTAATAGACCTCAGCAAAAGATATATATAGGTACTCAGGTTATAGAGCAGTCTTTAGACATAGATTTTGATGTGATGATAACAGAACTCGCACCAATAGATTTGATTTTACAAAGAGTTGGTAGATTACAAAGACATGATATTAAAAGACCAAAATATTACAAAGAACCAATTCTTTATATTGTTGGGACATCAGATAGTTTTGACTTTGATAAAGGTTCTGCAAGTGTTTATAGCCCATATTTATTAGCACGAAGCCAATACTTTTTGCAAGATCCAATCATTATTCCTGATGACTTATCAACGCTTGTTCAGAAAGTTTATTCAGAGGATGAGATTCATTTATCAGATGATCTAAAAGAAAAGTACCATAACTTCAAAAAAGAGCACGAGATTATAATTGATGAGAAAGAAAATAGAGCCAAGGTATTTAGGATAGCTAACCCAGACCGTGACTTCCTGGATGATGAAGGAGAGACTATAATGGGTTGGCTTAATAATAGCAATGAAGTCATAACAGAAGAAGAAACCTTTGCCCAGGTGAGAGATAGTAAGGAAACAATTGAAGTAATAGCCTTACAAAAAAATGAAAAAGGAATAGGGTTGTTTGGGACAGATTATGATATAATGGATAAAATTGAAGATTACAATTTTTCAAAAAAAGTTGTCTCTAACACTCTTAAATTACCACAAGTTTTAAGTGAAAAATATAATATAAGTCAAACAATAGAGTTTTTAGAAAAATACAATATAAATTACTTATTTGGATTTCAAAACAACGTGTGGCTTAGAAGTTCTATGGGTATAATTTTTAATGAAAACGATATTTTTGAAATTGGAGACTATATTTTGAAATATTCTAATAAATATGGCCTATCTTATGAAAGGAAGTGAGGTATTGGGAAAATTTAATTTAATTGATGAAAACTGGATTTTAGTTTTAGATAAAACTGGGGATACAAAAGAAATCTCTCTATCAGAAGTATTTGCCAATGCACAAAACTATAAGTGCCTTGCGGGAGAGATGAAGACACAAGATTTTGCCATCCTTCGTATATTGCTTGCTGTTTTACAAACAGTATTTTCAAGATTTGATGCCGATGGAAACCCTTATGATTATGTAAAGCTAGATGAGATATTCAAACAAATAGAAGATGTAGACGAGGATGAGCTTTCTGCCTATAAAAAAGATCTTAAGAGAACTTGGAAAAACTTATGGAAAGCTGGCGAATTTCCTGAAATCGTAAATGAGTATTTAGAAAAATGGCATGATAGGTTTTATTTACTTGATGATAAGTATCCTTTTATGCAAGTTGGTGATGAGATAATTAGAAAAAATACCAAGAACAAAAAAGGTACAGCCATTAGTATAAAAAATATCAATAGAACTATTACAGAAAGTAACAATAAAACTTCTTTATTTGCTAGCAAAGATAATGCAAACAAAAATTTAACTACTGAAGAAGAAATTGCAAGATGGCTAATTACTTACCATGGTTATACTGGAACAGGAGATAAGACAAAATTTACTAATATTGGAGATAAGTTTTCTCCGTCAAAGGGCTGGCTATATGATCTTGGAGGTATATATTTTACAGGAAATAACTTGTTTGAAACATTGATGCTAAATTTAGTATTAGTTCATCCACGAGAATTTAATGAATTTAGACAAAGACCAGCTTGGGAATTTTCAGTATCGGAAAATGTAGACCAAGCATTAACTGTTTCCTTGATAAATAATTTGGCTGAGCTTTACACTAGATATTCTAGAGCCATATATATAGACCCTGATGTAGATTTAAGCAAAGACTTTTCCTTTGAAGTTGTTAAGTTATTAGATGTAGAACATCAAAATCAAAACTTAGAATTAATGACCACCTGGAGAAAAAATGAAAGTGGAGCCAATAAGGGAACATTTACACCAAAAAAGCATAGACGAGATATTAGTTTATGGAGATCATTTGGCTTACTTGCCCTAAATCCTAATACAAATGATACATGGAAAGTAGGACTTATGGATCATTTGGAATCTATAAAAAATACACTCGGTGATTACAACTTTACCATAAACTCTGTAAGCATGGAAGATGACGGTAATGCAACAAGTTGGGTTCCAGTTAATGAAATATACGATTATTTAAACATTAACGACTTTGTAGCCAGTGACATATCTGAAAATGGTTGGGTTATAAGAATTGATGACACTATCAATGAAACTAAGGATATTGTAGATGTAACTTATAAAAGATTTTTAAGAGAAATAAAATTGATTAGAAACCAGCAATCAGATAATTTTATAGAGCAAAAGGTAGAAAATGTATATTTTCTCTTAAATGACCCATTCAAAAATTGGCTTATTTCAATAACTGTTGATGATGATAAAGACCAAAAAATAGAAGAATGGAGAAAGACTCTAGAAAAAATTGTAAGGTCTGAGGCTGATAAGCTCCTAGAAAATGCCAATCCAAGAGATTATACAGGGATAACAATAGATGATAAGAACCATAATATAGTAACCGCTTATAATTCATTTGATTACTTTTTAAATAAAAAACTTAGAAAGGAGGACTAGATGATTGATAACAAAGATGTAAAAAAAGTTTCGGTTTATGGTGTAAGTGCCAATATTTTGGAACAAATTGCTAGAGATTTGGACTCATCAGCTACTAAGGCAACATTATCAAATCTAAGAAATTCAATATCAAAACCATATTCTCAGACTATTGATGTTTTTGCAACTCTTTATAGATATCTGCCAGATTCGTTTATTAGTGAATATGGAGATTTGTCATATGAGGAAAAAGCAATTATTACAGCCCTACAAATATTTGCCATCCATCAGCAAGGAAATAGCAAAAGTGTTCTATTAGAAAATATTGATGAAGAAAAATATAAAAATATGGGATATGCACTAAAAGTACTTAGAATAGATGATAATGTTAAGTCAACTGATAGAAGGTTTAATACAATGATAACAGCTGATACTTTTGAAGAATTTGTATTTCACTTAAGACAGTTGGTCAATTTACTTAAGTCTAGATCAGATCAAAAAGTAAACTACGCTAAACTTGCCCAAGATTTATACTATTTTCAAATCTCTAGTACTCGTGAAAGTATAAAACTAAGCTGGGCCAAAGAATACTACAGATATACAAATAAAGAAGAAAAAGGAGAAGAAAATGAGCAATAATAGACTGTTTCTTGATATTCACGCAATTCAAACCTTGCCACCATCAAATATTAATAGAGATGACACAGGTAGTCCAAAGACTTGCCAATACGGTGGAGTAAAAAGATCAAGAGTAAGCTCTCAATCTTGGAAAAGAGCTATGAGAACCTATTTTTATGAGCAGAGCGAACAAGAAAATGTAGGCGTTAGAACAAAAGATATTGTTCAATTTGTTGCAGACAAAATTATTGAGATTGACTATTCAAAAACTGATGAAGCATTCGACCTCGCAGAAAAGATCATAAATGCTGCTGGTGTTAAGACAAAAGATGGTAAAGCCAAGGCCTTATTTTTCTTAGGAGATAGTCAGGCTAGAAAATTAGCTAGAGCTGCTATTGACAAAAATAATGACAAAAAATATTTAAAAGAAATATTAAAAGATAATCCTGCAATTGATATAGCTTTGTTTGGCAGAATGGTAGCTGATGATCCATCATTAAACGAGGATGCCTCAAGCCAAGTAGCACACGCCATTTCTACTCACTCAGTTGACACAGAATTTGATTTCTTTACTGCAGTAGATGACCTTGCACCAGAAGAAAATGCGGGTGCTGGTATGCTTGGAACTGTTGAATTTAATTCATCTACTTTATATAGGTATGCTAATGTTGCTATTCATGAACTATATAAGCAATTAGAAAATGAAGAAGCTGTACTAAATACAGCTAAGCTATTTGTAAAATCATTTGCTAATAGTTTACCTACTGGAAAAGCAAATACCTTTGCCAATCAAACTCTTCCACAATTTTTAATGGTATCTATTAGAGATGATAGGCCTGTAAACCTTGTATCTGCTTTTGAAGATCCAATAAAATCTAAAGATGGTTATGTGGAAAAATCTACTAGAGCTTTGGTTAATGAATATGAAAAAGTTCAAAAAATAGTAAATAAACCTCTAAAAACTTTTGTTTTAGATATAAATGAACTAAACATAAAGACAAATGATATTGAAAATGAAAATTCTTTAAATGCTTTGATAGAAAATCTAGCTAGCTTCTTGGATACTGAGATTACAAAATGGTAGGGTGATTTTTTGAAAACTATATTACTTAAATTTGCAGGACCTCTCCAATCACGGGGAACAAGCTCTCATTTTGAAACTAGGCAAACTGATCTGTATCCATCAAAAAGTGCAGTAATCGGATTTATAGCTGCAAGCTTTGGATATAGAAGATGTGAAGATGAAAAAATCAAAAAATTAAATGAACTAAAATTCGCAGTAAGAATTGATCAACAGGGAAATTTGCTAAGAGACTATCATACAGCACAAAAATATAATAATAACGGAACATTTGAAAGAACCTATGTAACTAATCGTTATTATCTAGAAGATGCAATTTTTCTAGTAGCTTTAAGTCATACAGACAATCAATTTGTAGAAGATATATACGACAATCTACAAACTCCATATTTTCAAACATTTATGGGCAGAAGATCATGTCCACCAAGTGCAGATTTTTTAGTTGGAATATATGAACAAGATATTTTACAAAGTTTAAAATCCTACCCATGGCAAGCAAAAGCTTGGTATAGAAAAACACATACAAAACAGCTTTCTTGTTTTATAGATTCAGACCTAGATTTAAATTTAAACACTTATCCTAGAAGAGATGACATTTTATCTTTTTCTCAAAAAGATAGAAAACATAAGTATAGAAATGAGTCTCATTTTTTAATAGATGTACGTGATTGCGATAGTATCAAAAATGATAATATTATCAATAACGACCACGATGCTTTTTTAAATATTTAGGAGCCTTATATGTACATGTCAAGAGTGGAAATTGATTTTAATAATAGATTAAACCTTAAGAAATTATCAAGTTTGAAAGCTTATCATAGTTGGGTGGAAGAAAGTTTTCCTCAAGAAATCGAATCTAATAGTCGAAGTAGAAAACTCTGGAGAATAGATCATCTGTATGGTAAAAACTATTTATTACTAGTAAGCGAAGAAAAGCCTGACCTAAATTTGCTTGAAAGATATGGGGTAAAGGGAAGTGGAGAAAGCAAAAATTATGATCATTTTTTGGGGAAATTAGAAAATGGAATGCACGCAAAATTTAAAGTCTGTCTTAACCCGACTATTGCCACAAAAAAAGATCCTGATAAAAATAATAGAGGCAAAATAGTTCCCTTAAAATCAGAAGACTTTGAAAAGTTTCTTTTAGATAGGTCAGAGAAAAATGGATTTACGCTTAAGGAAGATGACTTTATCATTAGTGATAGAAAATATGTTGACTTCCAACATAATAAGAATGCCAAAAGAATAAAGCTTGATATAGTGACTTATGAAGGCAGGTTAACAATTAATGATAAGGAAAAAATGATAAAAACCCTTACAAAAGGCATAGGTAAGAAAAAAGCTTATGGCTTTGGTCTTATGACAATTATATTGGAAAATTGATATGAGAGAATCTTTTGGTGCCAAAAAAGCTGAAATTAGCGAATTACCAAGGATTTCTGATAGAGTAAGCTTTATTTATGTAGAACATGCCAAAATCAACAGAGAAGATAGTGCCATAGTATTTTTGGATAAACGAGGCATAGTTAAAATTCCTTGCGCAATGATTGGGGTATTACTACTTGGACCTGGTACAGACATAAGCCACAGGGCAGTAGAACTCATTGGGGATATGGGATGTGCTATGGTCTGGGTAGGTGAAAATGGGGTCAGACAGTATGCCCACGGCAGGAGCCTTAGCCACTCATCAAGATATCTAGAAAAGCAAGCCAAACTTGTATCCAATACAAGATCTAGAGCTGCTGTTGCAAGGAAAATGTATCAGATGAGATTTCCTGGTGAAGACGTAAGCTCACTGACTCTCCAACAATTGCGAGGTAGAGAAGGAACAAGAGTACGTAGAAGCTACAAAGAAAACTCCAAAAAATACAATGTAGAATGGACTGGAAGAAATTATGATATAGATGATTTTGATAAATCAAATCAGGTAAACAAAGCTCTATCAGTAGCAAATGTTGCCTTATATGGTTTGGTTCACAGTATAGTGGTAGCCTTGGGCCTATCTCCAGGACTCGGTTTTGTCCATACTGGCCACGATCTTTCATTTGTATACGATATAGCAGACCTATACAAGGCGCAAATTACGATACCCATATCATTTGAGATTGTTTCATTGAATCCAGAAAGTGAAGATATTGAATCTCTAACTAGAAAAGCTATACGAGATGTGATTCGTAAAGAAAAATTAATGGTACAAATAGTAAAAGATATCCAATACTTGTTAGATATTCCTACTGAGGAAGAAATAGACATTGACCAAATCCACCTACGGGATGATAAAGAAGATTCTGTGAGATATGGTGTCAATTATAGCGAGTTCTAATGCCATTAACTGTAATAACACTTAAAAAAACACCAGCTTTTCTTAGGGGTGATCTAACTAAGTGGATGCAAGAAATATCTACTGGAGTTTACGTAGGAAACTTCAACAGCAAAGTTAGAGAAGAGCTTTGGAAAAGGGTAATAGAAAATGTCAAAGAAGGAGAAGCCACAATTTGCTACGCCTATCGCAACGAAATTGGATATGAATTTAGGACAAATAGTAAAGAAATATCCATAGCTGACTTTGACGGCATACCCCTAGTAATGGTAGAGCATAAAGAAAACATAAGAGAATCTAATAAAGGGAAACTTGGATATAGCAAAGCATCAAAACTTAGAAAAGCCCATCAATATCAAAAATACTCTGCAAAAAAACCTTCATATGTAGTAATAGACATAGAAACAGATGGCCTAGATTTTCTAAAAAATTCAATCATAGAAATAGCTTGTATAAAAGCAATAGATGGAAAATTAGAAGAGTTTGAAAAAGCTATAAAACTGGACTCAAAACTACCAGAAAACATAAAAAAATTAACAGGACTAAATGATGAATATCTAGAAAAAAATGGAGTAGACGAAAAACAAGCTTTGACAGAATTTTTAGAATTCATAGGAGAATTGCCAGTAATAAGCTACGGTAATAACTTTGATATCAATTTTATAAACCATGCACTTAATAAAAATGGATTACAAACAATAAAAAATCAAACAATAGATTTAATGAGATGTGTAAAAAAAGAAAAAAGGTTTATAGAAAATTACAAACTACAAACTATATTAAAAGCTTACGGTATAGATAAAAACATACCACATAGAGCATTAGAAGATGCGAAATTAACCTATGAGCTTTCTACAAAAGTGAATATTTTAAAAGAAAAATTAAAATAGAATGGCTAAAAATACGGATCAAATAACTGTCTATCCCGCACACGCGGGGGTGATCCTTTGGGCTGGCTGTATGATTGCATATAAGGTTGGTCTATCCCGCACACGCGGGGGTGATCCTTTGGGCTGGCTGTATGATTGCATATAAGGTTGGTCTATCCCGCACACGCGGGGGTGATCCTAACCTTTGCTAATTTCTTATTAGTATCATTAAGTCTATCCCGCACACGCGGGGGTGATCCCCAACTTTAATGAAAAAACCAATAGGTATAAAAGTCTATCCCGCACACGCGGGGGTGATCCTAAATATATAACTTTTGCTGGAAATATTACTAAGTCTATCCCGCACACGCGGGGGTGATCCTATCTGTAATTGGTGTAAAATCCAATGAAACAGGTCTATCCCGCACACGCGGGGGTGATCCTATCCAGTCTATGTCTTCAAAAATTTCTTCACTGTCTATCCCGCACACGCGGGGGTGATCCTAAATGCTTTTGCTATATCCATACTAGAACGTAGTCTATCCCGCACACGCGGGGGTGATCCTAGCAGCTAACACATCGACTACGATTGCATTACGTCTATCCCGCACACGCGGGGGTGATCCTCCTACGTGGCGGTAGAGTTGAGTGGGATTTGCGTCTATCCCGCACACGCGGGGGTGATCCTATATCATCTGTGGTAATGCGACTCAGGCTGCGGTCTATCCCGCACACGCGGGGGTGATCCTGCTCAGACTGTTAAGCAATTGCTTGATGCTGGGTCTATCCCGCACACGCGGGGGTGATCCTAGTCTATAAATCTTGGTAGATAGGTGAGGATTGTCTATCCCGCACACGCGGGGGTGATCCTTACCGACACTACCGGGAAAGTAGGAGGAGAAAGTCTATCCCGCACACGCGGGGGTGATCCCTTATTAATTTGGAGTTGGAGAGAAGATATAAAGTCTATCCCGCACACGCGGGGGTGATCCTATACAAGGGTGATGGTTATAAAGAAACAAAAAGTCTATCCCGCACACGCGGGGGTGATCCTAGTTACTCTTACATCATAATCAAGGTAATTAAGTCTATCCCGCACACGCGGGGGTGATCCTATCCAAGAATCCAATAAAAAAATATTTGGTCGGTCTATCCCGCACACGCGGGGGTGATCCTATTTTTCTAACACAACCCAACAATATATTTGAGTCTATCCCGCACACGCGGGGGTGATCCCTTAATGATGAAACGGGTCATTATTTCGCTGGCGTCTATCCCGCACACGCGGGGGTGATCCTCTTAAAGATGAAACCTACAAGGCTAGAGAAGCGTCTATCCTGTAAATGTCAATATAAAAATGTACATTTTTGGCTAAATATGAATGTACAATTTACTCCTTGTTAACAATATCCTTTAGCCTATAGGAATCACCTACAATCTGAATAACAGTGCAATGATGAAGAATTCTATCAAGTATAGCGTTAGCTATTCTTGTATCATAAAATATACTTTCCCAATCTGAAANTGATGGAAGATACAATGGAGTGGTCAAAGAATATATGAAATATATGTAAAAAGTCTTTCCCCTAGGGGAAAAGACAAGTGTGGTCAATATCTTTACTATATGTGGACCACTTTTCGATAATAACTGTGGACCAATTTTCGGTTGACATTTACATATGTTGAATATCTTTGTCTTGCCGCTTCTATACCTATTGATATTGATAAATGAGTTTTGCCTACTCCACTCGATCCTAGAAATACTATATTTTCATTGTTTTCTAGAAACCCTAATTGACATAAATCTTTAATTTGTCTTTCATTAATGCTAGGTTGAAAGGAGAAATCAAAAGTTGATATGTCTTTTAAAGAAGGAAATGCTGCTGTTTTTACCATCTGATTGGCTGCGTTTATTCTTTTTGTATCTACTTCATAATCCGTTAATTTTAACAAGGATTCTACTAAAGATGTATTTCTATCAGCTATTTGATCATCTATGTGTAAGATGAATTGTTTTAATTTTAAGTATTCTAAATTTTCTTTTAATCTTAGGTAATTGCTGGTTTCTTTAATTGTCAAACAAGGCTCCTATCTTTTTTAAGTTTTCTTTTGAGAATTTTTTTATGTCTACTTCATCTTTGTAGGGCATTGTCTTTTTAGTTATTTCTTGATAATGTTCTTTAAGATAGTTTAGCTTTTTATTGGTAATTTTATGCTTAACTATTAATTGTGTGGTATCATACAGGTACAAGTAGTTGTCTTCTACTTGTAGTGTTACGGTCTTTCCGATGTATTCAGTTGGTAGAGAATATTGGTTAGATTTGTATGATATCATCGAAGATTCGTTAACTTTGACAATGCTTTGATGGTTTTGATATCGGCTCCTAATCTCTTTAGATGGAAGAGCTTTTAAGGAGCCTTTATCTTTTTCTAACAAGGATATCGGAGTTTTAGATGTTCCTTGGTGGATACTCATATTCTTTCTTAAATTTATCTTTCCAACCTTATCTATCAGTTCTTTGTATGATAGCTTTCCTTGATAAGCATCTAACTCATCTAATATTTTCATTTGGCTTTCAACTTTACCTTTTGTTCGTGGTCTTTTAACTATGCAAGGTTGAACCTTAAATCCATAATCTTTAGCAAATTCATAAAACTTAGAATTAATTTCACCTTTGTGATATTCACTTCTTGCTTTATCCATAACAGTCTTTAGATTGTCTGTAACTATTACACTGGGCACTCCTCCTAATTTTTCAAAAGCATTACTTAGAAAGGAAAATATGGTTGATTGTCTTTTATCTAAGCTTGCATAGTAGATAGAGTATCTAGAGTATCCTAGGATAAAGACAAAGATATTTAAGCTAACATAACCTATATCTGTAGTTAAAAAGGTAAAATCTTCTTTCCAGTCTACCTGTGCTTGCTCTCCTGGGGCAGTTTCATATCTCATACACCTGACACTAGAACTAATTTTATTAGACTTAACGAAATATTGATTAAACTCCTCATGATTTTTTATGAAATGTCTAAATGTGGATGATGCAACATCTAAACCATAATTATCAACTAAGTATTGATACAAGTTAGTTTTGTAGTGAAACTTCTGTATACTAGAATCACATAAAAGCTCCCTAATTAAGGGGATAAAAGGATCGATCTTACTCGCCTTCTCCTTAGTATTAGTTTTATTGTATCCATCATAGTATTTCTTTACAGTTCTTCTATCAACACCTAAATCTTTTGCTATTTCTGAAAAATTGACTTTAATATTTAACACCTCCTCAAAAACTTTTAATTTATTTAAGTCATTTAGATTCTTTATTTCAAAATATTTTGAATCTTTTAGTTCTAATTGGTAATACATATATTCTCCTGATTATTTTATTAAATGTATTATCCAATTAAGTTTTTATTTGTACATTTTTATTTGACCACTTTTGTACATTCTTATTTTAGCATTTACATCTATCCCGCACACGCGGGGGTGATCCCGGGGACTTATATGATTTTTTGGAGTTCTTCGAGTCTATCCCGCACACGCGGGGGTGATCCTGTCATCCGTATCCCTTGATTGGTTGTTTGTTAGTCTATCCCGCACACGCGGGGGTGATCCTAGCTTCAAAGTCTTCAGCTGTTTCAAATGCTTGTCTATCCCGCACACGCGGGGGTGATCCCAAAGTAAAAATTTATATAATGAAACTTTTACTGTGTATCCCGCACACGCGGGGAATTTCTAATATCAAAAAGGGGGCTGTTGCAAATTGATAGATATCTAACGTTCCATCATTGGAGTGCACTCCCAGAAAGTTTGAGGTTTAGCCCGCCGGCTCAGGGAGGCCAAACTTTCTGGGAGGGTGCTCGAATGATATAGGAACGATTTATCTATTTTGCAACAGCCCCTTTTATTTTATCTTATTCTATTTTTTGTTGATTATTGGATATTGTCAAAAAACACCATAGAGTGCTCTATATCGTGATACTTATATCCTAGGTCGAAGGCTTCTTTTCTTTGAGCTGATGAACCATGAGTGAATGTATCTACATTAACACTTCTTCCTGACATCTCCTGTATTCTGTCATCTCCTATAGATGCAGCTGCATCCATTGCTTCTCCTATATCTCCTGGGTCGAGGTATCCACGTTCTTCTACATAGTATGCGAATAGTCCTCCAAAATAATCTGCCTGTAACTCTTGGGCTACAGAGTATTTATTGTATTCTTTTTTAGATAAAGTTTTTCTCAGTTTGTTAGTCTGATCTAATATGCCCAGTTGTTTTTGCACGTGGTGGCCAACTTCATGGGCCAATACATATGCTAAGGCAAAATCTCCACCTGCTCCAAACTGACTTTGAAGTTGGTTGTAGAAGTCTACATCAATGTATATGCTTTCATCTATGGGACAATAAAATGGCCCCATATTTGATTGTGCTACCCCACATGCTGATCTTGTTGATCCTTCATAAGGAACCATAGTTGGTTCAACATAGTTAGCATCCATTTCGTTAAATTTTTGATGCCATACGTCTTCAGTATCTTTTAAAACAACTGCAAGAAAATCTTCTAGTCTTGCTCGTCCCGTACTCTGATTGTTGATTTCTGTTTGATATTGTCCTTTTTGTTGGGGTAGATTTTGATTAGTATTAGTCCCTGTACCAATTCCACTTATACCTCTGAATATAAACATCAATATAAGGAAAAAAATGATTCCACCAAGGCCACCTTTACCAACACGTGGTATAAAAATCGGTCCTCTATAGCCTTGGTTACCTCCAAAACCACCGCCTCTATTAGCGCTTGGGCCTCTCCTAACATTGGAGCTTCGCTCTCTATTTTCCCATTTCATAATTTCCTCCATAATTCTTAATATTAAATTATTACCCAAAATCACCTAAAAATAATGAACAATTTATTAATGATTCATAATATATAAATACAAATGTTTGATAGAGTCCGTATAATTGTGTAAAAAGAAAAGGTCATTTGAAACCTAAACTAGTACAATGTTTTCAACGACAAAAACCAACTAGGAGGAACAAATGACCCAATTACACTTTACAATTAATCAAGAAGAAATACAAAATTTAATTAATGAATCTGTAGATAATAAAATTGCTAAATCTATCTTAACAAAAGTTTTTAATGAACTTATGGAAAAAGAAAGAGACGAATATTTAGAAAATACAGCCTATCAAAGAGATCCTAGCAGAACTACTTATCGCAATGGATACTACGAACGTGACTATACAACAAAAATAGGAACATTAACTTTAAAAGTACCTAGAACAAGAGATGGTAAATTCTCGACAGAACTATTCGAAAGATATCAAAGAAATGAAAAAGCCCTACTTGCAACCATGCTAGAAATGTATATTCAAGGAGTATCAACAAGGAAAGTATCCAAGGTAATAGAAAACATGTGTGGTAAAACATATTCTAAATCCTTTGTATCATCCCTAACTAAAGAGTTAGACGAAGAAGTAAAACTATGGAGAAATAGTGACCTAAGTTCGATTAAATATCCTTATGTAATTGTAGATGTAGTATACATAAAAGTAAGAGAAAACAATCGAGTAGTATCAAAGGCCTGTCATATTGCAATAGGAATAAATGAAAAAGGAAATAGAGAAATAATAGGCTTAGACTTAAGCTCTAGCGAAAGTGAATACTCTTGGTCAAACTTCTTTGAATATTTAAAATCTAGAGGGCTATGCGGCCTTAAAATGGTCATATCAGACGCCCATAAAGGCCTAGTAAAAGCAATAAAAGAAACATTCGTAAATGTAATATGGCAAAGATGTCAGGTACATTTCTTAAGAAATATCCTATCAAAAGCACCAAAGAAAAACACTGAAGACTTTAGAACTGATATAAAAACACTATTTAAAATCCAGGATATAAACATAGCAAGAAAAATGAAGGATGAGATCTTCTTAAAATACGAAAACGAAAAGAAATTTGAAAACTCATTAAACGCCTTAGATGAAGGATTTGAAGATACCTTTGCATACCTAGCTAATGATGTAATTCATAGTAGACTTAGATCAACAAATTGCTTAGAAAGATTAAACGAAGAAGTTAGAAGACGAGAAAAAGTAGTTAGAATATTCCCAAATGAAGAATCAGCTATACGATTAATAGGCGCAATCCTCATTGATATCAATGAGGATTGGATAACATCTTCTAAATTGTATATTAAAATGAAATAGTAATTATTGTGCTAGTAAATTTTACACAATATTATGGACTTGACTAAATGTTTTCTTGATTTATTTTTACATATATTTTATATTAATAATATCAATATAAAGGAGGTAAATATATGAGTAAGGATTATAAGTTTGGAATCTCGCTTTTGTTAGCTTTATCAATTAGCTTTGTACCTTTTGGTGTTTCAAAAGCAGAAACTATGGAAGAAAACGAACTTGTAACTTATGAGTCAGCAAATTTAGATCAACTTTTGTTAAATGATGATAGTTATGAAGAATATAATCTAAATGTTAGTGATAGTGTAATCGAAAATGATGACTATGCTGCTGAAGGTGATAAAGCAAGCTATGAATTAGAACAGATTTCTAACGATGAAAGTACAAATGACGATAGTAAAAAAGAGAACTTTAATAAAGAGGATCTAGAAGATAACATAGAATACAAGGCTAATGAAGAAAGTTCTAATGAGCCTAAAAATAAAAAAATAGAAGAAAAAATCTCCCACATGACCTTAGATGAAAAAATAGGTCAAATGTTAATGCTTGAATTTAGAAATTGGGAAGATGAAAATGGTGAGCTAAAGGAAGTAACAGAATTAAATGATGATATCAAAAATGCTATTAAGAAATATAGGATTGGTGGAATCATACTTTTTGCAGAAAATGTTAGAGATACTGAACAAACTACTAAACTTACACACAATATTCAAAAAACGGCTATAGAAAATGGACTTGATCCACTTTTAATTTCTATAGATCAAGAGGGTGGCATAGTTGTAAGACTTGGCGCTGGTACTTCCTTGCCAGGCAACATGGCTTTGGGTGCTACTAAAGATAAGAAATTAGCTTATGAATACGGAAAAATTATTGCAGAAGAAATAAAAGCTTTAGGAATAAATGTTAACCTCGCGCCAGTTATGGATACAAATAACAATCCGAATAACCCTGTTATTGGCTTAAGATCTATTTCCTCAGACCCAAAATTGGTAGGAGAATTAGGAAGCGAAATTGTAAAAGGATTACAAGAAAATGGAGTATCTGCTGCAATAAAACACTTCCCAGGTCATGGGGATACAGCAGTTGATAGTCACCTTGGATTGCCAGTGGTTGATAAGTCATATAAAGAAGTAGAAAACTTAGAACTAATTCCATTTAATAAAGCTGCAAACGAAGGTGTTGATATGATAATGACAGCGCACATATCTTATCCACAGCTAGAAAAGGATACTGTAATTTCCAAAAAAGACGGCTCAATTATAGGAATACCAGCAACTCTTTCAGATGATATTATTACAGGAATAATAAGAAAGAAAATGAACTACAAGGGCATAGTTATCACAGATGCTATGAAGATGCAAGCAATAGCTGACAACTTTGGGGAAGAAGATGCTGTTATAATGGCTATCAGAGCAGGGGTGGATATACCATTAATGCCAGCATTATTGCAAAATAATAAAGATTTACTCAAATTAGATAGTATAATAAATAGAATAAAAAATGAAATTAAGCTAGGAAATATTAGTGAGAATCAACTCAACAACTCCGTATACAGGATTCTAGATCTAAAATACAGGAGAGGAATCTTAGATTTAGATCAATATGATATTCCAATTGAAGAAAAAATTGAAAATGCTTTTAGTATAGTAGGAAACAAGGAACATTTTGAAAAACAAAGAGAGATAACCGATAAGGCAATAACAGTAACTAAAAATATTAACAATGCTTTGCCGATTTATCCCCAAAAAGGCGAGAAAGTACTAATTTACACACCTTATGAAAATGAAATTCCAGGTTTTACCTATGGCTTTGAAAAATTACAAGCAGAAGGAGTTATAGAAAAAGATGTAAAACTAGATGTTTTCACCTTTCAAAATTATAAGGATAAGGTAAAAGAAGCAAGAGAAGTATTGGAAAATTACGCCAAGGAATATGATTATATAATAGCTGTAAGTGAAATAGGCAGAGCTAGTCAATTGAGCAAAAATGATTGGTTAGCAGAAATTCCAGATATGTTGACTACTTTTGCTAAAGAAAATAATAAAAAATCTGCTGTTATAAGTATTGGAAAACCATATGATTTGGATAGGTATAAAAATTCTGATGCTCATGTACTAGCATATGGCTCAAAGGGGATGGATCCAACAGAAAAAGGCAAAGATCCAGTAAAGACATTTGGTCCAAATATACCATATTCTCTAGATATTGTATTTGGTAAAGTATCTTCGACAGGGCAATTACCAGTAGACGTACCAGCACTAGGTGATAATTACGAATATACAGATAAGATCGCTTATAAAATTGGTTATGGCTTGGCAACAAAACTCGAATCTGATAATGCTAAAGATTCAAGTCCAGTTTCTGATGAAAATAGTCCAATAGAAAAGCCTATTATAAAAGAAAAACAAGGTGAAAAAATTAAACTTTCACATAAGTCAAGTAAAGTAGAAAATCCAAAAACAGGTATTAATGGGTTAAATGAAGTTATATTAACTTTATTTTCATCAGCTTCAACCCTAGTTTTAGTAAAGAAAAATAATAAATAACAAAGATAAATCAAAATTACCATTTACTTGGTAATTTTGATTTTTTTGCATTAAAAGAGAAATATGATCAAACTAAATCTTTAAATATTACATAAGTTATAATAAAACAAAAAAACAATAAAAGACCATGATAATTATAAAGAATAAGATTGGAATTATAAGATTTAGTCAAAAAAATGGAGCCACTTCCCGGGATCGAACCGAGGACCTCATCCTTACCATGGATGCGCTCTACCTACTGAGCTAAAGTGGCATTACTTATTTAGTGTACCATATATTTTATCTTTAGGCAAGGATATCTATCATAAATAATATCTAGTATTTTTTGTCAATGTATGGTAGAATACTGGTATATGATTCATTAGGAGGATAAAATGTCTAAACAACAATTTGAAAGAAGCAAACCACATATTAATATCGGAACAATCGGTCACGTAGACCACGGTAAAACAACAACAACAGCAGCAATCACTCAAGCCCTAAACAAAAAATACGGCACAGGTGAATACGTAGACTACGAACACATCGACAAAGCTCCAGAAGAAAGAGAGCGTGGAATCACAATCAACACATCAGTAGTAGAATACGAAACACCAAATAGACACTACGCACACATCGATGCCCCAGGCCACGCTGACTACGTTAAAAACATGATTACAGGAGCAGCCCAAATGGACGGCGCAATCATCGTAGTATCAGCAGCAGATGGTCCAATGCCACAAACAAGAGAACACATCCTACTAGCAAGACAAGTAGGCGTACCAAAAATAGCAGTATTCCTAAACAAAGAAGACCAAGTAGACGATGCCGAACTAATCGAATTAGTAGAAATGGAAGTAAGAGACCTACTAAACGAATACGAATTCGACGGAGACAACTGCCCAGTAGTAGTAGGCTCAGCCCTAAAATCCCTACAAGAAGGTGGCGAAGGCCCATGGACAGACAAAATCCTACAACTAATGGAAGAAGTAGACAACTACTTTGACATCCCAGAAAGAGACAACGACCAACCATTCCTAATGCCAGTAGAAGACGTAATGACAATCTCAGGCCGTGGAACAGTAGCAACAGGAAGAGTAGAAAGAGGAACCCTAAAAGTAGGCGACACAGTAGAAATCGTAGGCCTAACAGAAAAAACAACAAGCGCAGTAGTAACAGGCGTAGAAATGTTCCACAAATCACTAGAACAAGCAGAATCAGGCGACAACGTAGGAATCCTACTAAGAGGAGTACAAAGAGACGAAATCTCAAGAGGACAAGTACTAGCAAAACCAGACAGCGTACACCCACACACAGAATTCGAAGGCCAAGTATACGTACTAACCAAAGAAGAAGGAGGCCGTCACACACCATTCTTCAGTGGCTACAGACCACAATTCTTCTTCAGAACAACAGACGTAACAGGCGACATCCAACTAGAAGAAGGCGTAGAAATGGTAATGCCAGGCGACAACGCAACATTCAAAATCAGCCTACAAAAACCAATAGCCCTAGAAGAAGGCCTAAGATTCGCAGTACGTGAAGGTGGAAGAACAGTAGCATCAGGCGTAGTAACAAAAGTAATAAAATAGTCCCACCATCTTGGGTGACAAATGCAAGCATTTGTCATCTGCGAGATAAGCGAAGCTAAGAATTAGCAAGCGAATCCGCAGAACTAAGCGAGATGTCCACGAAGTGGTCATCGAGAGGACTAATCATCTTGGGTGGAAAATCCAAAGGATTTTACATCACTGAGGCGAACGAAAATGCGAAGGTCCTCCTCTAACCGGACCGGCCTGTTTCAAGCCCAGAGAACTAAGCACATAAATGAGCATTGAGTTTGGTCATTTATGCCGAAAAGTAGTGTGAAAGCACGGAAAGCAACAATAGTTGCGATTTTCGTGGAACCACGAAGTGGTCATCGAGAGGATTCATCATCTTGGGTGGAAAATCCAAAGGATTTTACATCACTGAGGCGAACGAAAATGCGAAGGTCCTCCTCTAACCGGACCGGCTTGTTTCAAGCCCAGAGAACTAAGCACATAAATGAGCATTGAGTTTGGTCATTTATGCCGAAAAGTAGTGTGAAAGCACGGAAAGCAACAATAGTTGCGATTTTCGTGGAACCACGAAATGGTCATCGAGAGGACCCCACCATCTTGGGTGACAAATGCAAGCATTTGTCATCTCTGAGGCGAACGAATAAGTGCAGGTCCTCCTCTAGCCGGACGGGCTTGTTTCAAATCCAGAGAACTAAGCACATAAATGACCATTGAATTTGGTCATTTATGGCGAAAAGTAGTGCGAAAGCACGGAGAGCAACAATAGTTGCGATTTTCGTGGATTACCAAAAAGTATCTCGAGGAGATGATTTCCTCATTTAAAAAAATAGCAAAGAGTGGGCATTTTGCTCGCTCTTTATTTATTAAGGAGTGCTTATGAAAAAAAATAAGTGGATTTTATCCCTTGTTTTTGCCATTATCCTAGGTCTATCTTCTTGCACTAATAGTAATACCAAAGAAAATATTACTGAAAATAAAGAGATTAGTGATAGTCTAGAAAAGACTGGCGAAAGTAAGACAGATCAAGCTAAAAGTGAAGAAGATACTACTAACTCTAGTGGTCTAATCAATGAGGCCGTCGAAAGAGAAGTAGGTAAACCTTATGAAGTGGGTGTCACACCTGATGATTACAATATGGACTATGACACTTCACGTATGCACGATCTGAAAGCAAAAAAATCAAAATATTATCCAGAAGATGGAGTTAAGGGTTTATACTTAAACTCTTACAGTGTAAATAATCCAGAAGTATACAATAAGATTATAGAGAAACTTGAAAGTACAAAATTAAATTCAGTTGTTATTGACATCAAAGATGATTGGGGCAATGTCACCATGAATTTTGATACAGATGATGAGGATATAAAGTACTCAAAAATTGATATAATTGATCCTAAGGCTTTCTTAGAAGAAATGCATTCTAGAGATATATATGTAATAGGAAGGGTTACTACTTTTAAAGATAGTATCATAACAGAAAAATATCCAGACTGGGGATTCACCTTAGATGATGGAAGTCTTTGGAAAAATGGTCATGGAGAAGCTTTTATGAATCCTTTCTTAAAGGAAGTTCAAGATTATGATATCAAAATTGCAAAGCTTGCTGCAGAAGCTGGATTTGATGAAATTCAGTTTGACTACGTCAGATTTGCCGAAGGATTTGAAACCTTTGGAGACACTCTTTCTTATTCTAGGGGTGAATATGAAGATGAGACTGACATGGACGATGGACAGAAGAGAGTTGCAGCTATAACAGGCTTTGTACAAAGAGCTCGTGAAGAGTTACAAAACTATGGCACACCGATATCAATAGATGTGTTTGGATATGCCCTCCAAGTAAGAAGAGCTGAAGGTATAGGCCAGGATTTTGACGAGATGGCTAATCAAACTGATGCTATATCATCAATGATTTATCCATCCCACTGGGGCAAATGGTCATTTGACATAGAAAAACCTGACCTAGAACCATATAATCTAGTTTATAAGTATCTAGAAGCGGAGCAAGAGGTATTGGGAGCGCTTGAGCACCCACCTGTATCTCGTCCATGGATTCAAGACTTCACAGCTAGTTGGATTGGAGAAGGAAACTGGATGGAATATGATGGAGAAGCAGTACAAGCCCAAATAGATGCTATTTATGACAAAGGACAAAATGAATATCTAATTTGGAATGCTTCTAGTGAATATTCCGATGGCGTAGATTACTAATATAAACTGTAGTGAAACTTATGTTTTGCTACAGTTATTTCTATTTGTAACATATGTTACTGATAGTGATAATCATTTATGATACACTTTTTGAGGAAGGTGATAATATGAAATTAGATATTAATGAAAATTTAGAAAGTTTAATAAGTAAGAATCCTAAGTTGAAAGATGAATTATTAAAGCTTGGCTTTGTTGGTCTTGATAATCCTATAATGATCAAAAAAATGGCATCTAAAATGTCAATAAAAAGAGGAGCTAAGATATTAGGAATAAAGGATATAGAATCAAAATTGCAATCACTTGGTTATGAAATTGAAGATTCATCTTTTGACAAAGAAATAATAGATAGAAAAGCAAATATTAAATCCTATATAAAAAGATTGTCAGATGGTGAAGATCTTGAGTCAGTAAGAAAAGATTTTAAAGAGAATTTTGAAGGTGTCTCTTCCTCAGAAATTATGGATGCAGAAGAATCACTATTAGATGACGGTATGGATAAGCAAGAGGTAAGAAGATTATGTGATGTACACTCTGCCTTATTTCATGGTATGACTATTGAAGAAGATAAAAAAATAGTATATGACAATCCAGTACTTAATCTATTCCAAGATGAGAATAATGAGATTAAGAATCTAATTGCAAAAACAAAAGCATATTTTGATGGAGAAATTTGTGAAAATTCATTGGAAGAATTACAAAGGCTTTTAAATAGTCACTATAGAAAAAAGGGTGATCTATTATATCCGCTACTAGAGTCAAAATATAATAAATCTGGTCCATCAGAAGTTATGTGGGGTGTTGACTATGAAATTTTAAGAAATATAAAAAAAGCCCTCAAAAAGAATGACAAAGACATGTTAGAGGAAACTATAGTAAGAGCAGAAGAAATGACTTATAAAGAGGAAAATATACTATATCCTTTGATAGCAGATAATTTATCTGATGAAGATTACTCAAATATATATAGTGATTTGAAAGAATATGATCAAGATAATGAATACGGCGATAATAAATTGTCAAAAGAAATTGATGGTACAGATGATAAGTATATATATTTTTCAAAAGGGAAAATGAGACTTGATCAACTTGAAGCAATGCTTGATACTTTAGAAATTGAAATTACTTATGTAGATGAAGAAGATATCAATTCTTATTATAATAATCCTAAGGAAAACAAAATCTTTAAAAGACCAAAGTCTTCCCTAGGAAGGAAGGTATATTCATGTCATCCACCTCAAGCATTACCAAAAGTAAAAAAGATTATTGGAGACTTAAAATCTGGTGTTCGTGATAAGGTCGTTGTAATTAGAGACATAGGTGGAAGTGATTACACAGTAACATATTATGGAGTTTGGGACAAAGAAGGTAATTACAAGGGGATTTTAGAAACTGTTCAGAATATGGATTTTTATAAGAATTACCTCAAAAAATGGAATAAGTTGTAAAAAAAATCGTTTCATTTAAACTTTAGTTAAGTAAATGAAACGATTTTTGCCTATAGTCTATGTTTTTTTCTAAATTGCGATGGTGTTTGCATGGTTTTTTTCTTGAAAACTTGGTTAAAATACGATTGAGAATTGAAACCAACTATGGTTGATATTTCTTCCATGGAATGATTTGTTGAAATCAGTAAGTTTTTAGATATCTCTATTCTTTTTAATATTAAGTATTCGATAGGAGTGACCCTATAAGCTTGTTTAAACTCAGATATTAAATGAAACTTGTTCATGTAAGCCATGGTAGATAATTGTTCTAACTTAATATCTTCAGCATAGTTGTTATCAATGTATGACTTAACATAATCAATTTGATGGTTGATTTTCCTATCGTGTTGAATCACAACTTTATCTTCGTTGGCCCTTAAGAGATTGATAATAAAAATAGATGCCAAAGAATTTGCCATAGATTTAGAAAATAGATTTTTGCTTTTATATTCATCTAATATATTTTCAAAAGTTGACAAAGCTTTATATTCATTAGCTAAATTTATATGAAAAAAGTTAGTTGGATTGACACTATTTGTTTTCTTATTTACTATAGAAATAGAAATAGACTCTACACCAAAACCAATAACTTCACAATTATCAAAATTCCCATCAATATACATAGTATGGCCAATATTTGAATTAATGATAATAAGGTCATTTTGCCTAATATCTATTGCTTCGTTTTCAATAGAAAGTTTGCCCGCGCCATTTATTAGAAAATAAAAATAAGTAAATGGATGGAATTGAATTCTTGAAGAATAATTCTTATTAAAAATAAATTTCTGGCTATCTAATACTTTTATTCCAAGATCTGATATGTCATTTTCTCTATCGATATCATTTGTATTGAATGTATCCATAATTTTTCTCCTGAACTTCTATCCTTTATTACAATAATATATAATATATATTATTATATTACATTTTAGAATTAATTTAAAGTAATAATTATAATATAATTTTAACATCGTGTTCTTCCTATTATAACAATTATATCATTATAACTATAATATTTCTGCATAATTTATAAAAAGATGAAAAATTGAAAAGTTTTCTTGCCTTAGTATAGTTTGATTAATAGGGGTGATATTATGGCTATGATTTCAGATACGACAATAGAACTAATAAGGTCAAGGGCTAATATAGTTGATATTATCAGTGAGTATACTGACTTAAAGAGGTCGGGTTCTTCTTTTAAAGGCCTATGTCCATTTCATAATGAGAAAACGCCATCATTTACTGTTGATGATAGGAAACAATTATTTCACTGCTTCGGTTGTGGTGCAGGTGGAGATGTTGTTTCTTTTATTATGCAAAAAGAGGGCCTATCATACAAGGAAAGCCTAGAATATTTGGCAAATAAAACAGGAGTTACAATTACCTACAATGATAGTTCATCACAAAATCCCAAAAATAAAGAACTTTATGAAATAAACAAAGATGTGATGATGTTTTATTATAAAAATTTGCTAACAAACAAGGATGCCATAAATTATCTTAAAAAAAGAGGATTATCATCTTCTATTGTTAATAAATTTATGCTAGGATTTGCCAAAAATTCTTGGGATGACTTGTTAAGTTACGGTGAATATAAGGGCTATGACAAAAATGATTTGGAGGATATTGGACTTATTAAAAAGTCAGCTAAGGGCAAATATTATGATAAATATAGAAATAGGATAATTTTCCCAATTATAAATCATTATGGTAATGTTATTGGTTTTGGTGGAAGAAGTATCGATGATCAAATGCCCAAATATCTTAATTCCCCAGAATCTAGTATTTTTAAGAAAAGGTACAATCTTTATGGCCTAAATGTCTATAAGAGGCAAAAAAAGAAAGATATAATCCTTGTGGAAGGTTATATGGATGTCATTGCTTTAAATAACCATGGTATAGACTACGCTGTAGCTAGTCTTGGTACTGCTCTAACAGATGACCAAGCAAAGCTTATAAAAAGATATGCGGATAATGTCTATATTTGCTATGACAGAGATGGGGCAGGAATGAAAGCTACTGACAAAGCTTGCGATATTTTCCTAAATAATAAAGTAGTAGCTAAGGTTATTATTCTAGAAGAAGGCCTTGACCCAGATGATTTTATTAAAAAATACGGCCAAGAAAAGTTTTTAGAAAAAAAGAGCCAATCTTTAGATGTTTATAATTATAAATATAACAAAATATTGGATTTATATAGTGAGGCAAACGAAAATGAGAAGTTTGAGAAGTTGGATTTATTTATAGAATTTCTTGCAAGTATAGACAAAGACCTAACTAGAGAAATATTCATAAACAACGTATCAACTCTATTTAACATTGATAAAACTACTTTAAATGAGGCCATAAACAAGTATAGTACTGATACTGGCAATAGAGCGAATTATTCAAATAAAAAGAATAAAATAATTATTCCAGAGAAGAAAAAATCCTTTAATACTATCGAATTAGAAATACTTAGATTAATTTTTAATCAAAAAGATGATTATTTATTTAAGAAAGATTTTTTTGATCAACATCTAAAAAATGAAAAAGTATTAAACGTTAAAGATTTTATTATAAATAAAGATGTTAGTAAGTTTGACCAAAATGATGATGATTATAATTACATTTTTGACTATATAAGTGATGATACCAATCCAATACAAATAATTGAATTGATTGATAAAATAAGGCTTTTTGAAAAAAGACAAAAGTTATTTGAGCTAAAAGCCCATAGAAAAAAAGCCAAGAGGAGTACGAATGAGTAGCCAGAGCGATAAGTTGCTTGATGAAGATGTTTTAAAAGAGATAATAGAAGAATTTCAGTCCATTAGTGAAAATCAAGATGGACTTATAACTTATACTCAAATATATACTTTTGATTCATTTAAAGAAGTAGAAGAAGATAGCAAAAAATACGTCATATCTCAAATTTTAAGTAGTGGAATCGAAATTGTAGAAAAATCCGAAGCACAGTTAGACGAAGATTTGGATGATGGTGATTTGGATGATGATATAGATGACGAAAAGCCACTAGATGAAGAAGATATTAACGAAGAAGATATAGATGAAGAAATAGATGATGACGTCGAAAATATTTCTGGTATTAAGCTTGATGACCCAGTTAAGATGTACCTTAAGGAAATAGGAAAAGTTTCATTATTGACTGCTAAGGAAGAAATTGACCTATCTAGAAAGATGGAGTTGGGTGAGATAGCATACAAAAAATTAGAAGGTATAAATTTAAATAAGCAAAATAAAATTGAATTATCCAATACTATATTTTTTGGAAATCTTGCAAAAGCCTTACTTATTGCAAATGATGAATACCAGAATGATGGAAAACTAAGCGAAGAATCAGGATACAATCTAAATGGGATCATTGCAATGGGCAAACTTTTCGAAGAGATTACGGTTGAAGAACCTGATTTAGAAAAGATAGAGGCGCTAAAAAACAAGGTATTAATTTGCAATATAGCCCAAAAATCTGTAAATGACAAAGAACTTAGCGAAAATGATGCAAATTCACTTTGTGATTTATTTGATTCCTTTGATCACATACTTAATGTAAACGTAGATGAAAATGTGCTTACCTTTGTATATGAATCATTTACTAATCTATTATCTAAGGCTTTAAATGAAGAATATCTAAAAACTTTTGATAAGATGACCATTGATTCATTAATTGAAGCTGCAAATAGATCTAAACAATTATCTATAGACAATTGTTTAAGTATAGATGAGGTTAAAGAATTAAATGAACTGGTAGAAATGAGCAATGTTGCTCATATAATTTTTGAAAATGATCAGCTTAGCCAAGACGATATATTAAAACTAAAAAAAGCTGTTCTACTTTCAAAAAGAGCTAAACAAAAATTGGCTGAGACAAACCTAAGGTTGGTAGTTTCTATTGCTAAGAAGTATGTAGGTCGTGGTATGAGCTTCTTGGATCTAATTCAAGAAGGAAATATGGGGCTTATGAAGGCTGTAGACAAGTATGACTACAATCGTGGATTTAAGTTCTCAACCTATGCAACATGGTGGATACGCCAAGCTATAACACGTGCTATAGCTGACCAAGCAAGAACTATTAGAATCCCGGTTCATATGGTTGAAACTATAAATAAGTTAGTGAGAACTCAAAGACAATTAGTTCAAGAACTGGGTCGAGATCCATCTAATGAGGAAATAGCTGAGCAAATGGGCATAGAGGTTTCAAAGGTTCAAGAAATCAGAAAAATTGCCCAAGAACCAGTATCTCTTGAAACTCCAATTGGTGAAGAGGAAGATTCACACTTAGGAGATTTCATAGAGGATGAATCTGCAGTAAATCCTGATGAAGCAGCGAACTACACTATGCTTAGAGAGAACTTAAACGAAGTCCTATCTTGTCTAGGGGCTCGTGAAAAACGAGTATTGCAGCTCAGATTTGGGCTTATAGATGGAACTCCAAGAACACTAGAAGAAGTTGGCAAGGAATTTGATGTAACTCGTGAAAGGATACGTCAAATCGAAGCAAAGGCTCTTAGAAAGCTAAAAAGTCCGAATAAGAGCGAATCATTGAAAGACTTTTTATAATGAATGATAAAAAAAGATTAATGGATATCATAAATTTGATAGATTATGGCAAAAATGTCATAGATGTAGGAACCGATCATGGATTGGTTCCTTTATATTTAGCGAAAAATAATATCAGCTCAAATATTTGGGCTACGGATATATCAGCACCATCTTTAAAAAAGCTTGAAGACCAATTGGATAGTAAGCTGTCAAAGATAATAAAAACTAAGGTGACAGATGGATTTAAGGGTATAGAAAAAGAAGATAATCAAATCGCCATCATTGCAGGCATGGGAGGAAATACTATTGTTGAGATTATACAATCGAGTATGCAATTTGCCCAAAATCTTGACTATATGATTTTAGAATCAAATATTGCAAGTGAAAAACTAAGATTATTTTTATACGAGAATAACTTTGATCTTATGAGAGACTTTTTATCCTTTGAAAATGAAAAATATTATGATATTTTGCAAGTAAAATATGGGAATAGGAAAGAAATGAAAATTTCTGATATGTATTATGGCTTTGAAAATATTGAAAATAGGAATCACTTATTAGAAGAAAAGTTAGTTATTGATCGTAAGAAAAATTTAATCTTTAGAGAAAATATCATTAAAAATTCTAAAAATAATGATGGTTTAGAAAAAATAAACGAAAGATTAAAAGCTATAGATGAGGTTTATGAAAGATGGAAATTAGAGAACTAATAGATAAATTATGTGAAAAATATCCACTGGATTTGCAAGAAGACTGGGATAATTCAGGGCTTCAGATTGGGAATCTGGACAAAGAGTTAAAAAATGTATTGATTAGTTTAGATTTGGAAGAAGAGGGTGTGGATATGGCTATAGAAAATGATTGCAACCTAATTATCACCCATCATCCATATTTATTTAATGGCACAAAATCAATAGATTTTACTGATTCTTTTTACAATCGCCTCGAAAAAGTAATAAAAAATGACATCAGTGTCTTTGCTATGCATACAAATCTAGACATTGCAGCAGATGGCCTTAATGATAATCTTTGTCAAATACTAGATATCCAAAAAGCACAAGTCTTAGAACTAGATAAGGATCTAGGATTAGGTAGATATGGAGAGATAGAAAAGACAAAGGCAAAAGATTTTGCTAGGAAAGTAAAAGAAATCCTTAAAGCTAATGAACTAGTATGCTACGGCGATATGGAAAAAGAAATTTCAAAAGTAGCAGTTTGTGGGGGAGCTGGCTCATCGCTCTTTGATGATGCTATTATCCAAGGATGTGATCTAATGATTACAGGTGATGTTTCTTATCATATGGGTATGGACTATGCTAATAGGGGTCTAGTAATAATTGATCCAGGTCATTTTGCTAGCGAAAATCATATAATTTACAAACTAGAAAATATCATAAATGAAAAGACTAAAAATAAAGTTTACACATATTCTAAAGGGGATTATTTTAGAACCTTTATTTAATATATATTTTACAAATATATTATAAAGAGTAAAATATAGTTTGGAGTAGATCAGACAATCGCGGCATAGTACGAGGAAAGTCCGTGCACCACAGAGCAGGATGCTTGATAACGTCAAGTAGGAGTGATCTTCAGGCAAGTGCAACAGAAAGTATACCGCCAAATTTTTGGTAAGGTTGGAATGGCGAGGTAAGAGCTCACCAGCTATATGGTGACATATAGGCTATGTAAACCCCATCCGGTGCAAGAACGAAGGGATGACAAACAAAGCTTGCTCGGCTTTGATCCAGAATGGTTGTTCGCTTGAGCTTATTGGCAACAATAAGCCTAGATAGATGATTGTCTAATACAGAACACGGCTTATAGATTTGCTCCCTACATAATAGTTACAAATTGTAACCAAAAAAAATCGAAATATTTTTTATTTACACTTTTGGCAAATAATTTACAATTTAAACTTAGGTATAAAGCTTAAAATTGTAAGTTTTTACCCTAAGTGTAATTTTTTTGTAACTAATTGTTGACTATTTTGTTAATTTGGTATAGAATATAGTAAGATTTTAATTCATAAAGGAATACCAAACTATTTAAGGAGAGGATTTTACACTAATGAATAAAAAAAATATAGGAGCTGCTTTATCTGTTATAGCAGCTGTAACTGCAGGAGCAACAGCATATGCTTCTACAGTAAATAATTTAGATTCTGATAAAAATACTAATTCTATGATTAGTCCATCTTATACAGAAAATAACGATTATCTTAACTTTATACAAGCTGACTATACAAAAGATCTTAAAAATACAGCAATAGCAAAAGAAAAAAGAATTCACAAGAATACAAAAGACGATGAAGAAAAAATTGCTAAAATAGAAGAAGCTGCCAATAAAATCGTTGCTGAAAAACTTATTTCAATTGAAGAAACTACATATGAAGATGAAGAAAATGCAGATGTAGAAAAAGAAGACATAGTATCTACAGAAGAAGTTTCTGAACAAGAAGTCGCTGTAAATGAAGAAGTTGACGATAATCAACTAGTAGTTTATAAAGACGTAAATCTTGATAGCGCAATCGAAAATATCAATGAAGAAGAATTGGTTGAAAATGGACAAAGTGATATTGAATCACAAGTGGAATATCTAGATAGCAATGAAGCTGTAAGCACTGAAGCTGAGAACAATGAAGTTTTAATTAACGAAAGTGAAAATCAAGTAGATGACAGCAATACAGAAGTTATCGAAGAAACTCCAGCTGAAGTTATAAATGAACTTGTAAAATACATCAACACTCAAGCATTAAATGTAAGAAGTAGCAAATCTTTTGAAGATTCTTCAAACATAGTAAAAACATTAGCAGCTGGTGAACAAATCAGTGGAACAGTTGATGGTGAGTGGTTTAAGACCAATGACGGTTATGTTAAACTAGCTTATTTAAGTGATTCATACCCACAAGAACTTATTGATTCATTAAATAATAACGATAAGCAAGAAGAAGTTTCTGAAGTTGAAGAAACAAATGAAGCTAATGAAGAAACTCAAACTGAAGAAGTAGTAGAAGAAAATTCAACTAATACAGAAACCCAAGTAGAAGAAGTAGTTGAAAATAACAAGGCTAGTGAACAAGTGCAAGAAGAAGTTATTCCTGAAGTAAAAGGCCAAGCATTTACTGGCTGGGTTTACAATACAAATGTACTTAACGTACGTGACAAAGCTGTTAGCGGAAATATTGTTGGTACACTAAGTAAGGGTACAAAAGTTTCTGGTGAAATAGCTGACGGTTGGGTTAAATTTGATTTTAATGGAAAAACTTCATACGTTTCTTCAAGCTATCTAACAACTGAAGAAATTAAGGAAGAAGCAAAAGCACTTGCAGAAGAAGTAAAAGATGAACAAGAAGTAGCTGTAGAACAAGTACAAAAACCTGCAGTAAATAACAATGGCCTTTCAGCTGCAAATATTGCTGGCCAATTTGTTGGCTATCCATATGTTTGGGGATCATCTAATCCATCTGTTGGTTTTGACTGCTCAGGCCTAGTAGTTAATACTTATAGGCAGCTTGGGGTAAGCTTACCTCACTCTTCAGCTGCACAGTTTAATACTGGATATGCTGTAGACTACAATAGCTTACAACCAGGAGACTTAATATTCTTTGCCATCAAGGGCGGTGGAATTGACCACGTTGGTATTATAACAAGCTCAGATGGTACATTTATTCATGCTTCAACACCAAGATCTGGTGTAAGATATGATAATGTTTATAATAATTATTATCAAAATACATTCAGAGGTGCTAGAAGAATTTTCTAAGAAAACAACATTTAAAACGTCCATATGGGCGTTTTTTTAATGGAGATATGATGGAATTATTAAATACTGAAAAATTAAAAAAGCAGATAATTGATAAATTAGAAAAGACCCAAATAAATAATAAGATACTTATATTGTCAATGAATCCAAGTAGTGAGGAGATGTCATATAAGAATTTTATTATAAAAAAATGCCAACAATTCGGTATTGATTATGTGGACAAAGAATTCGACTCGGATGTCAATCCTAGTGAGATTATCGATTTTGCTAATGGTTTTGACAAAGAAGATGGATTTATATTATTGTTACCATTCGATAATTATAAGTTCTTAGATGAAGTACGTACAGGAATTAAAATAAAAGACTTAGATGGATTTACCTACACTTCTCAAGGTAAAGCATTGAATGGATATCTTGAATATCTGCCAGCCACCCCCAAGGCTATAGCCAAGTTTTTACAATCTATTACTGATGTAAAAGGGAAAAACATCACTATAGCAAATAGAAATACTCTAATAGGTTTGCCATTAGCAACCTATTTATCAAGATCTAGAGCTACGGTTAGCATCATAAATAGTATAAGCAAAAATCAAAAAGATTTAATATATAATTCTGATATTTTCATATCAGCAATTGGTAGAGCTAATCACTATGATAAATCTTATTTTAGAGATGGACAAATCCTCATAGATGTTGGAACATCCTATGTTAATGGTATGATAGTAGGTGATATTGATTACCAAGATTTAAGTGATTTAGATATAGAAGTACTAACAAGCAAAAAGGGGATAGGGGCTTTAACTACCCTAACCCTCATTGAAGGCTTAATAAATTAGGAGAAATAATGCCACTAGTTGAAACAGATAAACAAATGGAAAGATACAAAGACTTTGTCAGAAATTCTCAATATGGCAAAGCAATGCAAGATCCAAATTGGTCTAAGATTAAGGCTAATTGGACAAATGACTATGTATATGTTGAAAAAAATGGTCATATTGCAGGAGCAATGAGTATTATAGGCATAAAAAATGACAATGGCAAGCATTTCTTATATGCACCTAGGGGACCAGTTTGTGATTTCAAAGATTACGACCTTGTAGTAGAATTAATTAAGGAAGCGGAAGTATTAGTTGATAAATACGATGCCTTTCTTTTGAGAATGGATCCAGAAGTAGATTTTAATGAGAAGATAATCTATGAATATGAGAAAAGAGGGTATGATTTTAGGACCTATGGCCTAGATAATCACGCCTTTACCCAACCTAGATATAATATGATTCTTGAAATTGCAAGTAATGATGAGGATACTTTATTTGAAAACTTTTCATCTGCTACAAGAAGAAACATAAGGAAATCATACAGAAATGAGATAAAAACAGTCAGAGAAACTAACGAAAAGACAATTGATACCTTCTATGAGCTTACAACAATTATGGCTGATAGGCAAGGGATAGGCCATAGACCGAAAGATTATTTCCAAAGATTATGTGACCATATGGGTGGCGAAATTTTCACTTCGTATTATAAGGGCGAGCCACTATCATCTTCGCTCTTAGTTGCTTATAACGACAAAGTATATTACCTTTATGCTGCTAGTTCTAACGACCATAGAAATAAGATGCCAAATTTCAATATGATATGGGAAGAAATAAAATGGTCAAAGGAAAATGGATATAAATACTTTGACTTTGGTGGAGTATTTTCTGTTGATAGCAAAGATGGTCTCTACAGATTCAAAGAAGGCTTCTGCTATCCAGATAAGTACACTGCCTTTATAGGTGAACTAGATGTTGTTTATGATAGAGATAAGTACAATGAATTTATAACAAAATAACCCTAAGGATTAAGAGAGCATATTTCCTAAGGTTGGATTATTATATCCAGCTTTAGGATGCAATCTAGTCCTTAGGATTTTTTTATAGACTTTTTGCAACTTCTAATGCCTTTGTTATATCAGGCAAGTTTGTATTTTGATTTAGGTATTCAAGATGGCGAATTATTTTATTTTCATCAATGACAAATATAGCTCGATTTAACAAATTATATTCTTCTATCAAAACTCCATATGATTTTGCAAAGTCATTATATAAATAGTCAGACAAAAATACTATATTTTCAGATCCCTTTTCTCTAACAAATCTTTGCTCAGCAAAGGGTAAATCATTAGAAATTGATATTATATAAAGCTTATCTTCCTTGCTAGCTTTATTTAACATGTAAGTTTGTAATTCACAAATAGATGTATCAAGAGATGGAATAACTGATATAATAGTTACTCCGTGCATTTCTTTATAAAAATCATAATCTTCTAAGTCTTTAGTTAAAGCTTTGAAATTGGGCGCTTTATCTCCTAATTTTAATTCTTCGCCAGCTAAGCTAATATCAAAGCTTCCAAACTTAGCTTTTCTTTTAGTCATAATATTCTCCTTTTTGATATTAAATACTACTACCACATATCTTATAATAAAAATTTATCATTGTAAAGATGTGAGAATTAGGGTATAATTAGTCAGTATGAAAATATTATTAAGGAGGGAATATGGCAGACTTAGTTTTAAACGCAAATAATCGCCAAGCTATTGGAAAAAATAAAGTTAACAAATTAAGAGCTGAAGAATTAATTCCAGGCGTTATCTATGCCAAAGGTGAAGATAATCTTAATGTACAATTCACAACAAGAGATTTCGATAAAATATTAAGGCAAGCTGGTACATCAACAATTATCACATTGGATATTGAAGGTGATAAAAGAGATGTACTTATAAAAGATTACCAAACACACCCATACAAAAATCAATATCTACACGTAGATTTCCAAGCAATCAACCAAAACGAAACAATCAGAGTATCTGTACCAGTTATTCTACTTGGTAGAGATGATATCAAGATTGATCAATCAGTATTGGTTCAAAATGTAGATACAATCGAAGTTGAATGTTTACCAAAATACATTCCACAAACAGCAGAAACAGATGTTACTGATATTCAAATTGGTGATATAAGAACTGTAGCTGACCTTGATATCTTTGGAAATGAAGACATCACAATACTAGCTGAAGACGACGATGTTATCTGCTCATTACAAGAAGTTCAAGAAGTTGAAATTCCTGAAGATGAAGATAGCGAAGATGTAGATGCAGCTGATGTTCCAACTGTTGATGAAACAGAAGAAGGCGAAGAATCAAGTGAAGATGCTGAATAATTAATTTAAAGACCTCAGGGTCTTTTTTTATTTCCAAAAATTGCAAGCATTTGTTATAATAATAATATGAATGGAAAATTAATTGTTTTTGAAGGACCAGATGGTTCAGGCAAAACTACAATCTTAAATAAAGTAAACGAAATATTAATATCAAAAGGATACAAGACAAATTTACTAAGAGAGCCTGGTGGAACATTCATATCAGAAAAGATAAGAGATATAATCATTGATAATGAAAATATAAATATGGATGCGAAAACTGAGGCCTTGTTATTTGCAGCAAGTCGAGCTCAGCTAGTAAGTGAGAAAATAAAACCACTTATAGACGCTGGTGAAATTATTTTATGTGATAGATTTGTCCTAAGTTCCCTCACTTATCAAGGAGTAGGAAGGGGTCTAGGTATTGAAGAAATAAAAACCATTAATGATTTTGCAACTGGTGGCTTAAAAGCTGATTTAACCGTATTTTTTAACATTGATTACAAAGAAGCCCTTATCAGAAAAAGAGCAAATTTCACTGCTGACAGATTAGAGAATGAAGAATTTGACTTTCACAAAAAAATCTTTGATGCTTATCTTGATATGGCAAAACTTTACCAAGACGAAATATGTGAAATAGATGCGAGCAAATCAATTGATGAAGTAAGTAAATCCGCTTTGGATTTAATATTAAATATACTGGAGGATTAAATGAAATTATTATTAGCCATTGTACAAGATGCAGATGTAAATTTTTTGATGGACGCTCTAACAGAAAGTGGATATAGGGTAACCAGACTTTCTACAACGGGTGGTTTCTTAAAAAAAGGCAATACAACACTTTTAATAGGTGTAGAAGAAGAAAAACTTGATGAAGTATTAGCTGTTATAGAGAAAAATTGCAAGAGGAGAAACACTACAACAACAATTATCAACCCTTCTGCAGAAAGCTCACTTTTGACAAATACCGTACCTGTTGATATAACAGTTGGAGGAGCAACTATATTTATCCTAGATGTAGATCAATACATTAGATTATGAGTATCCTAGAAAGTCAGCTTAATAATAATCAATTATTTCATGCTTATATATTTGAAGGAGATAATGATAGTGATAATCTAAGCTTTGCAAAAGAATTTGCAAACCAAGTATTTAAAACAAAAGGATTGGACATAGTTGGTGATTCTAATCCCGATTTATTTATAATTGACAACGATGATAATATCATAGACATAAATACCATTAGATTATTAAGTAAAGACATATCCCTAAGCCCAACAAATAAAAAGATAAAAATATATATAATACACAATGCTCAAAACTTAAGAGATGAGGGCTCAAATGCCCTATTAAAAACATTAGAAGAGCTCAAAGATTATAATATGATTATCTTTACCACGACTAATAGTAATCTGATGTTAAAAACTATTAGGTCAAGGTGTCAGATTATTAGCTTAGCCAATAACAAAAAAATATTTAATGTGGATATGGTAAAACTGTCATCAATCATAAAAGATATCTACCAAGGAAAACTTATTAGCTTTTATAAAAATAAAGATTTTTTCTCAAGCTTCAAAGAAAATAAGCTAGATATTTTTGATGGATTCCTAGATTTATTTCAACTAATATTATTATATAAGTACAAAAAAGATTTAAAAATAGGAGAAGATGTCAAATTTAATGTAAGATACTTAGAACAAATGACTTTTGATCAAATTGAAAATCATATTGAATTAGTAAATAAAGTAAAAAAGGGACTAAAAACAAATATTAATTATGATCTATCAATAGAAGAGATTATATTTAATATTTATAGGGGAGGAATGCTGCAAAGTGAACGTAGTTGGCGTTAGGTTTAGAAAAGCCGGTAAAATATATTATTTTGATGCGGGAAGCGAGAACTATAAATATAAGCAAAATCTGGTCGTAGAAACAGAAAATGGCTTGGAAATAGGAGAAGTAGCCCTCATTAATCTTGAGATAGACGAAGAAAAATTTAATAAAAAATTAAAAAAAGTTGTAAGAATTGCTAATGACCAGGATTTGAAAAGAAAAATTCTAAACAATATTGAAGCTAAAGAAGCTTTAAAAGTTTGTCAAAGCCTAGCTGATTCATATAAACTCAATATGAAATTAGTTGATTCTTATTATACCTTGGATAAGAACAAGTTAGTTTTCTTCTTCACATCTGATAAAAGAGTAGATTTTAGAGAGTTAGTAAAAGATTTGGCCCAAAGATTCAGATCTAGAATAGAATTAAGGCAAATAGGGGTGAGAGATCACGCAAAACTCATCCAACACTTTGGAACTTGTGGCCAGCAATGTTGTTGTTCGAGGCACCTAACTGATTTTGTACCACTATCTATAAAATATGCTAAAGATCAAAACATAAGCCTTGATCCTGCAAAAATTTCTGGTGTATGTGGAAGACTAATGTGTTGTTTATCTTTTGAAGAAGATAATTACACGTACATGAAAAAAATAATGCCAAAATGTGGCCAAAAAGTAAATACTGAAGAGGGCTGTGGAGTTGTCCTAAGAAATGACTACGTAAAAGAAGAGTGTAGAGTTAGGATAAAATCTGACGATGAAGAAAATATAGAAAAGATTTTTAAGTTATCAGAAATAAACCTAGATATGTAATTGATAACAATTATCATTTTGTATAATTTATCGAAATTTAGCCGTTTTAAGTATAAATATTAGCTTTTAGTTGACATTTTTGAATTAATAATGTATACTCATATTAGTAAAACATTAGGAGGTAAAATAATGGCTTACGTAATAGACGCAGATACATGCATTTCATGTGGAACATGTGCAGGTGAATGTCCAGTAGACGCAATCTCAGCTGGAGATGATGCTTATGTAATCGAAGCAGATACATGTATTGATTGTGGAACTTGTGCTTCTGTTTGTCCAGTAGACGCAATTGATCCAGAATAAAAAGTACATAAAAATTTGACATATTAAAAACTACCAAGCTTGTCTTGGTAGTTTTTTGTAAATATAATAATATTTTTGATAACAAACAAAAAAGACTTAGATAAGCTATTTATATGAAGCATCTAGGTCTTTTAAAATTCTTTGGAGCTTCAAACAGGAATTGAACCTGCAACTTACGGTTTACGATACCGTTGCTCTGCCAATTGAGCTATTGAAGCTTATAATAGGATATTATACTGATATATTGAAATAATCAAAGTTGGTTTTTAAAAAAATATTTGTATGTAATTTCTAATTTGATATAATTATAAAAGGAGTTACTATGGATTTATCATTTATTCTTAGACAATTACAGACTTTATCAACAGATTATAAAATAGCACTAGTCCCACTTGCAATAATTATTTTAAACTTGCTTATTTTTTTAGTGTCCAAAACATTTAGAAAAGCAGGACTCTTTGTGCTTGTTTTGGCTTTTGCTATCGATTATGCAATTAAGATGCTTCCTTTTGACCTTTATGGTCAGATAGCTTGGTTATATAATGCTGTAACTGGTCTTTATATTCTTGGTTTTATAATATTTTTCTTAAAAGTGTTAAAGATGTCAATAAGAATTAATAATAACGCGAGAAAATCTGAGACGAATGAAAATTCTAAGTTTAAAGATTTTCTTAAATTCACTGGGGTTATGCCCTTTGTTTTGATGCTTGTAATTAACTTGTTTAACTATAATGATATAATTCCAAAAAATATATTAACTATTCTAACTTCTATTAGTTTTATTTATATGACCATAAAAACTGTCTATTCTACATCAAAATACTTATCTAGCAAAGATAATTTTATCTTAAAAGATAGGATGGATTTTAAAGAAATTCAAGAGTTTTTGGATGAGGACGAGAAGCTAGAAAATAAAACCAATTCAAAGAATCAAGGTAGAAGAACGAGGAAATTTTCTGATATAGATGATGATGGTGATGAAACTATCAAGATATATGAAAAGCCAAAAAAATCTAACAGTTCTCACTTAAACGCAAATGATTATAAATTTGTAAAAGTTCCTAGCTCAAAAAATGAATTTCATGGAAGTCCAGCTACTAACAAACTTTCAAATACTGATATAATCAAACTTGTATCTGGAGATTTTGAAGATAGTAAAAATATAACGGTTATGTCTATTACTGACCTTAGAAGTGGGGAAGTAACTAGCTATGAAAGTAAGAGGCCGATTTTGAAAATTCACGAAGAAAACGAATATAAAATCGATTTAGAATTTGAGACTGTGAATGAATATGACTATGGTAGATTTATTGATATACTTTTACTTTACTCTAAGGATAAGGATAGATATAAATTTGAACTTGAAGTAGCGCCATCGAAAGCCCCTAACAATAAGATAATATTTTTTGATCCGTCAAATGTATATGACATAGATGAGAGTGACTATGCTAATGTTGGGGGAAAGATTATTAGTATGAATTTTCCAAAATATAAGATAAATTTCATAACTGGTAACTAGGAGTTTTATGGATATACTAAAGGTAAATTCTTTAGAAGAATATAATAGAATTTGGAATAGAGATAGGTCGTATTTAAGTGCAGCCCATCTAAAATGGATAGCTATTTTTACTATGCTCTTATCTCATCTTGCCCAAACGAATTTAATGTATAACATGGGCGAAGAATATTGGTTTATGGCTGATATTTTTGTTTTTATCGGCAGAATAGCCATGCCAATATTTTGCTTTTTTACTGTCCAAGCTATAATTTACACAAAAAACTATAAGAAATATTTTTTTAGACTTTTAGCTTTTGCATTGGTCGCTGAAGTTCCTTATGATTTAGCATTTTACGAAAAGCCTTTTTACTTATATGGACAGAATGTTATATTTACAATCTTAATTGCAGCTTTTGCTATTTTTTTGATTGACAAGCTTTTAAAGCGAGATGAAAACATTATAATAAATATTGTCGGTATTATTTTAATAACTATAGCTGCAATGTACTTGGCCGCATTATTAAGGACAGATTATTCATCCATGGGTGTAGTAGCTATAGTTTTAATATATTTGGCAAGAAATAATAAAATATTAAGTGCTTTAGCCTTGATGATAGGATTTTTGTTTGAATTTGAAGTATGGGGATCTGTTATACCAATTAGTTATGGATTTGTATATTTAGCTATCCCCTTAATTATGTTATATAACGGAAAAAGAGGGAAACAAAATAAATGGGCTTTTTATATTTTTTATCCAGCTCATTTATTAGTAATTTATTTGTTGAAACTATTAATTTTATAAAAGGAAATTATGGATATAATACATATTTTATCAGAGCAATTAAATCTAGAAGAAGAAAAAATTAAAAGTGTTAGAGACTTACTAGATGAAGGTTCTACAGTAGCCTTTATTGCAAGATATAGAAAAGAAAAAACTGGAAATTTAACTGACGTTGAAATTAGAGAAATTGAAAAGAACCTTAATAAACTCAGAAATGTTGAGAAAAGACAAGAGGAAATAATAAATTCTATAGAATCTCAAGACAAGCTTACAGAAGAGCTTAAGGAGCAAATCCTATCTACTAATTCTCTAACTTTGCTAGAAGATATCTATAGCCCTTATAAGAAAAAAAGAAAGACAAGGGCTGATGTTGCAAGGGAGATTGGTCTTGAAGACTTATATAAGTATTTATTTTCCGAAGCTAAAGATCAAGAAGATGCATTAAACGCTGCCAAAGATTTTATAAATGATGATGTGGAAAATTCTGAGCTAGCTATTGAAAAAGCTCTTGACATTATGGCTGAAGATATTTCTAACAATATAGATGCTAGAAATATTACAAGACGTGATGGAATGATAAGAGCAAGAATAATTGCAAGTGAAAAAGAAGATCCCGAAAATCTTTACCAAACTTATTATGATTTTTCTAAAAAACTAAAAGATATGAAGTCTTATCAAATCTTAGCCTTAAATCGTGCTGAAAAGGAAGGCGCTCTTGTTATAAAAGTTGAGTTTTCAGATGATTATAACAAGAAATTAATCAGCAACTTATATGAAGTAAATAATGACTACCAAAAATCACTGCTTGATAAGTCTATTGATGATGCATATAAGAGATTGATATTGCCATCTATAACAACAGAGCTTAGAAATTTCCTTACAGAGAATGCAGAAGATGAATCTATAAAGGTATTTTCGAATAACTTAAAACCTTATTTATTACAAAGACCTATAAAAGGGAAAAATGTAATGGGACTTGATCCTGGCTATAGGACAGGTTGTAAGGTAGCAGTAGTTGACCAAAATGGTAAATACTTAGACCAAGCTGTTATTTACCCAGTCACACCCCACAAGAAAGAAAAAGAATCTATTGCTATATTGAAAAGCTTAATAGAAAAGTATGATGTTACTCTAATAGCTTTGGGAAATGCAACTGCTAGTAGGGAAACAGAAGTTTTTGTAAATAAGTTATTAGAAGAAATAGATAAAGATATAGCGTATGCTGTAGTAAACGAGGCGGGGGCTTCTGTATATTCTGCATCAAGTCTTGGTGAAGAAGAATTTCCAGACCTTGATGTAACTATCCGTGGAGCTATATCCATGGCCAGACGACTCCAAGATCCTATGGCAGAACTTGTAAAAATTGAGCCGAAACATATTGGTGTAGGCCAATACCAACACGATATTAACGAGAAAAAGCTTGATGAAGAGCTCTCAAAAGTTGTAGAAGATGCAGTAAATGAAGTTGGAGTTACTATTAATAATGCCTCATACAAGCTATTGTCATATGTATCTGGTCTTAACTTAACAATTGCAAAACGTATAGAGGACGAGTTTAAAGAAGGAAATCTAGTCTATAGAAAAGATTTGAAAAAAGTTAAGGGTCTTGGAGATAAAACATTTAAACTTGCAGCAGGATTTTTGAGATTTCCTGATTCACCAGAACTTCTAGATAATACAGGTGTCCATCCTGAAAGTTACAAGATAGCAAAAAAGGTTAAAGACTTAGATTTAAACGAAATTGATATAGAAAAGCTTGCTGAAAAATTGGAAGTTGGAAGGCCGACTTTAGAAGATATAGTAAGTGAGCTTAAAAAGCCTGGAAGAGACCCTAGGGAAGATAATCCAGAAATCCTCACTAAATCAGAAATAATGACCATTGACGATTTGAAAATAGGGGATGAACTTACAGGTAAGGTTAGAAATATAACAGATTTTGGGGCTTTTGTAGATATAGGAGTTGGAATTGATGGACTAGTCCATATTTCAAATATCAGCAATAAATTCATCAAAGACCCAAATGAAGTTTTAACTAATTCAGAAATTGTAAGAGTAAGAATAATAGAGATAGATAAAAAAAGAGAAAGAATTGGTTTATCCATGAAGGATATTAATTAAGGAGAATTATGAGATTATCAAAGTATTATATGCCAACACTAAGGGAAGACCCAGTTGATGCAGAGACAGCAAGCCATAAGCTCTTAGTAAGAGGAGCGTTTATTAGAAAACAAGCTAGTGGTATCTATTCATTCCTACCATTAGGACAAAAAGTTAAAAATAAGATCATAGACATAGTAAAGGAAGCTATGGATGGACATGATTCTATAGAAATTTCTACATCTATATTACAAGATAAAGAAATTTGGGAGAAAAGTGGACGTTGGGATACTTTTGGTCCAGAAATGTTCAAGATAAAAGATAGGAACGAAAGAGAGTACGCCCTAGGACCTACAGCAGAAGAAGCTCTAACAGATTTAGTTAAAAACGAACTAAATTCTTACAAGCAACTTCCATTAAATTTATATCAAATAGTAGATAAATTTAGGGATGAAAAAAGACCTAGATTTGGTATCAACAGAAGCCGTGACTTCTTGATGAAAGATGCTTATTCTTTTGACAAAGATCAAAAAGGCTTGGAAGAATCCTACCAATTGATGTGGGATGCCTATGTAGAGGCTTTTGATAAGATGGGTCTTGATTACAAGATTGTAGAAGGTGACACTGGTTCAATGGGTGGAAGAATGTCCCATGAATTCATAGCACTAGCAGAAACAGGTGAAGGAGTGATTTTCTTTACTGAAAATTCTGACTATGCCGCTACTGATGAGAAGGCTCGCTTTAAATTTGAACCTATAGTAGAAGATTTAAAAGAGCTTGAACTTGTAGAAACACCAAATGTAACTACTATAGAAGAAGTTAGTGAATTCTTAGCAATTCCATCTAATAAATTTGCGAAAGTAGTCGACTTGATGGTAAAAAATGAGCCGATCTTTGTAGTGATTCCTGGTGATCGCGAATTAAATGAAGCAAAACTTTTGTCATATTTAAAGGTTGCTGAACACGATATTGAGATGATGGATGATGAAACCATAGAGAAGATCACAGGAGCAAAAGCAGGATTTACAGGACCTATTGGCTTAGAAGATGTGAGAGTACTTGTTGATGAATCTATAACAAAAATAAACAATGTTGTAATAGGTGCAAATAAAACTGATCACCACTATATAAATGCAAATTTTGCTAGAGATTTTGAAGGTGAAGTTGTAGAAGACCTACTTACAGCCAAGGAAGGTGATATGGCCTATGATGAAACGGGTATATTAAAATCTGCTCGTGGTATAGAAGTGGGCAATATTTTCCAATTAGGTACTAAGTATTCTGAGAGTCTAGAAGCATATTTCCTAGATGAAAATGGCAAACAACAACCATTTATTATGGGTAGCTATGGTATAGGTATATCAAGATCAATTTCAGCTATTGTTGAACAAAATTATGATGAAAAAGGAATAATATGGCCAACATCTGTAGCACCATTTGAAGCTATGATTACTATCATAAATATTAATGATGAAAATCAAATGAGGCTTGGAGAAGAAATTTACCAAGAATTAAGGAAAAAAGGTATAGATGTTCTCCTTGATGATAGAAAAGAAAGAGCTGGAGTTAAATTCAACGACCGAGATCTCATAGGTATTCCATATAGGATAACTGTAGGAAAAGATGCAAAAGATAATGTAGTTGAATATTCTACAAGAAAAGAAATGCAAATTGAAAAGATTGATAAATCAAAAGCTATAGAAGAAGTTATTTCATCTGTAAGAGAAGACTTGGCAAGATAAAAAGGGTATCATCTTAGTAGTAAAGAAACTTATTTAAATTATAAGGAGAAAATAATGATAGTTAATGCAAAAGAATTCTTAGACAAAGCTTATGAAAATGGATATGCTATAGGACATTTCAACACAAATAACCTAGAATGGACTAGAGCAATCCTTGAAGCAGCAGAAGAAAAACAAACTGCTGTTATCATAGCATCATCTGAAGGTGCTGCAAAATACATGGGTGGATTTAGAGTAGTAGCTGACCTAGTTCGTGCTATGCACGATGAGTTAAACATAACTGTTCCAGTTGCCATACACCTAGACCATGGAACATATGAAGGCGCAAAATCTTGTATAGAAGCAGGATTTACTTCAGTAATGTTTGATGGATCAAGCCTTCCACTTGATGAAAACCTTGAAAAAACTCGTGAAATAGTAGAACTTGCTCATGCTAAAAACATTTCTGTAGAAGCAGAGGTTGGTGGCATCGGTGGAGAAGAAGATGGCGTAGCAAGCGAAGGAGAACTTGCAGATGTAGAAGAATGTAAGAAGATAGCTTCTTGTGGTATTGACTTCTTAGCTGCAGGTATAGGTAATATTCACGGAGTTTATCCAGAAAATTGGAAAGGATTAAACTTTGATAGATTAAAAGAAATTTCTGATGCAGTAAATATGCCAATCGTACTTCACGGTGGTACAGGTATACCTGAAGATCAAGTTAAAAAGGCCATAGAACTTGGTGTTTCAAAGATCAATGTAAATACAGAATGTCAAATAGCTTTTGCTAAAGAAACTCGAAAATACATCGAAGAAGGCAAAGACCAACAAGGTAAAGGCTTTGATCCAAGAAAACTACTAGCACCAGGAACAAAGGCTATCAAAGAAGTTGTTTATGAAAAAATAGCTATGATGGGTTCAGAAGGCTCTGCTAATAAATAGTAAAAAAAGATTTAAAGTAAAGGGCCTTTGGGTCCTTTATTTCTATTAAGGAATATATGACAAATTACCAAGAAAATACAGTAGCTGAACTGAGAGAAATTGCCAAAGAATTAGAAATCTCTTCAGTTACTAAATATAAAAAAGATGAATTAATAAAACTAATCGAGCAAGCTCAAAAAGAAAATGAAGAAGATAAAAAAGAAAAACAAGACAATGATCTGGGAGCTAAGTTTGATTGTGAGGGTGTGCTAGAAATCTTACCAGATGGTTATGGATTCCTAAGATCTGACCTTTATGAGCAAGGTGACGATGATATATATGTACCTCCTAAGCAAATAAAGATGTTTAGACTAAAAACAGGAGATTACATAAGAGGAATCGCCCGTGAAAAACATGACAAAGATAAATTTGCTCCATTAATATTTGTAACAGATGTAAATGGTATAAAACCTGGCGAAGCCTTTAATAGAATAAGTTTTGAAGACTTAACACCTATATATCCAGATGAAAGATTACAATTAGAAAGATCTAAAGATAGTTTATCAGGCAGAATTATTGACATCATATCTCCTATAGGCAAGGGACAAAGAGGTCTGATAGTTTCTCAACCTAAGGCAGGAAAGACAACCTTAATTAAAGAAATAGAAAGATCAATTGAGAAAAACTATGATGATGTAAAAATTTTTGTACTCTTAATTGACGAAAGACCAGAGGAAGTTACAGACTTTATTAGATTTGTAAATGAATACAGGGATCCTTCAAACGATTATATGAGAACAGAAGTTGCCTCATCAACATTTGATATGCATCCACAAAATCACGTAGATATTGCAGATATGATTTTGGAAAGAGCTAAGAGGTTTGTAGAAGATAAAAAGGACGTTGTAATTCTACTTGACTCTATAACAAGGCTTACAAGAGCTTATAACATAGTAACTCCTCAGTCAGGCAAAACTTTATCTGGTGGACTTGACCCAATGGCTCTTGTTGGGCCAAAACAATTTTTTGGTGCGGCAAGAAATATTGAAGGTGGTGGATCTCTTACAATACTTGCGACAGCCCTAATTGATACTGGCTCTAGAATGGATGACCTCATTTTTGAGGAATTTAAAGGAACTGGTAATATGGAAGTCCACCTTGATAGAAGATTATCTGATAGGAGAATCTTCCCGGCTATAAATATAGAAAAATCATCTACTAGAAGGGAAGACTTACTACTAAATAAGGAAGAATTAGAGGCAGTATATAAGCTTAGAAAATCAGAATTAGATAAGACAGGATCAATTATTGAGCTCATTGACTTTATGAAAAAAACCGATTCTAATGATAAATTTGTAGATTTTATAAATAGAACACTTTAACTTGATTATAAGCTTTATACATGGTATAATCTTAAATGCTTATTGAATGAAGAAGATAGAGGTGTTTATATGAAAAAAGAATTACATCCAGAATACCACGAAGCTAAAGTAACATGTATTTCTTGCGGTAATGAGTTTACTGTTGGATCTACAGAAGAAGAAATAAAAGTAGAAGTTTGCAACAATTGCCATCCATTCTACTCAGGTAAACAAAGAACAGCTGAACGTGGTGGTAACGTAGAGAAATTTAACAGAAGATACGGTAGAAAATAATAAGGTTAGGAAACTAACCTTATTTTTGTATGCATAATGAAAGTAAAAGATGTTATAAACAAGGCAAATGATGATTTAATAATAGGATTATCATATCTAATGGATAAGTCAAAATCATACTTATATTTAAACCCAGAATCTCAATTAACAAGTGATTTAGAAGATAAGATTTTATCCATAGAAGGAGATCTCAATAATGGAATCCCCTTGCAATATGCCTTAGGGTATTGGGAGTTTTTAAATATAAGTTTAATAGTCGACAAGAGAGCTTTAATACCTAGGTTTGAAACTGAGATTATAGTCGACTATATAATAAAATCTGATTTTAAAAAAGATAAAATCTTGGACATAGGATCAGGATCTGGTGCCATAAGCCTAAGCTTAGGGAAGAATCTGCCTGATTCGCTAGTACTTGGAGTAGATATTAGTGAAGATGCACTAAGTCTTTGTAATGAAAATAAAGATAATTTGAACCTTACTAATGTTAATTTTATAAAGAGTGATTTGTTTGATAATATAAGCGATACATTTGATATTATAGTTTCAAATCCTCCCTATATTAACGAAAAGGATTATCTTGCCTTGGATAAAAAGTTATACCATGAGCCAAAGTTAGCCTTGTATGGTGGAAAAGATGGTCTGTATTTCTATAAAAAAATTATTCACCAAGCTAGTGATTATTTGAATAATAATGCACACTTAATTTTTGAAATTGGATATGATCAAAAGGCTCCAATAAATGAACTATTGGTCAAATCTGATTTTAAAAATATAATAAATTTGAAAGATTTTAATGGGTTTGATAGGTTTATCATTGCCCAGAAAGGATAATTATGTTCGAAAATTTAGATCATATTAGAGAAAATTTTAAAGACCTCGAGTTAAAACTTGCAGATCCAGAAATTATTTCTGACATTGAAAAATACACAAAGATATCTAGAGAATACAATTCACTTAAACCAGTAGTTGAAAAATACGAGGATATCTTAAATTCTGAAGCAACCATTGAGGAAAACCAAGAATTGCTAGAAGAAACTAATGATGAAGAAATGCTTGAAATGTTAAAAGAGCAAATCAACGAAGAAAAGAAAAACCTGGAAGTTTATAATGAAGAGATGAAGATTCTACTAATTCCTAAAGATCCTAACGATACAAAAGACGTTATCGTAGAGATTAGACCAGGAGCGGGTGGAGATGAAGCAGGTCTTTTTGCAGGGGATTTGTACAGAATGTACAATATGTATGCTGATAAAGCAGGCTTTAAAACCGAAGAGATTGATGTGACTACCCAGGGAGTAGGGGGCATAAAGGAAGCAACCTTTGTTGTAAAAGGTGAAGGTGCCTACTCAAAACTAAAATATGAATCAGGTGTTCACAGGGTCCAACGTGTACCAGAAACAGAATCTGGTGGTCGAATCCACACATCTACAGCAACAGTAGCAGTAATGCCAGAAGTTGATGAAGTTGATATAAAACTTGATCCAAATGATATAAGGGTAGACGTTTATAGGTCTTCTGGTAATGGTGGTCAATCTGTAAATACAACAGACTCTGCAGTAAGACTAACTCACGAGCCAACAGGTCTCGTTGTAACCTGTCAAGATGAGAAAAGTCAGATTAAAAACAAAGAAAAAGCAATGAGGGTATTGAGAGCTCGCCTTTATGAGATAGAAGAAGAAAAAAGAAACAAAGAAATTGCTGATAACAGAAAATCTCAAGTCGGAACAGGTGACAGGTCTGAAAGAATTAGGACCTATAACTTCCCTCAAGGTAGGATTACAGATCATAGAATCAATAAAACCATCTACCAACTAGAAGACTTTTTGAATGGCAATATTGAAGAAATGATTGATGCATTAACAACTGAAGATCAAACTAGAAAACTAGAACACATAGGTGAATAAATTGTTTAATCTATTAGCTAGTAAATTTGTAGATGATTATAAGAATGAGGATAATCCACACACTAGATTGGCCCTGATTTCTCTCTCATCTATAATATCGATAGTAATTAATGTCTTGCTTAGTGCAGGTAAATTAATAGTAGGGGTAATAGTAAACTCTGCTGCAATTATTAACGATGGTTTCAACAATTTATCAGATACAATTGTAGCTATAATGGCTTTTGTGGGGGCAAAAATAAGTAGAAAGCCAGCTGATAAAGAACATCCTCACGGCTATGGTAGGGGAGAAGCCCTCATCACCCTTCTAGTAAGTATACTAATAATGTATGTTGGATTTTCTTTGCTTATAAATTCATTGGGAAAATTTAAGGAAGATAACATAGTTTCAATTAACTTGCTAACTATGGGAGTACTTATCATAAGTATATTGGCGAAAATCTATATATATTTTTTAAATAGAAGACTATATAGAAATCTTGATTCTGAACTGAACTTGGGAGTAATGATAGATTCAAGGAATGACATATTATCAACTCTTGCAATAATTGTATCTTTGTACCTACAAAAATATATAAACTTTAACCTAGATGCCTTAGCAGGTGTTATCCTATCCGGAGCAGTATTTATGCCAGGATTTAATATGTTTAGGGATACAATGAACTATCTACTAGGCCAAAGACTTAGCCCAGAAGTTGAGAAAAAGCTTGGGAATATGCTTATGGATAATCATTTTATAGTTGGTTATCATGGGTTAGAAATACACGATTATGGCAAAGGTCATTTGGATGGAACTGTTGATGTTGAAATAGCACAAAATATTTCACTTTTAGCAGCCCATCAATTAATAACTGACATACAAAAAGAAGTAGAAAAAGAAACAGGAATTAGACTGAATGTACATTTAGATCCAACCTATTCACTAACTTTTAATGACAACTTAAGAAAAGAAATTGAACAATTAGAAAAACAGGCAATAAATGAATACGACGATTTCTAAAATAGATCGAAAAAATATTGACAATAAAATTATAAATAATGCAGGCAAAATCATCAATGAAGGCTCTTTAGTAGCTTTTCCTACTGAAACTGTTTATGGTCTTGGTGCCGATGGCTTAAACGATGAAGCGTGCAAGCACATCTTTGAAGCTAAGGGTAGACCAAATGACAATCCACTGATTTTACATATTTCTAATATATCTATGTTATATAATTTAACTGATGAGATAAATGAAGAAAGCAAAAAATTAATGGAAAGTTGCTGGCCGGGACCTCTTACTATTATCTTTAAAAAATCTGATAAGGTTCCTAGTGCAGTTACAGCAGGGCTTGATACAGTTGCAATCAGATATCCCAAAGATGAAATAGCGCTAGCTCTAATAAGTGCGGCAAATACTCCAATTGCTGCTCCTAGTGCTAATTTGTCAGGCAAGCCTTCACCTACTAGAGCTATTGATGTATACCAAGACCTTAATGGCAAGATACCACTTATAATTGATGGTGGAGCTTGTGATATAGGCATAGAATCAACGGTAATAGATCTTAGCGAAGAAGTACCAACTATACTTAGACCAGGCTTTTATACTTACGAGTATATCAAAGATATTTTACCAAATGTAAGACTTGATGATTCAATAGTAGATAGCAAAAAAATACCAAAATCTCCAGGTCAAAAATATACCCACTACGCTCCAAAAGCAAAGATGGAAATTTTTGTAGGAGAAAAAGCTTCTGATGAAATTCTAAAGAAGGCTTTAGATGAGAAGAGTAAGGGTAAAAAGGTAGGTGTACTCGTATTTGAAGACCAATTAAGTAAGTTTAAAGATTTTAAGCTTATTAGTCTTGGTAATAGATACGATTTGACATATATGTCCCATGTTTTATTTACATCGCTTAGATTGATGGATGATGAAAATGTTGATTTAATTCTAGCTGAGGGTGTAAGTGAAGAAGGCTTGGGTAAGAGTATAATGAATAGAATGAAGAAGTCAGCATCTTTTAATGTAAACTATGTATAGGAGAAATTAATGCAAGAACATGTAAAAATTTTGGACCATCCGGTAATTAAACACAAGATATCTATTCTTAGAGATATAAATACAGGATCAAATGAATTTAGATCTATTATAAAAGAGATAGCTATGATTCTAGCATATGAAGCTACAAAAGATTTAGAACTTGAAGAGTACGAAGTTGAAACTCCAATTACAAAAACAACTGGATATAAGCTTTCTGGCAAGAAACTTGGTATAGTGCCAATATTAAGAGCTGGTCTTGGCATGGTTGATGGTGTCTTGGAAGTATTTCCTGCAGCTAAAATTGGACATATAGGCATGTACAGGGATGAAGAGACTCTAAACCCAGTTGAATATTATTCAAAATTACCATTAGATGTTGAGAAAAGAGATATTATTGTCATTGATCCAATGCTTGCAACAGGTGGATCAGCTTGTGATGCAATAGACAATTTAAAAGCTAAGGGCTGCAATAGTATAAGATTACTTAGTATAATAGCAGCTCCAGAAGGAATAGAAAAATTAAGAGAAGCGCATCCTGATGTTGAAATCACTGTTGCACAACTTGATGAAGGATTAAATGAAAATAGTTACATTGTACCTGGCCTTGGAGATGCAGGAGATAGACTATTTGGTACAAAATAAAGGAAAAATAATGGATAAAAAAGAGATTTTGCTTATAAACGGTGGTGGACCATTAAGAGGGGAAGTTCTTATATCAGGAGCTAAAAATTCTGCCTTGCCAATACTTGCCGCTTGTGTCTTGGGTACTGAAGAGATAATTCTAGATGGTGTTCCTAAGCTAAAAGATGTTGAGATAATGATAGAGGTATTAAGACATCTGGGTAGTAAGGTTGAATATATAGGAGATGAATCCTTAAGAATTGATTCATCAGGCATAAACACTTGCGAAACTCCTTTTGAACTTATGGATAAGATGAGAGCCTCATTTGTCGTAATGGGACCATTGTTATCAAGGTTTAAAGAAGCCCACACCAAAGCTCCTGGAGGCTGTAATATTGGCGCTAGACCTATAGACCTTCATCTAAAGGGATTTGAAGCTTTAGGAGCTCATGCTTTAGTAAATGATGAAGCTATATCAATAACAACCAATGGAGAACTTATTGGTAATGAAATTTATCTGGACTTCCCATCTGTAGGTGCCACACAAAACATAATGATGGCAGCCTGCCTTGCTAAGGGCGAAACCATCATAGAAAATGCTGCTAAAGAACCAGAAATTGTAGATCTTGCATCTTTCCTTTCAAAAATGGGAGCAAAGATTAAGGGAGCTGGAACATCAACTATAGTAATAGAGGGTGTAGAAAAACTTACTGGTACAAGTCATACTATCATTCCAGATAGGATTGAAGCTGCAAGCTATATGCTAGCAGCTGTGATGACTAAAGGTGATGTTACAATCAAAAACGTGATTGGATCACATATCAGGCCGGTAATAGCAAAGCTTATTGAAATGGGTGCTAGCGTAGAAGAAATTGAAGAAGAAGATATTATTAAGGTTTCAGCAAATCAAAAGCTAAAGCCAACTAATATTCAAACTCTACCATATCCTGGTTTTCCTACAGATGCCCAAGCTCAATTTATGGCATTGATGACTGTCTGCGATGGAGAAAGCAAGATTCAAGAAACAGTTTTTGAAAACAGATTTATGCATGTAGAGCAATTAAATAAAATGGGAGCTGCTATAGCAACAAGTGGTAATAGAGCTACTATTGTTGGAGTAGACAAACTTCATGGTGCTGATGTAAAAGCAACAGATTTAAGAGCAGGAGCTGCCCTTGTTATGGCAGGACTTACAGCTAGTGGCCAAACAAGAATATCTGATATCTATCACATAGATAGGGGTTATAGCAACCTAGTTGAGAAATTTACTAAGCTTGGTGCTGATATTAAGAGAGAAACAATAGATTAAATGAAAATAGAAGGCATAGTTACAAATATAATTTATAGAAATGAAGAAAATGGCTACAATATTATTGTTGTGGAAACTTCTGATTCTGATATAACTTGTGTGGGTACTATGCCCTTTTTTGAGCCTGGAGATAATTTAGAGATTGAAGGCGACTTTACCTATCATGATAAATATGGTGAACAAATCCTTGTAGATTCAGTAAATTTGAAAAAACCTACTGGTAAAACTAGCATTATAAATTATTTGGCCAATGCAAATATTAAAGGCATAGGCAAAAAAACTGCATCAGATATCTACGATAGATTTAAAGATGAGTCTATAGACATTGTCTACAATAATCCAGATAAGCTAATAGAAATAACTGGTATTGGCAAAAAGAAAATAGCTGATATTAAGATGACCTCAGAAGAATCTAGAGATTCTAGAAATACCATGCTATTTTTGCAAGGCCTAAATATATCATATAATTTGTCTATGAAGATTTTTAAACATTATGGTAATGATGCTATAGATATTATAAAGACAAATCCCTACCAACTTATGGAAGATATATCAGGTATTGGATTCAAAATGGCTGATAATATTGGCCAAAATATGCAGATGAAGTCAAACTCTAAGTTTAGGATATCTGCTGGAATATCTTACATATTAAATTACGAATCTGAATTTAATGGACATACAGCCCTAAAATATGATTATCTAGTAGATAATGTAAGTAAACTTTTGAGAGTAAAAAAAGAAGAAGTGGTAAAAGAAATAAATGACGATGCTATTGAGGGAAAATTATACAATGTAATCATAAATGAGCATAAATTTATTTATAAAAACTCATTATTTAAAGCAGAAAAATCTGTTGGTTTGGAACTTTCTTACAAGAAGAAGACGCCATATGCCTTTGATGTGACTATTGATGAGGATTTATCAGTATTTTCAGATGAACAGAAACTTGCCATAAAAGAAGCTTTCAAAAATATGCTCTTAGTGATAACTGGTGGTCCAGGCACGGGAAAAACTACAATAATAAAAGCCATAACATCAATATTAAGGTCTAATAATCTTACCTACGCTCTATTAGCTCCGACAGGGCGTGCAGCAAAAAGAATGCAAGAATCGACTAATGATGAGGCTTACACAATCCATAGGATGATAGGAATAAGACCTGATGAACTTATATCTGAATATAACGAAGAAAATCCTATAGAAAAAGATTATATCATTGTAGATGAGATGAGTATGGTAGATATATACCTTATGAAGACCTTACTTGCTGCTATATCAGCCAATACGGCCCTTATTTTGGTAGGGGATAGCGACCAATTGCCATCGGTTGGACCAGGGAATGTATTAAAAGATATTATCGAAACTGATATAAAAACCATAAGGCTAAAAAAAATATTTAGACAAGCAGGAGAATCTAATATAGTTATAAATGCCCACAGGATTAATAATGGAGAATATCCAATACTAAATGAAGCAGGCAAGGACTTCTTTTTTGTAGAAGCAAATAGAAATAATTTTAATGATACACTATTAGATTTAGTAAACAATAGATTGCCAAAATTTTATGGTATAGACAAGGTTAAAGATATACAAATACTTTGTCCAAGTAAGAAAACTCCGTGGGGATCAGCATATATAAATGAAAATATGCAAAAAGCTATAAACCTATCTAAAGATAAGCTAGAAATAAATAAACAAATTTTTAAAATGAATGATAAGGTTATGCAAATTAGGAATAATTATAATCTTATACCAGAAAATTCTATTTATGAAACAGAAGGTGTCTATAATGGTGATATTGGATTTGTTAGTGAAATTGATCAAGAGTATGAGAATCTAGAAGTTGTATTTTACGATGGATCTTTTGTAAAATACAAAAAAGAAGATATAAAGGATCTTGATTTATCTTATGCTATAACAATTCATAAGTCTCAGGGATCAGAATTTGATTGTGTCATTATACCCATGATGCAGGTGGCTCCAATGCTTTTGACTAGAAACTTATTTTATACAGGTGTAACACGTGCCAAAAAACTTGTGATTTTAGTTGGGGAGAAGAATATTATCAAAAAAATGGTTGATAATAATTCTTCCAATAAGAGATACACAAATTTATCATACTGGATAAATGAGATGGGGGATGTTATTGATGATTGATTGGTTATTTCTCGACGAGAATACCTGTTTTAATTGCAAATCTAAGAAAGCTGTTGCACATTTTTTATGCGAGGATTGCCTAAAAAAGCTAGACTATGTTGCAAATGAATTTAAGATAGATAAATACCAAGCTCATGCTGTTTATTTTTATAATGATACAATGAAAAAATTAATTGCTGATTATAAATTCAATAGGAATACATCCCTTAGTAAGGTATTTTCTAGTATTTTGTATGATTATGCTAGGGTCCACAATCTATTTGAAGTTGATTATATCCTGCCTTCACCAAGTTCCATACAGACTATCAATTATAGGGGATTTGATCACATAAAGATAATTTGTGATTATTTTATTGATGATATTAAACCTGGCTATTTGAATACTTTTAAAAAAGAGCGTGACACGAAGGCTCAACATACACTCTCTAAAGATGAGAGGTCTTATAATCTAAAGGGGGCCTTTAAATTTGATGGTGATTTGACAGGTAAGTCAGTTTTAATAATAGATGATCTTATAACTACTGGCAATACCGTAAAGGAAATAACAAAAGTTTTGGAAGATTCCAATGTAAAAGAGGTGACAGCCTTGGCCATCACCTCAGAACAGCGCTTAAATTAAACATATAAAAGAGTTTCTAAGAACGCTGTTGTTGTAGTATCTTTGTTAAAGCCATATTTCCATAATAGGAATAATAGAATTACTATAAGCACCCAGAACCACCATGTTGAATAAAATGGTTTTTCCGCTTTAACAGCTTTCTTTTCTCTAGAATTCATACGATTAGGACTTTGACTTGCGCTAGTCCTGTTTGCATTATCATGATTTTCATCTTTATTGTAGTCAAAAGATTCTTTGTTTTTCTTATTTTTTATGTTTTCAAAATCTTCCGCAACATCATTTTTAATATTATCAAAGTTTTTTTCTACTTCTTTTTTGGCATTGTTGAAATCTTCTTTTGCGTCAACTTTTGCCTCATCAAAATTAGTTTTTATTTTTTTAGAAGTATCTTCAAAACTTTCTTTGATGTCATCGCTTGCCTCATCAATTGATTCTTTTATACTTTCACCGGTTTCCTTTACTTGGTTTTTAACATTGTTACTGTCTCCGGCTTCAAAGGTTCTTTTTTTATCGTCAGTCATAATTATCCTCCGTACTAATAAAATACCCAATAATTAGACTTTTACTCAGTCTATTATTGGGTAGTGAATTTATTATAATTATGCTAAGGATTTTTCTTTTTCCGTTTCGTTCATATACTCATATATTTTAATTGCTATGGCCATTTCAATTCTTTTTCTAAACAATTTACAAGAATACTCGTGAATTTGGTTGATGTCTCCATTTGCGTTGTAGTTGTTTGCAGCACATCCACCAGAACAGTACATATTTGCCCAGCAAGATTTGCACTCTTCTTTTGAGTAGCAGTTGCAGGTCTTAAACTGATTTACTAAATCATCTCTTAATATACCACCTTTAAGATTACCTATTATAAAGTCCTCATTGCCTACGAATTGGTGGCAAGGATATAATTTACCGCTAGGGGTCACTGCCATATATTCTGTACCAGATCCGCAACCTGATAACCTTTTGTGTGCACATGGTCCATTTTCTAAGTCAATCATATAGTGGTAGAAGATGAATTCATCGTTCTTATCAATAGCTTCGATCATCATATCAGCTAATTTTTCGTATTCTTCATATAAGATTGGTAAGTCTTCTTCTTTTAGTGCGTATTCTGACTCTGAGTTACCTACAACAGGTTCTAGAGAAGTTCTCTTAAAACCAAGATCTAAATAAGTTTTGACATCCTCAGTAAAATCAAGATTATTAGCAGTAAAAGTACCACGCATATAGTATTCTTTGTCGCCACGTTTTTCTACAAAATTTTGGAATTTTGGAACTACGGTATCAAATGATCCCTTTCCACCAATAGTTTTTCTGAATTCATCATGAACTTCACGTCTTCCATCTAGGGATAGGACTACATTTTTCATATTTTCATTTAAATAGTCGATTTTATCATCATCTAAAAGCATACCGTTGGTAGTGAGAGTGAAGTTAAAGTGTTTGTTATAAACATCTTCTAGACTCCTGGCATAGTCTACAGTTTGTTTGACTACATCCCAGTTCATGAGTGGCTCGCCACCAAAAAAATCGACATCTAAATTGTAATGGTTGCCAGAATTTTCAATTAGAAAGTCAATAGCATCTTTTGCTGTCTCTACTGTCATAATAGCATCAGGTCCGTGATATTTTCCACCTTTAGCAAAGCAATATTCACAAGACAGGTTACAAGTGTGAGCTACATTTAAACAAATAGCTTTGACATTTGTAGGTCTTTTTGTGACATCGATAGATAGGTCAGCAAAGTTATCTGTAGTAAATAACATTCCTTCTTCTTCTAATGCCTTAACTTCATCATAGGCTTCTTCAAACTGATCATCAGAAAGATTGTATGTAGATAATTTATTTTTAATCTCTTCTTTTGTGAATTCCTCATACATTGAGATAATTTGATAGGTCACATCATCTACTGCATGAACTGAACCACTATATGTATCTAAAACTATATTAAAGCCCTTGGCCTTATATTGGTGTATCATAAATTCTCCTTAATTTTAATATATAGTATTATACTAAAACACTAGGTTTTTAAAAGAAAAAAATAAGGGATAATCCCTTATTTATTCTTTTTGCTAACACATTCTTGGTTAGCTACTCCACAGCTTGTTTTGCAAGCAGATTGGCAAGATGTTTGGCATTCGCCACATCCACCAGTTTTCTTGCTATTGTGAAGATTTCTGGTATTTAAAGTTACAATTCTTTTCATATGTATACTCCTTTGTATAATTCCTATACAAATTAATATTAACAGTTATGAGATAATTTGTCAATCTAGGATAAGAATTGTATCATATATATTCAGTTTAGTTTGATGATTTGCCATGTAATTCATAGTTGATATTATATCTTCATCAATTATTTCACCTGGACTTAGGATGGGTATTCCTGGTGGATAGGCATAGACGAACTGTCCACAGATTTTACCATCCAAATCACCTACACTAACTTTAGATTTTTGCCTTAGTATAGCATCAGATATTTCCAATGCTTTATCTGGTATCTTATAAGTAAAAGAATAGCTAGTACTGTCCTTTTTGATATTTTTATCAATATCTAAGAGGGCAGCTTTTAAGCGCTCAAATCCAATTTTACTATCAAAAATACTTGCAATAAGAAGGGCATAAGTAGGATATGACATTTCAATTTCAATTTTTCTATCCCTTAGCATTCCTTCCAAAATAAAACCATCTATATTTGTATTAGCAGTAGAAATTAAAATTTTGCTCTTATCTTTTCTATCATCGTCTATAATTTCTAAATGATTTAAATTGAGCTGATAAATTGTATCCAAGTTTTTTTCTAAGTCACTATACATATGATAAAACTCTGTAAATTTATCAATCATTTCATCAATAGATTGTAATATTACATATGAAGGTGATGACGTTTGGAATATAGCCATATTTCTGCGTATTTCCTTAGAATAATTCATATTATTTATAAGAACTGCAGAAGATGGAGTTAGGGCAGATAAGTTTTTGTGAAAGGAAGTTATAGCGACATCAAAATAATTATTATAATTACCAGATAAAATACTGTGAGATCCATGGGCCATATCTACAACCAGATGGGTAGAATTTTTTCTGGCAAGTTCATATATTTTTTCTAAATTTATATAGTAACCTTCATATGATGGTGAAGTAACGATTATAACACCGTAATTTTTCTTTTTCAATTTCTCTTCTAAGTCCTCATAATCAATGTCAATTATTGCTCCCACATTATTTAAAATAACATTAATATAATCAGCTTTTAAATTATTTAATTCAATAGCATTGTAGACTGATTTATGGGAAGACCTTTGAATTAGTATATTTTTATTTTTATAAGTCAAAGCTCTAATAGTTGACAAAATCCCAGCAGTAGAACCATTTGTAGAAATAATTGCATCATCTACTTGATAAATATCAGATATTTTTTCTTCCATTTGAGAAAAAATCTCTTTAGGGTCATTTAGGTTATCAAAACCATATATTTCTGTCAGATCTCTCTTATAAGGAATATCATCTCTTAATATATTAGTTCTTTTTGATCCTGGCATATGAAAGGGATAGTAATCTTCTCTTAAATATTGGTCTAATTTTTCATTAAGCATTAAGTTCACCTCTAATATTATTTTACACTAAATCTAATTAATTATTAAAGGTATAATAAGGGTATAAAGATATTTGGAGGATGGAATGGATATTAAATCAAAAATCAGAGTAATTGAAGACTACCCAATAGAAGGTATTTCATTTAAGGATATTACTACACTGTTAAAAGACAAAGATGCATTTGAAGAATCATTAAATATGCTGGAAAAAGAGCTTGAAGGCATTGATTTTGACTATATTGTAGGTATCGAATCAAGAGGATTCATATTTGGAGCACCACTTGCTGATAGGCTAGGAGTAGGGTTTGTTCTTGTAAGGAAACCAGGTAAACTTCCAGGAGAAATCGAAAAAGTTTCCTATGAGCTAGAATATGGTAGCAATGAACTTGAAATGCACAAGGATGCTCTTAATGAAGGCGACAAGGTAGTAATAATAGATGACCTTATAGCAACAGGTGGATCTGCAAAAGCATGTGCTAAGCTAATTGAAACCCTTGGTGCCGAAGTAGCTGCATTTGAATTTTTAATAGAACTAGAAGAACTAAATGCTAGAGAAGTCTTAAAAGATTATAAAGTAATATCACTCGTAAAATATGATCATTAAACAAAGGCCATCTTACGATGGCTTTTATAAGTTTGTATGTATTTTTAACTTATTTAAAAGAAATCTTTAGATAGTAAAAAATTATATTAGAAAACTTGAATAAGAAATATGCCATAGTATAATAAGACTAAGGTCAGAGATGGTCAAATAACGATAAAGGTGGAGGCATACATGAAATATAGAGATTATTACGAATTACTAGGAGTGGATAAAAAAGCAAGTGATGCTGATATCAAAAAAGCATACAGGAAGCTTGCTAAAAAGTACCACCCAGACCTTCATCCAGATGATAAAGATGCACACGAAAAATTTAGTGAAATAAATGAAGCATATGAAGTGCTTTCAGATCCTGAAAAGAGAAAAAAATACGATATGTTTGGTAAGAACGCTAATTTCTCTGGTGGACAAAACTTCAATCCAAGTGATTTTGGTTTCGATTTTGGAAATTTTGGTAGAGGTGCAAGCTATAGCTATTCTACAGGTGGAGATAGTGGATTCTCAGATTTTTTTGATACACTTTTTGGTGGCATTGGAAGGACAGCTTCACAAGCTAAATCTAAAAGATTTACCAATAGCCAAGGCTTCAATGCGAAGAAAAAGAATACTTTAGATGCAAAAATAGAAATATCAATAGATGAAGCAATCAATGGTACTAGTAAAACAATAGCTATCAAAGATGGTAATACTACAAAAAATGTAGAAATTTCTATACCAAAAGGAATAAAAAACAATAATAAGATTAAGGTAAATGGTTCAAAATATGGTATTAATTCTTATATTTTGGCCAAAGTAATAATTAAGGAAGAAGATAACCGTAGGGTCGAAGGCAATGACATCTTACAAAAAGAAAAAATAATGCCATGGGATGCCTATTTTGGAACAAAGAAAAAGATATCAACCTTAGATGGAAGTCTTATGGTGACCATACCTGAAAAAATTCACTCTGGACAAAAGATGAGACTAAAAGGTTTTGGTTACAAGGATAGAAAAGGTAAGAAAGGCGATTTAATCTTAGAACTGATGGTTGATAACCCAGAAAATATGAGTGAAGAAGCAAAAGAACTATATGAAAAATTAAGTGAAATAGAGGGATAAGTTATGGATTATAAAAAATTTACACAAAAGTCATTAGAAGCAATAAATGATGCAAATAGCATAGCAATTAAAAACTCCAATCCAGAAGTTAATGAAATTCACTTAAACTATGCTAGTATTGAAAACTCAGATTCTATAGTAGCTCAAGTGATTAAAACTATGGATGTCGATTTCAATGCTTATAGAAACGAAATAAAGGATTTAGTAGAAAGACTTCCACAAGCAAGTGGAGGCTCTGATATATATCCAACACAAACATTTACTAGGATACTCCTTAAGAGTGAAGATGAAGCCAAGGATATGGGAGATAGTTTTGTTTCCCTTGAGCATATATTTTTGGCTTTATTGAATGAAAAAACTAAAGTTAGCGATATTAATAAGAGATATGGTTTGACCTACAAGTCTTTTAAGAATTCTATTGAAAAGGTCAGAAAAGGTCAAAAAGTTACTAGCGACAATCCAGAAGAAACTAATAATCCATTGGAAAAATTTGGTCGTGATCTTACTCAGGAGGCTAGAGAGGGTAAAATAGATCCAGTTATAGGTCGTGATAGTGAGATAAGAAATGCTCTTAGAATTTTATCAAGACGTAAGAAAAACAATCCAGTATTGATTGGTAATCCAGGTGTTGGTAAAACGGCCATAGTAGAGGGATTAGCACAAAGGATTGTAAATAACGACGTTCCAGAGCCACTTCAAGGTAGAACTATATTTTCTCTTGACATGGGTTCTCTTGTAGCAGGTGCAAAATATCGTGGTCAATTTGAAGAAAGACTAAAGGCAGTAATTGAAGAAGTACAAAATTCTGATGGTCAAATAATAATGTTTATAGATGAAATCCACACTCTAGTTGGTGCTGGAAAATCAGAAGGCGCTATGGATGCATCAAATATTATGAAACCAATGTTAGCACGTGGTGAGATAAAGGTGATCGGTGCAACTACCTTAAACGAATACCGTGAATATATTGAAAAAGATGGTGCGCTTGAAAGACGTTTCCAAAAAGTAATGGTCAATGAACCGAGCGTTGAAGATACTATTAGTATCCTAAGAGGTATCAAGGATAAGTACGAAATATTTCACGGCATTAGAATACAAGATAGTGCTGTAATAGCTGCAGCTCAATTATCTGATAGGTACATTAGCGATAGATTTCTTCCAGATAAGGCCATAGACCTTATGGATGAGGCTTGTGCTACCGTTCGTACAGAAATAGATACAATGCCAACTTATCTTGATGAGGCAAAGAGAAAATTATTACAATTGCAAATAGAAATCACTGCTCTTAAAAAAGAAGAAGATGAATCGTCAAAAGAAAGATTAAATATTTTAGAAAGAGAATTAGCTGACCTATCAGAAAAATATGATGCGGACTTTTTAAGATGGAAAGAACAAAAATCTTCAATCGATGATGTAAAAAATATCAAAGAAGAGATAGACAAGGTAAAGGTAGAAATAGATAAGGCAGAACGTAATTATGACTTTGAAAAACTTTCTGAACTTAGATATGGAACTCTTCCAGGCCTTGAAGAAAAATTAAAGAAAGCTAGTGACTTATCACAAAATGATAATGAGGATTCTATAAAAGAAGTGGTAACTGATGAAGATGTTGCAGATGTAGTAAGCAACTGGACAGGAATACCAGTATCAAAACTTGTAGAGAGCGAAAGAGAAAAGATATTATCTTTGCCAGAGAAACTTCATCAAAGAGTAATAGGACAAGATCAAGCAGTGGAAGCTGTTTCAGATGCTATAATTCGTGCTAGAAGTGGCCTAAAGGATGCATCTAAACCAATTGGGTCTTTTATATTCTTAGGTCCAACTGGTGTTGGTAAGACAGAACTTGCAAAGGCATTATCTGAGGCTATGTTTGATGACGAGAACCATATGTTAAGAATTGATATGAGTGAATATATGGAAAAATATTCAGTGTCAAGACTTATTGGTGCAGCTCCTGGTTATGTGGGATACGAAGAAGGTGGCCAACTAACAGAGGCCGTAAGGCGTATGCCATATGCAGTTATCTTATTTGATGAGATTGAAAAAGCCCATCCAGATGTATTTAATATATTATTACAAGTCTTAGATGATGGTAGACTAACAGATAGTATGGGCAGAACAGTAGATTTTAAAAACACAATTATAATAATGACTTCAAATATAGGAAGCCAATATTTATTAGATGGTCTAAAAGATGATGGTAGTATTGATGATATGAATCAAAAATTAGTAGAAGAAGCTCTAAGAACTTCTTTTAAACCAGAATTCTTAAACCGTATTGATGATATAGTTATGTTTAGTCCACTAACTAGCGATCAAGTTTATAAGATTATAGACTTACAAGTGGCTGATATTAGTAAACGATTAAAAGACTTAAATATAGACTTGGATATCACTCCAGCAGCCAAAGAATATATTCTTGCTAATTCTTACGATGTAGACTATGGTGCTAGACCGGTAAAAAGATACTTACAAAAAAATGTTGAAACAAAACTAGGTAAGCTCATTATTGAAGGAAAAGTAAAAGCAAAAGACAAGGCAATTCTAGACCTTGGTGAAAATAATGAATTAACATTCAAAGTTTGATAAGGACGGGCTTGACAGCCCGTTTTTTATACCCTAGCAAAACACTATATATAGTATGCCATTTACAAAAGATACTACATATGGTATACTTTTATAGAAATTGGAGGGGTAAATATGACTGAAGTAATAAAAAGAGACGGTAGAAAAACTGAATTTAAAACGGAAAAAATAATAATAGCTATAGAAAAAGCAATGAAAAGCCCAAGTGGTATATACATAGAAAATCAAGCAAATGAAATTGCAAATGAGATTAAAAATGAAGTTAAAAATAAAGAAGTATCCATATATGATATAGAAGAATTAGTTTACTATAAATTAATTGATAGGAATAACCCAGCTACAGCCAGAGCATATGAATCTTATAAGTCCATACAAACATATAAAAGGGAACAAAACACTTCAGATAAAGACATATTATCTCTGTTAAATATGACAAATATTGACGTGATGGAGGAAAACTCTAATAAGAACGCTGTGATAGCATCCACTCAAAGAGATTTAATAGCCGGTGAAGTTGCAAAAGATATAGCAAAAAGAAAGCTTATACCTGCTGATCTGGTAGAAGCTCACGAATCAGGGGCAATCCATATACACGATCTTGACTATCTTATCCAACCAATATTTAATTGTTGCTTGGTCGATATGAAAGATATGCTTGACAATGGCACTGTAATTAATGGAAAAATGATAGAAAGTCCAAAGTCTTTTCAAGTAGCCTGCAATGTGATGACTCAAATTATAGCCCAGATTGCATCAAATCAATATGGTGGACAATCAATAAATATTTCATGTCTAAGTCAATATCTAAAAAAGTCCTACAAAAAGAATATTAAATTAGCTAATGAGACTCTAGAAGATAGACAAAAAGCTGAGTCGATGGCAACTGCTATGACCCAAAAAGACTTGGAATCAGGTATACAAACTATCCAATATCAGATTAATACCCTTATGACTAGCAATGGACAAGCTCCATTTGTAACATTATTTATGCACACAGATGAAAGCGATCCATACATAGAACAGACAGTAAAAATAATAGAAGAAATTCTAAAACAAAGGATTCAAGGGATAAAAAACGAAGCAGGTGTATACGTTACGCCAGCCTTTCCAAAACTAATATATGTCTTAGATGAGAATAATATCCATGAAGATAGCAAGTATTATTACCTAACGGAACTTGCAAGCAAATGCACTGCAAAAAGAATGTATCCGGATTATATTTCAGCTAAGAAGATGAGAGAGAATTACGAGGGCAATGTATTTTCTCCAATGGGATGCCGAGCATTTTTGCCTCCATATAAAGATGAAAATGGTAAATATAAATTTGATGGTAGATTTAATATGGGGGTTTGCACCATAAATCTCCCACAAATAGGAATCCTTGCTAGAAATGATCAAGATAAATTCTTTGAAATTCTTGAAAAAAGATTAGATCTTGTCAAAGAAGTTGGACTATTAAGATATGATCATCTATCAAAGGTAACAAGTGATAGTTCCCCAATCCACTTTAGCCATGGAGCTATAGCAAGACTTCCAAAACACACACCTATAAAGCCACTTCTTGAAAATGGATATGCTACAGTTACCATTGGCTATATTGGAATATATGAAGCAAGTATTCTTGTTACTGGAAAGTCTCATACAAGTGAAGTAGGCAAAGAATTTGCAAAAAAAATAATGAAATTATTAAATGATAAGAAAGAAGAGTGGACTAAGGAATACGGTATAGCTTTTGCTGTATACGGCACTCCAGCCGAAAGTTTGACCCATAGATTTTGCTCAATAGACAAAAAAAGATTTGGTGATATAAAAGATGTAACAGACAAGGGATACTATACAAATTCTTTCCATGTTGATGTAAGAGAAGAAATTTCTGTATTTGATAAGTTTGATTTTGAAAGTGAATTTCAAGCTCTTTCAACAGGTGGATGCATCTCTTATGCCGAAATACCAAATATGACAAAAAACCACCAGGCACTATTAACTATGATTAAATATATTTATGATCATATCCAATATGCTGAGTTTAATACAAAATCTGATTATTGTGCTAATTGTGGTTTTGATGGGGAGATCCTACTTAATGATGAAAACGAGTGGTACTGCCCAAATTGTGGTAATAAAGATCGCAGTACACTTACAGTTGTGCGTAGGACCTGTGGATACCTTGGAGAGAACTTTTGGAATGAAGGAAGAACTAAGGAAATAAAAGCTAGGGTGCTTCATATATGAATTATGGACAAATAAGACAATATGACATAGCAAATGGACCAGGAATAAGGACAAGCATATTTGTAACAGGATGCAGTCTAAATTGCAAAAATTGTTTTAATAAAGATTATCAAAATTCTAATTATGGTAGTCCTTGGACAGAAAAAGAAGATGAATTAATAATTTCCTACCTAAGTGATCCAAATGTGGCAGGCCTAACCATACTTGGTGGCGAACCTTTCGAAAATACCCATGGTCTAATTTCTTTATTAAAAAGAATAAATACAAATAAATCAATTTGGATATATTCTGGATATACTTATGAATATTTAATAAAAAATTATAAAACTTTAGAACTATTAAAGCTTGTAGATGTTTTAGTCGATGGACCATTTATAGAAGGTCTTAAGGATCTAAACCTCTATTACAGAGGTTCTAGAAATCAAAGAATAATTGATGTTAAAGAAAGTTTGCTAAATGATGAACTTATCCTCCACGATGGGTATATATAATATATAGACAATAGGAGGAAATATGAGAATTAAGAACAATAAAAAATCAGGTTTTGGAGCTGTAGGAATAATTATTGCCATAGTTGTGATTCTATTAGTCCTAACAGTTCCAACCTACAATAGACTTGCAGGGGCTCGTGAGGATGTAAATGAAGCCTACGCACAAGTACAAAATGTTGTACAAAGAAGAGCTGACTTGATACCAAACCTTGTAAATACTGTTAAGGGATATTCTGATTATGAAGGAGAAACTCTAACAAAAGTTACTGAAGCAAGAGCTGGGGTTAAAAATGCATCTTCGCCACAAGAATTGGCAGATGCTAATGAAAAAGTTAGCCAAGCTATAAGAGATATTAATGTTGTTGCAGAAGCATATCCAGACCTAAAAGCAAATACTCAGTACACACAACTAATGGATGAGCTTGCAGGGTCTGAAAATAGAATTTCTGTCGAAAGAGGAAATTATAACAGCGCTGTGAAGAAATATAATTCTGATATTAAAAAATTTCCAACTAATATCATAGCTGGAATTACTGGTTATGACCAAGCAGAATATTTCCAAGCAAGTGAAGGAAGCGAAAACGTACCAACTGTCGATTTTAGCAAAGATAATTAGAGGTGAATTATGAAAAAGGGAAAATTTGTAGGAATAAATCTATTAATATCTTTACTCATCTTACTTTTTCCCCTAAAATCTATGGCGTCACTACCAGCTATACCGAGTGACTTTTACTATGATGAACTTGGCATGTTAGATTATAGCACTAAGGAAAATATTACCAAGACTAACAGAGAATTAGTAAGCAAAACTGGATCTCAGGTAATGGTCGCAACTATAAAAAATACAAATGGACTTCCAGCAAGTGATTTGGGACCACAAATTTTTAATAAGTGGAAAATAGGTGATCAAGATAAGAAGAATGGTGTTTTAATATTAATAAGCGAAGATGACTTATCAGGCAAGAGAGAAGTTTTCATAACTACAGGTTATGGCATCGAAGGTAGACTCAACGATGGAAAAGTTGGTAGAATCATTGATAATTTTATGCTAGAAGATCTAAAAGATGGTAGCTATTCAAAGGCAATCAATGAAGGATTCAATGCTATAGTAGCTGAAGTAGCTGATGAGTACAATGTTAAGCTTGATGGAAATTACGATTATTATCTAAATGAAAATGCTGGATCTGGCAATGAGATAAGCTTTGGAACTTTGTTTATGATGCTTGTAGTATTTATTGTGATTTCTAATATGCTCAATAGATCTAGATTCTACGGTAGAAATAGGGGTAGATACTATAGAGGCTATCCACGCTATAGAAGGTACCACAATGACCCATTTGATTCCTATACTTGGACAAATTCTTCCAATTCATTTGGAGGATCCTCATCAAATTCTAGCTTTTCTGGAGGATTCACAAGTGGTGGTGGTAGCTCTGGTGGCGGAGGAGCTGGCAGGAGTTTTTAAGGAGAAAGGATGTATGGATATTTAGCAAGCCATTTTTTTAACGATGCCATGTTTAGATGGACTGAAAATTTGGCTAAAATTATCGAAGATAGAACTGAGTTAGAATTATATGTGCCACAAAGAAATGCAGATATAAATGATAAGAAAAATAATGATGACATCATTACAGATATAAAAATTGCTCAGGCTGACACAGCAGAACTAAAAAAATCCAATGTACTTATAGCTTGCCTTGATGGGCTAACTATAGACGATGGAGTTGCCGGAGAAATAATGGCCCATGGGGTCATGGCAGAGATGGAAGAGGAAAATGGTGTAGATTTCCCAAGACTTATCATAGGTATAATAACCGATATGAGGTATCTTGGTACAGGTGAAAACAAACTCTATAGAAATCTAATGATAGTAGGCAAGGTAAAGGAGCATGGTCATCTAGTTGTTGGTTATGCTGGAGATGATTCATATGTTGACGAAGTCATAGATCATATAAATAAATTTATAGAAGAAAATAAATGAGGGGCTAAAACTTAGCCCCAATTTTTATGCATAATTTTTGATTCTTGGAATTAATATACTTAAAACCAAGACATTTATAATTGTATCAATTATCTGTTTTGGAATTCTTCTAAGTACATATATCCAATATGGGTTTTTAGAATATTGTTGTAGCCAAACAGAATCTAAAAATAACTTTACTCCCAAAAATACAACAATAGCACTTATAACAATTATCCATATTAGCTTTTTGTCGTAGTCTCTCCTAAAAACATAGTATGATATGACTCCTGGCAAAAATCCTGTCAAAAAAGCAGTAAAGGTAAATCCTGGGTGGAACACCCCATCTGGACTTAAGAGCATCCCAACAATATCTGCCAAAGCTCCAGTTATTCCTCCAAGGATAGGACCATAGATAATTCCTGAGATCATAATAGGTGCATCTCCTATTCCTATTTTTTTGTTTACAGGAATTGTAATAGTAAAATACCTTCTTAGTACAACTGCTAGAGCTGCTAAAATTGCAATTTTGGTTAGCATATTAACCGTTAGTTTTTTATTCAATTTTATCCCCTTTCTATCAGAGGCAGCGGTTGCGATAGAAAATCATAGCTTAAGCTTCGTCTAAGAACAACAACCCATTTCTTAGCACTTGATGCTTCCTATCTACTCTGATGATTATATGATAACATATAAGAGAAATAATTAATATATGGAAGGATAAAATGTTAGACAAAAACTTTTTTAATAGAGATACATTAACCGTTGCGAAAGATTTATTAGGCAAAATAATAGTAAGAAAAACTCAAATTCATACATATAAAGCTATGATTGTAGAGACTGAAGCATATTTAGGTATCAAAGATAGGGCTTGTCATACATTTGAAGGCAGAAAGACTGAAAGAAACAAAACTATGTATGAAGATGCTGGAACTATATATGTATACCAAACTTATGGCATACATTACTTGATGAATTTTGTAACTTTGGATAAAGTAAATCCAGAAGCTGTGCTTATTAGAGCTCTTGAACCAATTGAAGGTGCTAACCAAATGAGTATTAATAGATTTGGAAAGAACTATATAGATTTGAACAAATATCAAAAAAACAACCTGACTAATGGACCTGGTAAACTCACCAAAGCATTAGAAATAGATAAAAATTTAAATGGCAAGAATTTATTTGACCAGCAAATTTATCTAATAGATGGTAAAAATGATTTTACGATAGAGACAGATGTAAGGATAGGAATAGATTATGCAAAAGAAGCTAGGAATTATCCATACAGATTTTACATCAAAGACAATCCATATGTATCCAAAATAAAAAGATGAGCTTAGCTTAGCTCATCTTTAAAGTTTATATTAAAACCTTGATTTAATAATGTTTCAAACATTTTTCCTCTGTTTTTTATGACAATTCCTTGTTTTTTAGGGATTTGCTTGCTGAAGGAATCTGACCTACGATTAGAATCTCTCAAATCATAATATGTTATCATTTCTTTGTCATAATCTTTAATCATTTCATTGTAGCTGTCATAAATTTTATAGGAATTTTCAAAAGTTTTTAGTTTTATATCAAGTCTTGGCTTTAGTTGTGGTTCTTGATTTGGTATACCAAAAGAAAGTCCTACAGCAGGATAAGTAAGCTTTGGCAGGTCTAATAGTTCTATAACTTTTTGGGTGTCATTGTGGATATTTCCAAAATAATTTGTTCCAAGTCCTAAACTTTCGGCAGCGATTGTGACGTTTTGAGCAGCAATAATTGAATCAGTCATAGCTTGGATAAATTTATCAAAACCTATCATTTCATCGTTTTCTTGGCCATTTTCTTTGGCAATATTGTAATTTCTATATAAGTCTGCAACAAAAATCCATAGGTGTGGTGCACGTGCCATATATTCTTGGCTACCATTTTCTGCCAATTGATCTTTAATAGCTTGGTCAGTTATATTGATTATAGAAAAAAATTGCATACCATTGCTTGATGCAGATCTATTGGCAACTTCTAATAGTTTATTAATCAGACTTTCATCTAATTTTTCGTTCTTAAATTCTCTAATTGTCCTGTGATTTAATTGATTTTCAATACTTGTATTCATAATATCTCCTTATACTTATTTTTACCTATATACCCAGCTTATGGTATATTAAATTAAAGGTGATAAAATGCTTGTAAAAATTTCAGTTAGAAATTTAATAGAATTTGTAATGAGATCTGGAGATATAGACAATAGATTCCGTGATAATGCTAGGTTGATCGAAGGAATTAAAGCCCATCAAAAAATACAGTCTTCCTATGGCAAAAATTACAAAAAGGAATTTTCTTTAAAAAATACTACAATTATAGATGATGTAGAGTTTAAAGTCGAAGGTAGGGCGGATGGCCTTATTAAGGATGGAAGTATTTATACTATCGACGAGATAAAATCAACCAGTAGAAATCTAGATGAAATTGATGATTCCAACAAATTACATTGGGCGCAAGCTATGTGCTACGCTTATTTCTATTGTTTAGATACTAATTTAGATAGTATATTTATTACTTTAACATATGTAAATATCGAAGATTACACTAGCAAAATTTTCAAAAAAGAATTTGATTTTGAGACATTAAAATCTTTTTACTATGATTTACTAGATTCATATTTGAATTTTTCAAAAATTTTGGCTAATAACAAAGTTAAAAGAGATGATACTATAAGAAATTTAGACTTTCCTTATAAAGATTATAGGAAGGGTCAAAGAAAGTTAGCTGTTGCAGTATATACTTCTATTATGAAAGAAGACAATCTGATTGTAGATGCCCCCACAGGAATTGGTAAGACTATATCAACAGTTTTTCCTTCTATAAAATCAATGGGAGAGGATTTTTCTGATAGAATATTTTACCTTACAAGTAAAAATACTCAGGCAAAAGAAGCAATGAAATCGATTAAGCTACTCAAAAATAGGGGAATGTTTATCAAAGCTTTGACTATTACTTCTAAAGAAAAAATATGCCTAAATGATGAAGTAAAATGTAATCCTGTTGATTGCCCTTTTGCTAAGGGACATTTCGATAGAGTAAACGATGCTCTTTTAGATATAATTTCAAAAGAAGAAATTATTGATTTTAATACTGTCACTTCTTATTCAGAAAAATATCGAGTTTGTCCGTTTGAATTCCAACTAGATATCTCAAACTATGCTGATTTTATAATATGTGATTATAACTACGTATTTAATCCAACTGTATACCTTAGGAGGTTTTTTGACGAAATTGTTGATAGATACATATTTTTAATAGACGAATCTCATAACCTTCTAGAAAGAGCTAGAGACATGTATTCATTTAGATTTACTGAGACTCGCTTTAAAATTCTTTGGGACAAATTGGATAAGAAAAAATATAAAAGTCTAAGAAAATACTTAAAACAAATTGTGGAAGAATTTAATAATCTTTATTCTAAGCATGGTAAAAAATTGTTCTATTACCAGGAAAAACAAATAGATGATTTTGATGATGTATTTGCAAAACTTATAAAACCCCTACAAAAGTATTTAGTCGAAGATAGGGAAGATGAAAACTACGACGACTTATTAAATTTGTATTTTGATATAAATAGGTATTTTAAAATAACTGATAACTACACAGAGGGATTCTATTCAATAATTGCCTATGATGAGATAAATGATGAAATTTACTTTGAAATAAAATGTATCGATCCATCACAAGTCTTAAAAAACATATATAGTTTTGCAAAAACAACAGTGTTTTTCTCAGCTACACTTTCACCAATGGATTATTTTATGAGGATGCTTGGTGCCAATGATGCCTTAAGACTTAAACTTGATATGCCATTTTCTAATGACAATTATGCTATTTTTGCAAAGGAAATATCCACAAGGTATAAAGATAGGAATTATAATCTACCTATTATTAGTGAGTCTATAAAAGAATTTATAAAATCTAGAAAAGGCAATTACTTTATATTTTTTCCATCATATTCATATATGGTAGATGTCTATGAAGAGTATTCGTCAAGATATGATGATGAGATTTTATTACAAGATAGGTTTATGAATGAAACAGATGCTCATAAGTTTTTGAGCAAATTTGACAAAGCTTCAAGTAAGACAGCTTTTGTAGTACTAGGTGGTATCTTTTCCGAGGGAGTAGATTTAGTTGGAGATAGACTTATAGGTGCAATGGTAATTTCTGTAGGTATGCCAGGGGTCGGTTATGAGAGAAATTTAATCAAAGAACATTTTGACAAATTGGGTCTAAATGGATTTGACTACTCATATACTTATCCAGGTATAAACAAAGTTTTTCAAGCTGCAGGTAGAGTTATAAGAAGTGAAGATGATAGGGGAATAATTTATTTATTAGATGATAGATTTACTAGCTACAAATATAGGATGCTTTATCCTAAGCATTGGAGAAAAAAAGACATAAAAATTGTAAATGAATCTAGAGATTTTAGAAAAGAAATAAGTAATTTTTGGGAGAATGATAGTGAGAAAAAAGAAAACAGTTGATGTAGATATATATGATATGAAATACCCTAATATTTCCATAGGGAAAACTATTGATGATCAGATAGTGGAATTTAAGGGTGGATTACTAGGACAAAAAGCAAAAATTAAAATTACCAGAAATAGAAATGGATATAAAAAGGGCAAATTTTTAGAATTAGTGGAAAATTCATATCTGGAAAATAATAAAAATTATTGCCCTAAGGCAGATATATGTGGTGGCTGTGCGTATCAAAAATTGGCCTATGAAACAGAGCTAATGTTAAAGCTTGACATGATTAAAAAGCTATTTGCTGATAATGATATCGACTATGATGGAGATATTTCAATCAACAGGGCAGATCCTATAAGCGGCTACAGAAATAAGATGGAGTATACCTTCGGTGATAGTAAAAAAGGTGGTGATTTAGTCTTAGGCCTTCATAGGCAAAATAGGTTCTACGAGATAGTAGATACTATTGACTGTAATATTGTTGATGATGATTTCAATAAAATAAGAAAAGAAGTACAAAAATATTTTAGAGACAGGAAAACTAGCTTTTATCACAAATCTACAAGAGAGGGACTTTTACGTCATTTAATAATTAGAAAGGCTCTAAGAACTGGTCAAATTATGCTAGTGCTTGTTACAACAAGTGACGATAGCTTTGATGAGATAAGAAAAAAGTTATTTGTAAACTTCGTAAAAGATCTTGAATTACAAGGGGAGATAGTTTCTATATTTCATGTTATCAATGATTCTCCAGCAGATGCAGTCGTTGCTGAGACAATCAATCTAATCTTTGGAAAAGACCATATAACAGAAGAGATGATGGGACTTAAATTTAATATATCGCCATTTTCATTTTTCCAACCCAATGTATTTACCGCAGAAAAAATTTACAAAAAAGCATTTGAACTTGGAGAAATAGATCAAGATACAAATGTGTTAGACTTATATTCAGGAACAGGAACAATAACTCAAGTAATGGCAAAGGCTGCCAAAAAGTCTACAGGAATAGAAATAGTAGAAGAAGCAGTGGACAAGGCATATGAAAATGCAAAAATCAACGAAATAGAGAATATAGAATTTCTATGTGGAGATGTTCTAGAAGAAATTGATCATATTAAAGGAGATTTTGACCTAGTAATCCTAGATCCACCTAGAGTAGGAATAGCTGCTAATGCACTAGAAAAAATTTTAAAATTAAATCCAGAAAAATTTATATACATTTCTTGCAATCCAAAAACTCAAGTAGAAAACTTGAAAGAATTTATAGCTAATGGATACAAAATAAATAAATACGAAGTGATAGACCAATTTCCAAGATCTAGGCATGTGGAGACGGTAGCTCTATTGTCCAAACTAAACACAGAGAATCATTTAGATATAGAAATAGGTGAAGATGAATTATCTGAAATTGACTTTTCAAAAGATGCAACCTATGGAGAAATTAAAAAGTATGTGTTAGATAAATATGGACTAAAAGTTTCAAGCCTATATATTGCACAAATAAAAAGGAAACATGGTCTAATAGAGAGAGAAAATTATAATTTTAGTAAGAAAGAAAATCAAAGAGTGCCAAATTGCCCAGAAGAAAAAGAAAAAGCAATCGAAGATGCTTTAGAGCATTTTGGAATGATTTAAATAATATCTAAGATTGAAAATTTTAAAATTAAGACTTAAAAACTTTAAGATTAAAAAGATATGTACTTCTTATATAACCTAAGAAGATTAATTGAAAATCAGGGGAACGATGATGGTAAAATAAAAAATTTTAACAACTAAAGAAGAATTAGGCATTATTGCCAAAGAGGTTTTTATGAAGTTAAAAATACTGAAAAAGACTTGTTAGAATTGAAAATTTTAGATCATTGTGCAGGGTTTCGTGTCATAATAGTGATAGAGGCAAATAGTTATGTAAATATAAAGAGTTCAAGACTTCTACCAAAGTTTAAAACTCAAAAAATAAATAGTTGGTGTGCTGCTTAGAGTAACCATTTTGATAATGTGGATGCGAAACAAAAAGAGATAATCAGACTTCGTAAAAAATTGAAACAGGTTGAAATGGAGAATGATATTTTAAAGCAAGCTGAACTACTGTTAGGCAAAAAATAGACCTCATTATCTCGAACCGAGATAAATATAGCATTAGTGCAATGTGTAGACTACTTGGGGTCACAAGAAGTTTAGTCTATTATCATTTGAACAAAGAAAAAGATGTGAAATTAGATGAAGATGAAAAACTAATAGAAGAAATAAAAGAAATATTCAGAAGAAGTAGAAACAACTATGGAACACGCAAAATAAAAAAAGAACTAGGGAAAATTGGATATAAAATATCGAGAAGAAAAATAGGCCGAATAATGAAGAAAAATGGCCTAGTCTCAAACTATACAGTAGCACAATATAAAGTAATAAGATCCAAATGCAACGAAGAAGACATCCCTAACCTTTTAAATAGATAATTTGACAATAGAGACTATTTAGAAGCAATAGTAAGAGACCTAACATATGTAAGAGTAGGAAAAAAATGGAATTATATATGTTTAATAATAGACTTAAACAGCCGTGAAATAATAGGATACTCATCAGGTAAAAACAAAGATGCAAATCTAGTAGCAGAAGCATTTTACTCAATAAGGCAGCCACTAAATCGTATAAAAATATTTCACACAGACAGAGAAAGAGAATTTAAAAATATAAAAATAGAAGAAATATTAAAGGTATTTGGGATAAAAAGATCGCTAAGTAAAAAAGGAAGCCCATATGATAACGCAGTAAGCGAAGCAGTCAATAAAGTAATGAAGACAGAATTCATATATCAGGAGAACTTTACTAATTTCCAAGAACTTAATCTAAAATTAGCAGAATACGTATATTGGTATAATAACCTAAGAATTCATGGATCTTTAGGATATAAAACACCAGTAGAATATAGAAAAGCAGAATAAAAAGCTCTGGAAGTTTCATAAATTAAATAAAATATATGAACAGACTGTCAAGGGCAAATTTCAATGAAATTTGGGCGAAGCCTTTACCCTTGATTGTCTGAGAATATATTTTATAATCTAAAGAAACTTTCAAGCTTGATAATGTTCGGTTATAAATTGTCTAAAAAAGGGTTGCCATTCCATGTATTTGGGTTCATTAGAAGAATGCCGAGCAATGGGTAACATGACGCTGATGTGTTTATACACAAAAAAGCTACACGTGCGTTGGCTGACAACAGGGAGCTAAGTAAATTAACACCAGCTAAAATGTTTGACGCTATTAATAAATGACAAGTATATGAAATTGGTTTTACCTAGTTTAAAAAAGAAATTATAATGAAAATATGGAGGCTAAGAATATGAAGATTAATAATGAATGTTGTTGTGGATGCAAAACAGAAAAGCCGGATCAAATTAAAGACAATTGTCCTGTATGTAATAATGAAGGGATTTCCGTTAGTAAAGTAACTGTTGAACATCTAGTGGTAGATGATTATCGTAATGCTGTTAACGGAGATCAATATAAGATTTGCATGAACGAGGACTGCGACGTTGTTTACTATAACTTAGATAATGAAATAAAATTCTTGAAAGACCAAGTTAGAGTTCCTATCTGGTTTAAGAAAGATGCAGATCCTAAGTATGCTTGTTATTGTAGCGAAGTCACAGAAAATCAGGTAATTGAAGCAGTTGTAAAGCATGGCGCGAAATCCGTAAAAGAAGTAAATGCCATCACTGGGGCAATGAAAAATTCTAATTGTAAAGAAAACAATCCGTTGGGAGTTTGTTGTCATAAGATTATTCAGGAAGCTATCGATAAAGGCTTGAAAATGAAATAATTACAGTCGATATGTTCCTACAAACGAGAGCCAATCTTTGATATGTTTCCATCTACGAGCGTGGATATGTTCCCCATAACCTTAGGGGTTGAGAATGCAGTTTTGATAGCTATCAAGGCAACTCGACACACGTTGAAGCAGCAATTCTGATGACGTATTGTGGTTTGGACAAGGAATAATAGGAGTCAACCACAACATGTAGTGGTTTGAGTACGAAAATCGGGTCAAAAACAGGCTAAAAAATACCGTTTTTTGACCCTTTTAAATAGGGCATTTGACAGATGACATTTGATGTTTCGGGATTAAAAATCCATAGGGTGAGGTAGATTAGCACAGAACTTTATTGAATAGAGAAATTAAAAGTGATATAATCAGTTGCATAAGGAGGAGTTAAATATGTGTACATGTATTGCAGTAGTAGATATTACTTTATCTCATTTATAATGAAAAAAATTAAAGGAGGTAAAGGTATGGGTATGTTTTCTATATTTGTTATTGAGAGATTTCATTATCAACTAAACCAAAAATAATTGGTTATAATGAGCTCTTAAGATTAGTTCATTATAACCGGCAAGGAGAAGGTTATAATGAAACAGAAAAACCCGAAAAATACGCAAAATTTCATTACATCTAAAAAGCATGTAAAGGAAATATTAAAATATACGAATATCAATAAACAAGATAAAATAATAGAAATTGGGTCAGGAAAAGGACATTTTACCAAGGAACTTGTGGAAATGAGTCAACGGGTGAATGCTATAGAGATTGATGAAGGTTTATGTCATGCCACGAAAAAAGCAGTTGAACCTTTTCAGAATATAAAAGTTATTCATGAGGATATTTTGAAGTTTAGCTTTCCTAAAAATACAGACTATAAAATATTTGGTAATATTCCCTACAATATTAGTACTGATATTGTAAAAAAGATTGCTTTTGATAGTCAAGCGAAATATAGCTACCTTATTGTAGAGAGGGGATTTGCTAAAAGGTTGCAAAATACCCAACGAGCTTTAGGTTTGCTGTTAATGGTGGAAATGGATATAAAAATTCTTAAAAAAGTGCCACGAGCATATTTTCACCCTAAGCCTAATGTAGATTCTGTATTGATTGTACTTGAAAGGCATAAACCATTTATTTTAAAGAAGGACTACAAAAAGTATAGATTTTTCGTTTATAAATGGGTAAACAGGGAATATCATGTTCTTTTTACTAAAAATCAATTAAGACAGGTGCTGAAGCATGCGAATGTTACTGATCTTGATAAATTATCCAATGAACAATTTTTGTCTGTTTTCAATAGTTACAAATTATTTCAATAAATTAAAAATAATTAAGCGTTCTCTAACTTTAAGAGAACGCTTAATCTTATTACATTGAAAAATGCATTCTATTATTTTCAATTATTATGATATAACATAACTATCATTTTACTTATTTGCATATTTGCACGAAAATATAGTTATCGACGACTATTCTGATAATAGCAACTAATATAGTCAATGATAACTCAAAATTTATTGATATAGTAGGTATATGTGCAACTAATTAATGAAGAAATAATATTTAAAGGAATTTGAAATGTAGCAAATAGATGTATTAGAATATCTGATATTCTAATACATCTATTTGTATATAAATCAAGATTAAATATCGAGAATATGGTGGCGAAGTTTAGGTCAACTAAAGACCAATAAACTTCGTCATTTTTTTATGCTTAAAAATAGAAAGAAAGGATTGGGAACAATGTCAAAATTATTTATGTATGGTACATCCTTGGAAGGAATAGAGCAATTGATGGTTATGGTTCCAAATTTCCAGCCAAGAGGAAATGGAATAATCATCAATAATTATTTTAATTGCCAAGGGGGTGATGGAGATTGCAAGATTGGTGTGATTAATGTTGATGATGATTGTAAGGAGTGTGGACACATTGGTTCAAACTTCAAAATCAATGTGGATAGATGTAGATATAAGGATCTAGTCAGAGAGTGCTTTGGAAAGATAAATAATTATTATTTAAAGGAAAGATTAGAAAGTCTAGCAAATAATTTCAAGGGGGAAATCTTTTTAAATCATAACCACAAAGAAAGATTCTATAATTTTCTTCGAAACCAAGATCTAGATATTCATGATATATCCCCAAGATTTATTGCTATCCTATTTTTACTTACTGCCGATGAAAATCTATGGAAGGTTTCTGAAAATCATATTTTAAATGTTAAGTTTGGCTTAAAACAAATATGTCTTCGGGATATAGATACCAATGGCTATGCCTTATACCAAACTGCAAAGACCCTATCAACTGGAAAGGAGTGTATAAGAATCAATGAGCTAGCAGATAGGGAATTAATAGATGACTATATATTTAAATCAATAATTAACTCTGCCTTAATCAATAGATACGGGACAGAGTTATTTTTAATTAATAAATAGAATGGAGGAAAAAGATTGAATATAACTATTAAAAAATCAAGGGATGATGATAAAAGAAAAACCATATGGATTCCAATGGAGGAAGATAAACTACAAGAGGTATGCAATGAATTAGGAATAGAAATGAGTACAAGGTCAAACTGTTATATAGAAGGCAGTAGGGATGAAAGATTTTCAAATATACTGGCTGATAAAAATGTAAATATAGATGAACTAAACTATTTAATGAAAAGATTTGATGGGTTCAGTCCAAGGGAAATAGAAAAGTTTTGTGCTGCGACCTTTACAGAAGAACCTAATACAATGGCAGATTTAGTAAGCCTAAGTTTCAACTTGCATTGCTATAGCCTTATAAATAACTTCAGCGATTTTGATAAGCTAGGCAAGGATCTATATTAAACTGAGAAAATGGCAGTAGCAACTAAAGAATTAGATGAACTAGATGGAGAAGAATATGCAATGGAAGTAATAAAAAACAATAAAAGTGCTAGAGTAACTCCTTATTTCGTCTTTTGACTCATCAAGTATTTTTAATATTCTTGGTGCCTATTTTTGTATTAAATGTAATAAATGAAAAGTTTATATGTATACAGAAAGACTATATGGTAATATATTCAATTAACGAGAAAAAGAATATTAGAAAGATATTTTATATTATTTTGGGGACTGAATTAATATTTTATATTTTGGGACAAATTTTTTTTCAAGGAATTAATTATTTTATAACAGGTGAAGTGTATTTAATTAGTATTAAGTTTAATGTATTAACAATTTTAGAAATTCTATCTGCAAGTTATATAGTTCTATCTATTTTATTACTATTAAAAAAGGATTTGTTTACTTATATAAACTATTACATTTTATTAATGGTACTTTTAGTAGTTAATAGTGGATATATTACATTTCCGATGACTATAAAAGTTTTAAGTTTACTACAACATGATTATATAAAACTACTACTATCAAGAACATTTTTGTTTTTGTTAACCTTCTTTATTTTTAAAATGTCTCTTAAAAGATATAGTAGTAAATTTTATGGTGGATAATAATGGATAAATTGGCATATATTGGAGTTATAAATCATGATGAAAATGTTGAATATCCATTAAATTTTTCCAGTGATGGTATTTATGAAGTTGTTTGTAAATTTAATGGTGGATGTGAAATAAAAATCAAATCAAGTAATTATATAGATGCTCATGAAATTCATAAAGATTATTATAAATTTCACATTAATGTTTTTCTGCCAATTATTGGACTAATAGGTTTAGTATATGGGGTAAAGGAAAAGGATAAGTTGTTTATGGCATTAAATATCCTTTTGATTTTATTACTTCCTATAACAATGTTCGTAGGTCATCTAGTAGGATCTCCTTAAGTAATATAATAAGCTTAGAGTAAAATTTTGTAAATAATCTTAAAAAGATATAAGTTTATCTGCTTATAGCATTTTATCTCTCCACTTCCTTCCCATAAGTGATTTTCATAGTTTTTCCTATACTGAAAAAGGTCAGAAAATTCTTCTTTATTCAAAGAATGCTCTTGCATAAGGGTATTCTTTTTTATTGCAACTTATCGAGTCTGATTAATATTTCTTTTATGTTTGGTAATATTTTATAGATTTCTAAAATTTCATTAGTAGCTATTTTATAAATAGAAAGTTCGATATAATACTTCTCTGTAAATTGGTTTTATTCAGTTTTTTTACATTTTTATACTTCATGATGTAAGATCTTTATTTCAGTTTCAATTTTTTAAAATTTATTCAGTGGATGTTGTATATCATAAGAAAATAACTAGCTTTAAATCAATTTCTCCAAACCTAGATTTTATATCTACATCTATTTATTTTAGTACAGATAAGATTGAGCGATTACATCAATACGATTATGTCCTAAGTATTTGCTGGTTATTAACATAGCTTTTCGATCTAATATTTCTCCAGCTCTATCATTTCTCATGATGTATCTTTCTCCTCCTTCTGAAATTAAACCACCAGGTATTTCATCTATTGGTCTTGCATAATGATTATAAATTCTCTTGGCGTATACTGCTCTGTAGTGGTGGTTGTCATAATGAGAAGGTAATTTTGGTGCTATTTTAAGCTCTCCAGCTTCTTTAAAAATATTTATTATTTCATCTGTTTCTTCTTTATCTTTGCCCATGATTAAAGCTAAGCGTTTTTTTCCACCTTTTCCTTGTCTAACTTTTACATAATATTTTCCGTTGATTTCTTTTAAATCAACCCCTCTTACAGCTTCCATTTCTTTTTTTCTTAATCCTGTAGAGCTTGTTATTTTAGAAAATTTTCTTTCTAGCTCTTCTGATATGTGTTTATCTCTTTTAGTTTCATATCGACTTCTTTTAATTGATTTTCTTGTCCTTGGAGGTGTCGCTATAAAGTTTGTAGATGATGTTCTTAAAACCTTTGCTATAGCTGATTTAGATGTGCTAATTGAGTAAGCAGATAAGCCTTGATTTGTTAAGTTTTTAAGATATTCATTTACGTGTTCTGTTTTAACTTGTTGTATTTTCTTTATTTCAGGATTATTTTCTTTCAAATATTCTGCAAATTTATAACATTGTTTTTTATATGTCTTATAGGTTGTAACGCTATAAATTTTATTTTTTGTTGTAGTTGATAAATCATTTTTATCGTCATTTCTTGATGTACTCATACCATCATTTAACATTCTTGTTAATCTATCATAAATCTGATTTTTTAAAATGTTTTTTTGCTTTCTTTTATCCCATTTTTTAGTTTTTTTCTTTTCTTCATCTATTATTCCAAATTCTTTGTTAAAAGCTTTGTTTGTGATATTAAAAGACATAGAATGCTCCTTTCAAATATATAACTATCTTTTTAAAATTAAAGCTCTTAAAAACGATTCTAGAGCCTTATTTGTTACTCTAATTGTTAAGACTAAGCTTTTTATACTACCGAGTCCGTAGAAGCTTCTAAGTTGTCCAATCTAAGACAAAACACATTTTTTAAAGAGCTTGGCTTGCTCTAAAGTACACATTTTTAGATTGATAGCTTGGCTTGCTATTTAATGCTTTTGTAAGTGAATTCCTACACTATACATTTTTTTACATACTTAAAATTTTTGCTCTATAAATCTTTTTTATTTTTTTCTTACTTCATATTTTGCGACTTCCTCTCTTTGTTTCCTCATTTTTGATCACTTATCTTTTTTATTTTCTCCATACCATCAATCTTCTATTTATAATTTGTCAGAAAAGGTTCTTAATAACAAAAGAGTTTAAAAACTTATCCTTGGTAAATACCCTAAATCTGTTTATACGTCCATAAATGGACCGTATAAACAGATTTTATTTATTGAAAATCCTGTGTGTAGAAAATAAAAACATCAACTTTTCTTACATATAAGAGACAGAATAAAAACTTTCTTTTATATGGGGGAATTATGAAAATGGGAAAAAACATCGTAGTAAGATATGAAAATTTTAATAGATTTGGTTTTGATAGAGTAAAGTTCAAAAATATAAGAGTTATAAAATATGATATTGATATGTTAAAGGATTGCCATCACAAATCATATGGAGTAGCGAAAATCAAGTATAATTCAAAAAATCTAAAATCTCTTCGCATCGAAAGAAGAGGCATTGGGAGATTAGTGATAAGTAGAGAGAATAGTTACAACATAGATTGGGGCTTATATGCAAGAATAGATTTTTCTCCAACGGACATTCTAGGACAAAATATAGAAAATTTTTCTTTAGAAGAATTAAAAGATGTGGTTGTGGAAATTAAAAATATATTATACGAAGATTATAAAATTGAGATAGACATATCAAATGTCATTTTTAGCTATTGTGAAATTAACTACAATTATTTGACGACGGGTAATACTAAAGATTTTGAAGACCCATTACGTACTCTGCTTAGATTTATCCCGTATATGAAAATTTGCATAGATATTGAAAACCATAAAGAGAAAGACGGCTATGAATCCAAAACAATAACAGCACAAAATCAACGACATAAAATTACATTTTATGATAAATCAAAAGAAACAAAAAAGAAGCATAAAAATAAAGAAATCGTCATCGTTGATGAAAATGGAGAGATATTAAATGGGAGTATTTATAGATATGAGCATACAATAAAAAAAACAGATAAGTTTAAAAATGTTTTTGAAGGAACAAATCTTTTTAATTTAAATGAAGGAGTGTTTCGTCAAAAATTATTCTTATATTTAGAAAAAAATCTTTTTAAGCCATATGAAAAGCAAAAATTAATGTGTAGAGACCTTCTTGTGAAAGCCGTTAAAAAATATAGGGAAAAGGATCGAAGGGGAAAAGAGTGGGGAAGCTTGATGATTAGCGATATTCTAATTCAAGAAAGACAATTAGGTTATCAAATACTTTTTGATTCAGAAGATTTGTTAGAAATTGTTAGTGAAGTTTTTTTAAAAGATAAAAACAAAGGGCGCATTTTAGGATATATAAAAAGACTGTTTTGCAAGGTGATGTGTACCCATAAAACTGGACACAATATTTAATTAATTATTAGTGGATGCTAACCTATATTTTGTAGGTGGCATCCATTTTGTTTTTGATTGAATCCTTTCGTTGTTGTAATAGTAAATATATTCCTCTATTACTTTTGAAAATTCTTCAAAAGAGCTATAGCTCTTTTCATATCCGTAATAAACTTCATTTTTTAGCCTTCCAAAGAATGTTTCCATAATGGAGTTATCATAGCAATTCCCTTTTCTTGACATGGATTGTCTTATACCATGTCTTTTAAGCTCATTTACATAATATTCATGTTGGTATTGCCAACCTTGATCTGAATGTAGAATTAAGTTATCTAGTTTTGGAAATTTATTAAATGCTTTTTCTAACATATTTGATATCTGATTTAAGTTAGGACTTAAGGATAGGTCGTAAGAAATAATCTCATTGGTATACATATCAAGTATTGGAGATATGTAGCACTTACCCCAAGAGAATTTAAATTCTGACACATCAGTAGTCCATTTTTGTAGAGGTCTATCTGCCTTGAAATCTCTATTTATTATATTATCTGCTACTTTACCTACCTTCCCCTTATATGAGTGATATTTTTCCTTAGATCTTTTTCCAAATAGTTTTAGCTCATGCATTATTCTTTGAACTCTTTTATGATTTATGACATAACCTTGATTTATCAGATCCATATATACTCTTCTTACTCCATATCTTCCTTTGTGTAAGTTAAATATTTGAGTTATTTTATCTGCAATATGACTATTCTTAATCTTTATATTATCAACTTTGTTTATTTCAAAATAGTATGTTGATCTTGGCATATCAATAGCTTTTAAAAGATATTTTAGTCTGTATCCTTCTTCTTTGAGTTCTTTGACAATCGCTGCTTTTTCGCCTTGAGTTGCGCAGCGTAACGTTCTTCTCTCAAGGCGATCTCTTTTTTTATTATTTCGTTTTCTGCTTTTATATATTCATTTTCTGCTCTAAGTTTTATTAGTTCTTCTCTTTCAGATTCATTAAGTTCTTTTGCTTTATGGTTATTATTATTTTTCATACTTGTATTTTTAGATTTACGGCCTTTCTTTTTATTCACAAGACCATTATATCCATAATTTTTATACTTGTTAACCCATGAATAAAGTTGTCCATCATTGATTCCATTTTCGATTGCTATAGATTTTATGGAATTTCCAGCTAACACTTTAGATATCATTTCTAATTTCTCATCAGCAGTCCAATTAATATTATTTCCGTGTTTTAAAATTTCTGGTCCATGAAGTTCTTCTAACTTAAACCATGTTCTAATTGAATCATGAAAGTTTTTTTCTTTAGCTCCTTCAGGTGTATCAGGCCATTTACCTTCTCTATACAATTGTACGCATTCTTTTTTGAATTCATAACTATATTTCATAAAAATACCCTCCTTACTGGTTTGTCCAGTAAAGAGGGTACATATCAAGGAGCCGTATCTTTATTATTCTAAAAATAAAAAAGAGAAAGTTGAAAATTTAGTTTATAGTATAAAAAGTCAATTTCAGGGTCTCATTAAATGAGGATAGAAGTGATATGTATTGTGAAAAAGGATAGATATTTGATTGGTGTAAGTAGCAGAATTTAAAGAAAGTATTACTTTCTTTAGTTAGTGTAAAAGATAAGTAGCAATCTCTTATAATAATAGGAAGAATTTTCAATGACGACAAGTTTGTTATTGGATATTAATTCTTACATATAACGACTGTAAGACGTATCTAAATTTATTAGGAAAGGAAATTATTATGATGCTAGAAAAAGAAGAATTTTTGGATAAGGTTTTTAAAAGTATAGTCATGGATATCATGACTATAGAAAGATCTCTTATAAATGGAGAAGGATGGTTAGATATTGGAGGACACTTTTATTGTGTAGATGGCGTTAGAGATATTTTACTAGAAAGAGAAGGTGAGTCATTTCAGTACTTTTTAAGCGATATGATAGTAACCATAAGATGCTATGCAGAAGTTTATGGAAGTTTTGATATAGAGCTTGATTTAGAGAGTATAGGCTTTAAAAACTTCATAAAGTTGTCCCATTTGTTTAATGAAAAATTCTTTAATAACTGGAATAGCTTTGTGCATGAAATCCAAAGAGATGGGCTAAAAAATTATAAGTAAATTTAGTAAGAATAAAAGCTTGAGATTATACCTCAAGCTTTTATTTTTTAATTCACAGCTAAATCATCCACGATTAAATCCTCATAGTCAACTGTAATCCCATCATAATTTTTCCTTGAAGAGACCACTATTGCCGATACGAAAACAAAGTCATTTATTTCGAGCGAAACATCATTTACACGCATGTTTTTAGAGTATTGAAGTGTAATGACTTGCTCCCTATAGTCTCGCACTTGAATCGTAATCCAATTATTGAACTCTTTGATGCTTAAGACAGAACCGCTAAGAAAAACTCGTGAAAATGGGTTTTTAAAAGAAAAACCTATATTTTCTATTTCAAAGGCTTCCGATAACAAAGTGTTCTCTAAGACTATTTTTTCACCAAGAAAATACTGTTCTTTCCTACCTTCATATAAATAAGGAATGACAGGGCTTTTCACAAAACCTGTAATAAAAACAGTTTGATTCATTTTAAAATCATGAATATCTACAGATTCAAAGTATACTTTCATATAATTGGGCTCTTTTTTTCCTTTAATAAAGATTGTTAAATATGGATTTCTTTCTTTAAAACCTCCTTTTCCTACAATTCTTCCTCGACAATAAAATTCATTTAACAATGGGATTTTCCTATCTTTTTTCATTTTTTCTCCTTTCTTCAATTAATCGTTTATTATGTGCATTAAAAGTTTTTCAATAAAAAAACCTGTGTGTAGGAAAAGGCTAAGCAGTATTTTCTGACATATACAAGTTGAAATTAAAATATCGGAGGATTTTAACTTGGATAATATATCAAATAAAAATAATCAATTAGATTCATTGGCTGTGCTTCTTCAAGAATTAATAGAAAAGTATGCAGATCAAATAGACTTTGAAAAATTGGAAGTACCGCCAAGATGTTCAGAAAAAAAATGATGATAATATTAATTCATCGGATTAGGGTACTGCATTGACTTTTATATTATGATTTATGTAAAATATAAGTATAATAGACGTGAAAATATGTCCAAACTTTAGGTGGTAAAAATGAAGAAGAAAAAGGCGTATGTATATACTAGGGTGTCAACATCTATCCAAATTGATGGTTACTCACTTGATGCTCAGGAAGAAAGAATAAAACAGTATGCAAAAGCTTATGGTATAGAAATAATAAAAACCTATAAAGATGCTGGAAAATCAGGAACATCTATTTCAGGTAGAAATGAATTCATAGCTATGCTTAATGATATAGAAGCTGAAAAAGATAAAGTTGATTATGTAATGGTTTTTAAATTATCTAGATTTGGAAGAAATGCAGCGGATGTATTGCAGTCATTGCAAGTCATGGAAAATCATAATGTAAATCTGATTTGTGTTGATGATAGTTTAGATAGTTCTAAAGATTCTGGAAAGCTTGTTATAACAATTCTTTCAGCAGTAGCAGAAATGGAACGTGAAAATATACTTTCTCAAACTATGGAAGGTCGAAAACAAAAGGCTAGAGAAGGTAAATGGAATGGTGGTTTTGCTCCAATTGGCTATTCCTTAGATAATGGAGAATTAGTTGTTAATGAAGAAGAAGCTAAAGCAGTAAGGATGATTTTTGATTTATATGCTAATTCAGATATGGGAGCCAATGGAGTATCTAAGTATTTAGTTTCTTTAGGTATTAATAAACCTATAAGACAAAATGGCAAGAATCCATATTTTTCAGCTAGTTTAGTAAGACAAATATTGGACAATCCTGTATATAATGGGAAAATTGCATATGGAAGAAGAAAAACGATTAAAGATAAAACTACTGGTAAAATTAAATTAGAAAAATCTGATCATTATATTATAGCTCAAGGAAATCATGAACCTTTAATTGACGATGAGTTGTGGAATGAAGTACAGGAAAAAAGAAAATCTCAAGCTAAAAAGTATGAAAAGGTAAATAGAGGAAAAGATGAAAGAGTTCATATCTTATCAAATCTAATAAAATGCCCATATTGTGGTGCTGGTTTATATGGAAATAAAAGCCGAAAACGTAATAAAAACAAAGAAGGAGAGCATTATAAAGATTATTACTATTACGGTTGCAAACATCGACAAATGATGAATGGACATACATGTACTTTTAATAAACAAATTAGGGCTGAATTAATTGAAAAAGAAGTTGAAACAATAATTACTCAAATAGTTAGCAATCCTACTTTTGCCAAAAAAATTGAAGAAAAAATCAATATTAAAATAGATACTAAAGAGATTGACGAAGTTATTAATAAGCACTTAGCGAAGATTAGGCAATTAACAGGTACAAAAGCATCACTAATTAATCAAATAGACTCTTTAAATTTTGAAGAAAAACATTATGATAGAAAATATACTGATTTAAATCTCAGACTTGATGCAATATATGATCAGTTAGAATATGCAGAAATGCAGTTAAATGATAGCAGAAAAAGGAAAGAGGCGATCCTTGAAGAAAAAATAACATCAGATAATATTTATAAAATCCTTGTTAATTTTAATAGCCTTTATACAGTCCTTTCAGATATCGACAAGAAGAGATTACTTAATGAATTGATAGAAGAAATTCAAATCTATGACGAAAAACCTAAAAATGGAACTTGGATAAAATCGGTTGTTTTCAAGCTTCCGCTTATAGATCATGACCTTGATTATAGTTTGGACAAAATAGATAATGTCGAGACTATAGCGTTGATACAAAAGATGTAAACTTAGAAATCCTGCATTTTAAGCAGTTTTATAAGCATTTTGTCTTCGATAAAGATGAAGAAGGATACGTCAAAAAGACTCAAAAAAACTACATGGACGTAAGAGTAGTTTTGCAACTGGTATGAGGAGACACAAAGAATATAATTAACTCATTTTGTACTTTCTATAAGAGTAGCTTAAAAGGCTGCTCTTTTTGCAATTAGAATATCCAAGGTTGTATCAGGACTTTATGTTTATATTTAATTATGAAAAAAGACCTACATTTTAAAATAAACTTGCGTATTAATCAGAAAAAATAATAAGAGATTTATATGAATAAAATCATATAAAGAAAAAATACTTGATAAATAAGTACTGTCAGAATTGTATTAATATAATTTAATAAAAAGTCTAATAAAATTATCTAAGCATTATAGGTTTAAATTATATAATTTTCTTGATTATGTAACTATATAGAAATTAAGAAACAAGAGAATGAAGAGAAAATTAGGAACTATAGTATTTTAAATTTGATTGCTTATGTAAGAATATGTTACTTATTGTATGTTGACTAATTGTATTCAACAGTGATAAAATTTTAAAAAAATAGAGGTAGTGTATAATGGATATCATAGAAGTTTTTTCTAAAAACGTAAAAAATATCGAAATGAAATGGGTTTATCGCAAGAAGCTTTTGCTGAAAAATCCGGATTGCATAGAACATATATAAGTGCATTAGAGTGTACAAAAAGAAGCATTGCGTTGGATAATGTACAAAAAATAGCAGATGCTTTAGAGATAGAACCATATTTATTATTTAAGGAATAAATAGTAAGAAATAGGATGGTATTAAGTGAATAGGACAAATTATTTTAATTACATAGAAGAAAAATTAAATACGCTAGCATATAGAATAGAAGTGAGAAGTAAACTAAACCTTTTGGAACTTAATATCCATTCTGAAAATTTTTTCGCCAATTTGTGTAATATTATTTTTGGTTTAGAATTAGAAAATTTAAATTTTTCATACCAAAATATAGATGGTATAGATTTAATAGATCATAAAAATAAAGTTGTTGTGCAAGTTTCTTCAACCTGTACAAAAACAAAAATTGAAAATTCTCTAAGCAAAAATGTATATACTAAGTACAAAGATTATAAATACAAGTTTATGTCTATTTCTAAGGATGCACCTTCTTCTCTAAAAAATAAAACTTTTCAAAATCCATATAGTATGCAATTTAATCCAAAACAAGATATATGGGATATTGGGTTACTTCTTAAAAAAACTTTAAATCAAACAGTTTCTAAGCAAAGGTGTTTATATGATTTTATAAAAGCTGAGTTAGGGCAGGATGTTGATTGCGTTAAAATTGAGTCAAATTTAGCCAAAGTTATTAACATTTTAGCAGAGGAGACACTTGATATTAATGCTGGTTCTCCAGAAATCAACTCTTTTGCTATAGAGGATAAAATTTTATTTAATGATTTAGAAGATGCTAAAGACATAATTGATGAGTATAAAATTTTTTATCACAGACTTGATGAAATATACAGTGAGTTTGATAGAGAGGGTAAAAATAAAAGTTTTTCTGTATTACAGGAGATTAGAAGGCAGTATATAGAATTAAATAGATTAAATTATACTCCTACAGACATTTTTTATGAAATAATTAATTGTGTTATGAAAGTTATAATTGGAAGTAGTAATTATATAGAAATACCGATGGAAGAACTACAATTGTGTACGGATATACTGGTTGTAGATGCTTTTATTAGATGTAAAATATTTAATAATCCGGAGGGATATAATCATGTTATTACCAGATAATATTCATCCTGAACTTAGTATTTATTATAATGGTTATGTTATTTTAACAGAGCTTGAGAAGAAAACAGAACAAATGATTTTAGAATTATACTATAATGTAAAAAAGTCAAGTAACATGTCATTTTCCGTGTTCGTATTGAGTCTTGACTGGTTATATTTAATACAATTAGCTCAAATAAGTGAGAAGGGGGTAGTAAGAAAATGTTTATAGAAAAACTGAAAATTTCTACTAAATATGAAACAATTCGAGAGATGAAATTTCATACAGGTATGAATTTAATAATTGATGACACCCCTTTAACAGATGACTTAAAATCAACAGGGAATAATGTAGGTAAAACGACAGTTTTAAAATTAATTTATTTTTGCCTGGGAGGAGAAGGTAAGGATATTTACACAGATGAAGAAAATAAAAATAAAGTATATGAAGAGGTCAAAAGTTTTTTAATAAATCAGGAAGTGTTAATAACATTAACCCTTGTAAATGGATTTAACATGCAAGAAAAAAAACGATTAGTTATTGAGCGTAATTTTCTATCAGGGAAAAATGCTATAAGGAAAATAAATGGTAAATCGATATTGAAAAAAGATTTTGAAAATGAACTATTAGCAAAAATATTTCCAGAACATAAAAATGAAAAACCTTCTTTTAAGCAAATAATATCTCATAATATTAGATATAAGGACAATAGTATTAATAAGACATTAAAAACATTAAATTCTTTTACTACTGATGTTGAATATGAAACTCTATACCTATATCTTTTAGGATGTGGATTTGATAGTGGAGCCAAAAAACAAGCGCTTACTAATAAGATAAAGCAGGAAAATGCATATAAAGAGAGGCTTGAAAAAAAACAAAAGAAAAATTCATATGAGGTTGCATTAGCTATAATTGAAGATGAAATAGTTGAGTTAAATAACAAAAAATCTTTATTAAATATAAATGAAAATTTTGAAGAGGATTTAAATAAATTAAATGAAACAAAATATAAAATAAATAGGTTAAGTTCACTTATTACTAAACTAGAAATAAGAAGGGACATGATCATTGAAGCCAAAAACGAGATGGAAAAAGATGTGTCTACAATTGATTTAGATCAATTAAGATTGCTGTATAGTGAATCAAAAGAATATATCCCTAATTTGCATAAAACATTTGAAGATTTAGTTGTATATCACAATAAAATGATAGTAGAGAAGATTTCATTTATAACAAAAGAATTACCTGTTTTAAATGATAGAATTAAAAATGAGAAGAGAACTTTAAAAGAATTGTTAAGTGATGAAAAAAAATTATCTATAAAAATTTCCAAGAGTGATTCATTTAATGATTTAGAAAATATTATTTCTGAAATAAATGAAAAATATAGATTAAAAGGCGAGTATGAAAATACAATTTCACAAATAAACGAGGTAGATTCAATTCTCGAAACAACAGAGAATGAACTTAAAAACATTGATCAATATTTATATTCTTCTGATTTTCAAGAAAAACTTAAGAAGCAAATAACGAAATTTAATAGATATTTTTCTTCGGTATCATATGAGTTATATGGAGAAAAATATGCGCTGACATATGAGATTATTAATAATAAAAAGACAAATAAGCCAGTATATAAATTTAGTACATTTAACTCAAATATGAGTTCAGGCAAAAAACAAGGAGAAATTCTATGTTTTGATTTGGCATATATAATGTTTGCAGATGAAGAAGGAATATCCTCTTTGCATTTTTTATTAAATGATAAAAAAGAATTGATGCATGATAATCAATTGTTGAAAGTTTCGGATTTTGTTATTAAAAAAGACATTCAATTGGTAATTTCAATATTGAAAGATAAGTTGCCTGAAGATCTATTGAGTAAAGCGAATATTATTGTGGAATTATCACAAACTGATAAATTATTTAAAATTGAACAATAGTATAGAAGAGTAAGAATTTCTTACTCTTTTATATTGTAGAAAATATGTATGTAAAACTTGATACAATGTAGGAATTGTATATTCTATATAGAACTTAAACCAAAATACAAGACAGAATATTTTATGTGAACAATAGATTAGAGTATTAAGCAAACAGTATAGTTGTAAATAAATAAGTAGAATAGAAGTTAAAGTATGTAAAACCTTAAACACATATTACTAGAGATATATACTAAATTAGAATATTGAGTTAAGAAAGAATAATTTTAGAAAGGGTGTAAGGATTCGTTACATCCTTTTCAAAATACAAAACAATCACGAGCCAACTTTACATATACGCTTTTATAACACATAATAAAAGCGTAAACGAGAGGAGGCAGACTATGAATACACTTAAAGAGTATATACAAGAAAATTTAATAATAACTAACAAAGAAGCAGAAGAACTTGGATATACTAGGCATAATTTATCAGAATTAACAAAAATCGGACAATTAGAAAGATTAAGACCAGGACTATATCAATTAAAAGGAAAAATAATAGACGATTTTGTTTTAATATCATCCAATAGTAATCGAATAATATTTTCCAATCAAACAGCCCTATATCTCCACGACCTATCAGATAGAACTCCAAATGTATTTCATATATCTGTACCCCAAGGCTATAATGCAAGTCATATCAAGAAAAGATACGAAGATCTACAAGTTCACTATGTAAAAAAAGATTTATACGAACTAGGAAAGATAGAAATAAAATCACCACAAGGCAACCTTATTCCAGTTTATGATATTGAAAGAACAATATGCGATATCATAATCGACAGAGAAAAAATAGATAAGCATATTTTTACAGAAGCCATAAAAAGATACTTTAAATCACCAAATAAAAATCTAAGACGACTCATAAAATACAGCAGACTATTTAAAATAGAAGATGAAATTAGAAAATATATGGAGGTATTATCAAAGATTTAATTTTCAAAGGTTGTATTGAAGGAGATGAACAAAATCTTATTGAGACACATAAAAGAATTAACATTATAACGTTTGTAGTAGATGCATTAAATTAGCAGAAAAAACCAAAGAGTTTGAGAATTGAGCTATCATATATTGCGCAAGGAAAGTCCGCAAAGAAAAAATTTTATTAGTGATTGAAAACTATATAAAAGAAGTGGTTTAAACCTATATAAAGTAAGATGATTCTAATATCAAGGACGAAGAAGCAATAAAAATTCAACATTATAAGAATATACAAATTTTTAAGGAGACGAGTAAATATGGAATGGGATGAATTTATTGATAAAGTAAAGTTTATATTAAGAAGATTTAATAAAGAATTTAATATAGATTATAGCGAAGATAGTATTAGCTATACTGTGGGTGAAAAAAGTTATGAATTTAGTAAACCTGACTATAATAATATTACCAATGATGCAATAAAATCGGATTTGTCGCAATTTACAGTTTCAACTAATAATAGCTATGAAGTTATTATTTATCAAACAAATAAAATGGTTCGAAGACTATTGCCATATAAACTTGAGGAACGAGTAATATCTACTAATATTAAAGACTCCATGAATAATATTGAATATAAATTTCAAGAAATATCAGATGTAATGGTATGGAATATTATTAAAGAAATAGACTTGGAAAGTTTAAAAAGAACTTTTATGATTTTTCCTCCTAGATTGCGAGGAGATGAAGGCGAGAATTTATTTAATTTATTAAGAGTTTGTTTTAGAAATCCTTATTCACTAATTGTTTCATATAAAAAAGATATTGATAAAAATAAACTTAATGATTATATTAATTCATTTTTATTTAACTTTTGCTATAACTATGGATATTCCTTCAGGATTATGAATAGCTTAGATGAATTATTAAATATTAGGTATAGGAATAAAAATAGCTCTTACAAGAGCGAAGAGTTAGATGCACCAAGATTATTATATAAACAAGATTTAACAGAACAGTACCATATGGCGGTCTCTTCAGAAGATCCGTTTGTACAATTCATAGGATTTTATCACATTATGGAATATTTTTATGAAGAAATATATAAAGAAGGTGTTGTTAATAATGTTAAGGAAATATTGTTAGATCCGGGATTTTCTACAAAAAGAGAAAAAGATATAATGAAACTTGTAGATTTAATTAATAAAAAGAGAACTGAAAGTACAGTAGGAAGTGAATTGGAAGCACTGGAATTAACATTAAGAAAGTATATAGATATTGAAAAGACAATAGAAAAATTGGATGAAATTGATGAAGATGTTATAGAATACTATAAAAACAATAAGGTTAATTTTTCAAATGGAGATGCAATAGATTTAATAGGAGACAAAAAACATATATTTAAGAAATTGGCTAATAGAGTATATAAAACTAGAAATTCACTTGTTCACAGCAAGTCAAATGAAGTTAGATTGAATGAAAGAGGAATTTATAAGCCTTTTAAAGATTCTAAAGCCTTATTAAAGGAAATACCATTACTTAAAGTGATATCAGAAGAGATTATTATAAAATCAGCGAGTGAATTATAGTATAATAAAATTAAAAGAAGATACATAAGACTAAAATGTCTTGTATCTTCTTTTATAGAAGGTCAAATTGGTAGTGGGTCTGTGAAAAGTTTTGTGTATCAGCCCTCCTAATATGATGTATCTTTGTAATTGCCATACTGATCACCAGAACTTTCTTTTGATTTATTAAGAAGTAGGGAATGGATCTGCCATATTTCTTTTGATAATTTTTCTATCTGTTTATTCATTGATTCAATTTCATTTTTGTAAATAACACCAGTTGTATTAGTAGTTTTTGCAATCTGGTTTATATTATTTGTTGCATTCGAAAGTAGCCATTGTAGGTTTCTAAATGGTTCTAAATCTACAACGTAGATCTCTTTTTCTAATACACATTTTCTAAGAAAGTGGGACATAGTTTTGCAATTAGCAAGTTTCATTTTCTTTTCAAAAACTTCTTTTTCTTCATCTGTTAAATATATTTTTAGTTGATTATTTCTTTTTCTATTATCCATAGTATATCTCCTTATCATAAAATATTGGGGTCTTAGGGTTCTCCCTAACAAGGTAAAATTGATAAAAAAAGAAGCAGTCCATAAAGGTTCTGCTTCATCAATTTTTCGTAAGTGGGTACTCACTTACTGTGCTTGCTATTAAAGTTATAAGCGCTAAGCGTGTTATTTATAGTAAATAAAATTATACCATACTCAGAATATAATTTCAGGGCACTATTGACAAAAGTATAAGAAAATGATAATCTTTATTAAAGAACGAGTGTCGGTCAATAGGTGGTGAGGTTTTGGCAAAGAGAAATGTAAAAGATCCAGAAGAAAGAAAACAGGAACTTATAAACATAGCATCCAGACTTTTTGAAAAGTATGGGTATGAGAAAGTTTCTGTTAGAGATATTCTCGCAGAAGTTAATGGAGCGCCGGGAATGTTTTATTATTATTTCAAATCAAAAGAAGATATTTTCTTGGCGTGTATGGAAACTTACTTTGATGAAAAATTAAAAAATAAGTTAGGTATCCTTCAAAACAAGGAAATAGATTACGAGGAAAGAATAAAAATTCTAAGAGAACTTATAGTAAAAGATATCGGTCAGTTCACGACTAGATATAATTTTTCAAAAGAGAATTCAATTACAGATAACTCGTACAGGCTATGGGAATTGATTCATTACATTGGGAAATTTATAGATGTCTATTCAGAGTTTATAATGGAAGGAATTGAAAATAAAAAAATAGAAAATAATATGGGAATAAACAGAGAAAATGTGAGAAGTTTCGCAGCTTTTATTTTATACGGAGCTGTTGGAACAATATATAATGACTATATTATTAAGGGAGAAAACAAAACAAATTCAAGTGAAGCCTTTGGAATAATAAGCGAACTATTTCAAAGACCTCATTAGAAAAAAATAAAATATAAGTATTTTACAAGGGAAACATCAATGGTGTTTTCCTTGTATTAGTTTTAAGGTAAATGAACGAACTCGTTCGGTAAGGAGGCATGTTTTAGATGAAAAAGAAGAAATCAATCAAAGATATTATTTCCTACAGTGAAATAAAAAAAGGACAACTTGTAGGAGGAATATTATTTGTTAGTCTTGGGATGCTATTAAGTATTTGTCCAATTTTGGTGATATACAAAGTCATAAAATCTCTATTTTTATATGGAAAATTAGAACAAAGTACAATACAGTTCTGCATCTATGGACTTGCAGCAGTGGTACTGTCATATTGCTTAACTTACATTGGCGGTATTTTATGCCATAAGTTTTCATATGTTTTAATAGCTAACTTAAAAAAGAAGATATTATTTCATATTGGAAATCTTCCTTTAGGGTTTTTTACCGGAGACAACAAGTCAAAAATAAGGCAAGTATTAGGATCGGACATGAATCAAATTGAGGGATATTTTTCTCATCAATTACCAAATTTAATTTCAACTTTAGCACTAATTTTAGCAATGATAATTGTTATGTTGAAGATAAATTTAATATTAGGTCTTACGACTTTGTTAATTATATTTGTTGGTTTAGGAATTCAGATTGCAATCATGGCAAAGATTATAAAGTCGGGTGGACTTGAGAAGAACTTTGCGATTTTGGATCAAATTAATTCAGCAACTACTGAATACGTTAAAGGTATGCCGGAAGTGAAAATATTTGGAACAGGAGCAAAATCATTTAAAACTTTTTCAAAGTCAGTAGGAGAATATAGAGACTTTACAAGTTCGATTACATCAATGATAAGACCGGGATTTGTTTCATTTAGAATGTTTATTTTATCTGTTGCTACATTCATAGTTCCAGTAGGAATACTTTTAATGTCACGAAATAATAACTTGGATTTTGCTACAGTTTTTATTTTCTATTTGATTCTTGCACCTGCCATTAGCGTACCTGCATTAAAACTTAGAGATTTTGCAGAAGGAATGAATTTACTAAATGAAGTTGTTTTGAGAATCTACGAAATTATAGATCAAAAAGAATTGGCAATTGAAAATAGCGAGGAAGAGATAAAAGGTCATAATCTTGTATTCGAGAATGTAAGCTTTTCTTATGGAGATGAAGAGGTTTTAAAGAATATAAGCTTCTGTGCTAAACAAGGAGAAGTTACAGCATTAGTTGGCTATTCAGGAGCAGGTAAATCTACCATTGGAACGCTAATACCGAGATTTTACGATCCTTCAGAAGGCTCTATTAAAATTGGTGGGGTTAATATAAAAAATATTCCTATAAACGTCTTAATGGACAAGATAGCATTCGTTTTTCAAGACAGCGATCTTATTACAGATACAGTATTCAATAATGTTGCTATGGCAAAGACAGGTTCTACAAAAGAAGATGTTATAAAAGCCTGCAAAAAAGCAAGATGTCATGATTTTATTGTAAAACTTCCTGATGGGTATGACACTGTTTTGGGTAAAGGGACTTATTTATCTGGAGGAGAGAAACAACGTATTGCTGTAGCAAGAGCGATTTTAAAGAATGCACCAATATTAGTATTAGACGAGGCAACAAGTTTTGCAGACTCTGAAAATGAATATCTTATGCAGGAAGCTTTATCTGAATTGGTTAAGGATAAGACGGTTATCATGATTGCTCATAGGTTAAATACCATAGAGCATGCAAATCAAATTTTAGTAATATCTGATGGAAAAATTGCAGAAAGAGGTAAGCATGAAGATTTAATCGTTGCAGATGGAATATATAAGCGACTCTTTGATATTTATAAGAAGACAAATATTTGGCAAATGGACATAGAAGGGAGTGAGAATGAATGATAAGAAATATTACATTAGGAAAGATGAATAATATAAGAAAATCAATTATTTTAAATGTTTTGGCATCTATTTCCAACCTTATACCATTTATTGCTTTGGCGAAAATTGTAGAAACACTATTTTTAAATAGAGGTTCAGATAGTATAGATACGAGCCTTTTATGGAAGTATTTTGGGATAATGGCAGTATTTTTCTTAATAACATTCTTATTGGAAAATTTAGCCACAAAATATACCTATGAACTTGGATACAAGACAAGTGCAGATGGAAGAATAGAGCTTGCAGACCACATAAGAAAACTGCCAATAGGTTATATTTCAGGGAAAAGTTCAGCAGAGATCTTAGATACATTAATGAATGATTTTTTCAAAGTTGAAACGGCAGTAACTCATCAATTACCTCAATTTTTCAGTGGTATATGTGTAGCGGTTCTTTGCTCAATATTATTTTTGATAATTAATGTAAAAATGGGAATAGCAACTCTTATTGGACTACCTATTTCTGTTCTACTTCTTACACTCATGCAAAACTTTCAGAAAAAAATTTATTTGAAAACAAAGAAAATGAGGATAAAAGAGGAAGAAGATATAAACGAATATTTGGATGCCATTAAGACTCTAAAAGCTTATAACAGCTTAGATGATACATTAATAAAACTTGAAGAAGATATAGATAACTCAAGAAATGCAAATATTAAGAGTGAGAAAGGGGTTGGTTCATTAACTACTATAGCAAGTATGATTTTAAGAATAGGACTTCCTTTGATGAGTTTAGTTGGTTCCTATTTATTTATAAATGGATCTTTGGAAATTGATACATTTTTAATGTTCTTATTTGTAGGCACAAGGATTTTTGATCCCTTGGAGCTTGCACTTGTAAATTATACAGGTCTACAAATGGCATCAGTTTCAGGAGAGAGAATCATTAACTTACTTAACGCTAAACCTATGTCAGGAAATTCCGATGTAAACGAAAGCAACAAAATTGAAATCTGCGATGTTTCATTTTCTTACAAGGAATCTAAGGTTATCGATAATGTTTCATTAGACATTAATGAAAATGAATTAACTGCTTTTGTTGGTTACTCTGGCTCTGGAAAATCTACACTAATTAAATTAATTTCCAGATTTTATGATCCTAATGAAGGGACAATTAAAATTGGTGGAGTAGATTTGCTAACAGCCGACCCTGATAAATTAATGGATAAATTTTCTGTTGTTTTTCAAGATGTGTATCTTTTTAAAGACACAATTTATAACAACATAAAATTTGGAAATGAAGATGCAAGTAAAGATGAAATCATGAATGCTGCAAAAATGGCAGGAGCTTATGACTTTATAGTCAAAAAAGATGATGGATTTGACACTATGATTGGACAAGGAGGAGCGACTCTGTCTGGAGGTGAGAAACAAAGAATATCAATAGCGAGAGCAATATTAAAAAATGCACCAATAATACTACTTGATGAAGCAACATCTTCACTTGATCCTGAAAATGAACTTATTATACAGGAAGCAATATCAAATTTAATTAAAAATAAAACAGTTGTGGTTGTAGCTCATAAATTAAGGAGCGTAATGGGAGCTGATAAAATTGTTGTTTTAAACAAAGGAAAGGTAGAGGAAGTTGGGAAGCATGAAGAACTTATAAAAAATGAAGGACTATATAAAGACTTATGGAATTATCAAGAAAAGTCTAAAGAATGGAAGATTGTACAGTAACAATCAATTTTAAAGGAGGAAACTTATGAAAACACAAAAGAAATCATCAAAAAATGCAGTTACAGCTGGTGTTTTAATTGCACTTTACTTTGTAACATATGCAGTTATTGGGGTAATATCTATGCCTGTCCCTGTTTTGTTTTTACTAATGCCTATGCTTGTAGCACTACTTGCTGCACCAACCTATCATATGCTTCTTGCAAAAACAAAGTCAGCCACTGCTATTGTAATCGCAGCTATATTACCAAGTATTTTATTAGTTGCAACTGGACATATTCCAATTGCACCATTAGTGGCAGTGCCTGCCGGAATAATTGCTATGTTCATAGCAAAAGGTGGGAATTATACAGACTTTAAGAAAAATACAATTAGTCATATGTTTTTTTCTCTAAACTTATTTGGAGGATTTTTACCAATTTGGGTTATGAGAGAAGCATTTTTTGAAAGTGTAATAAAAGGTGGCTTAGATCAAAGCTTTTGTAACACAGTAAGGGCATGGACACCGATATGGATGTTACCAGTTATGATTATAGGAACATTTATATTCTCTTTGATTGGTTCTTATTTTACAAAAAAAATATTAAATAAAAAGTTGGAATCCGCAGGAGTTTTATAATGGAAAATTCAAAGTTTGTTCTGGGGTCAAAATATGACCTCCGAACAAAACTTATCTTGCTTATAGGTGCGAATATTTTAATTTTTTTAGGGTTTGATTGGATTTATCAAAGCCTTATTACATTATTTTTCCTTGTCATCATTATTAGCGATGGTTATAAAAAATCCGCTATAAGGTATATTTTATTTTTTGTAATAAGTGTAGTATTGGAAAAATCTTTAGACTATTTTAGTATGAATTTTCTTTTGAATTTAATTTTATTTATCTTGGCAATTGGAAGAAAATTTCTGCCATGTATTATCGTGGGTAAATGGATTTTAAATTCAACATCTGTTTCCAGTGCAGTGGCAACTTTACAAAAAATAAAACTTTCAAAAGACTCCCTCATAATGATTTCTGTAATATTTAGATGTTTGCCTACTATTAAAGACGAATGGAGCCATATAAATATGGCGATGAAAACTCGAGGTATTAATTTTAACTTAATAAATTTAACAAGAAAACCAACATTAATTATGGAATATTTTTTTGTACCATTATTCGTAAGTGTAATAGAAATTGGGGATGAGCTCTCTCAATCAGCCATTATAAGGGGACTCGATGCTCCTGTTAACAAAACAAGTAGACACCTAATTAAGTTTAGAAAAAATGATATTGGTGTTCTAATTCTTATGATTTTAATTTTATCAATAGTAATATTTATGAAAGTATCAGGGTGGGAATTATGATTGAAATTAGAGAATTAAGTTTTAAGTATAAGGGAGGATCTGATTACTCATTAAAAGATATAAATTTGGAAATCAAAAAAGGGGAATGCATTCTTCTGTGTGGTAGGAGTGGTTGTGGAAAGTCCACTCTATTAAAGCTTATGAATGGCA